>NZ_BAAHNZ010000003.1:0-262629 GCF_054655215.1 Hominimerdicola intestinalis
GGGTAATACAGCAAAGGCCTTCCTGCTTCTGTCCTATAACGACTACGGGGATCCTAAGCTCGTCTATAAGTTTCTTATGCTCGGAGGAAAGCTTGACTGACATCATAATTATCCCGTCTATCTGCCTTTGATTCAGGGTTTTAAGGTATTTAAGCTCTCTTTCAGCTTTAAGACCTGTATTTGCAAGCAGAATATCATAATTATTCTTTTCGCATTCCTCCGACGCCCCCTCAGCTATCTTTGACATCGACTCCGAGGAAAGCTGAGGTATAATAAATCCGATAACGTTGGTTTTCTTGCCTTTAAGAGATTTAGCCACGCTGTTAGGCACATATCCCGTTTCTGTTATTATCCTTTCAACGCGCTCCCTTACCTCTGCGCTTACATATCCTGAATTATTTATTACTCTTGATACAGTAGACGGAGCAACTCCGGCAATTCTCGCTATATCCTTGATCTGCATTCTTATTATCAAGACTTCCCAAGGGAAGCTTTTCTCCTTTCACTATGTACCGCCTTTTCCGCACTGCTTACCGACAGCAGTACGAAAAAAGGCTGATATGCGTTTACTTACGCCTCGTCTTTAAAGCCCAGAAGCCTGGTCGCTATAAATGCTCCGGCAAAAGCTATAGCCATGCCGATTATATACATCAGTATAGAGCTAGACTGAACTATGGCGATTCCCGGGATACCCGTAACGCCTATTCCTGTCATTCCTACCTTCATAAGAACAACAAAGCCTCCGCCCAGCGCTCCTCCTATTGCCGCCGCTATAAACGGCTTTACAAGCCTTAGATTTACGCCGAAAATCGCTGCTTCGGTTATTCCCAGAAGACAGGAGAACGAAGCCGGAGCGGCAACTGCCTTTAGCTTTTTGTTCTTTGTCATCATTGAAACCGCAAGAGCCGCTCCGCCCTGAGCAACGTTAGCCATTGACCAGATAGGCAGCAGGAAGTTTGTTCCTACGTTTCCAATAAGCTCTGTTTCCACTGCATGAAAGCTGTGATGCATTCCCGTAAGCACAATTGACGAGTACGCCCCGCCGAATATAACGCCTGCGATCGCTCCCAGCTTATCATAAAGGAAAGTGAGAACAAATGAAATACCGTTTCCGATAAACCTTCCCGCAGGGCCTATTACTATAAAGGTAGCAAAGCCTGTAATAAGCAGAGTAAAGAAAGGCGTAAGAAGAAAATCAATTGAATTAGGCATGATTTTATGCAGACGCTTTTCTACAAAGGCCATAAGCAGTACGGCGATCAGTATGGGAAGCACAGTTCCCTGATAGCCTATCTTTGCAATATCCAGCCCGAATATCGAAACGTATTCCGTAGTCTGTCCCGCTTTTCCCATATTCCATGCATTCTGCAAAGCCGGATGGACCATTATTCCGCCCAGCGCCGCGGCAAGATAGGGATTGCAGCCGAATTCCTTAGCGGCTGAAAAAGCTACGATTATCGGAAGAAATGTAAAAGCCGCATTGGAGAAAATATCAAGCAGCTGATAAATTCCGCTTTCGGTATTGATAACATTAAAATTTGTCAGCATTCCAAGCAGTCCCATTAAAACACCGCTTGCTACGATAACGGGAATTATCGGAACAAAGATATTTGAAAGAGTTCTGGCAAAGCGCTGAAACCAGTTAAGCTTCTGAGCCGCTTCCTTTTTAAGCTCCTCAGAGCTTACCTCTTTTATATCCCCCTCTCCGGTCATCGCCTCGTATACCTTATTTACATGACCCTGACCGATTATTATCTGCAGCTGTCCTGAGTTAACGAAAACTCCCTTTACTCCGTCAAGCCCTTCAATTGCCTCCTTGTCGCATTTCAAATCGTCTTTAAGCACCATACGAAGTCTTGTGGAGCAGTGGGAAACACTCTGGATATTTTCACTGCCTCCGGTAAGAGTCCGTATCTGTTCGGCTAGTTCCTGATAATTCATAAATATGACCCTTCCTTTCCTGATTTTAAGTTTGCACCGATAAACTCAGCTGTGCAAATCTCTGAAATTTTACCAAATATTCTTACGTTCACTTGTGACCTGCTTATATTCCGGAATTTGTAGCAAATCGTTTCCACAATCTCATTATAGCATATGTGGAAACGATTTGCTAGTGTTTTTTCACAATTTTATAAAGTTTGTATACTTGAATAAACGACACGTTGTATAGTTGTACAATCTGCACAAAATTAACATATCTGTATCTTCAAATATAAGTATGTGTAATATCAGGACTCCGTAAACATAAAATCTGAACAAAAACCAATAATTTTTTATCACATCTTATTTTCGCCGTAAATCCCTTGACCTTTTAAAACATATGATGTATAATTACTTAGTTAACGTTCATAAATATAAGATAAAATTTTTCAGGAGGTAAAACTTGATAGACATTTTACTTGACGCATTGCTTGATACTCTGAAAACGCTCCCGTTCCTTCTGGGCGTTTATATCCTGATCGAATATATTGAACACCGCTCTTCAGATAAACTAGTCAAAGGACTTAGAAAGCTGGGACCGTTCGGAGCAATAGGCGGCGGACTTTTAGGCGCAGTTCCTCAGTGCGGATTTTCCGTTGCCGCAGCAAACCTTTTTTCAGGAAGACTTATTTCTGTCGGAACTCTGGTCGCCGTTTTTCTTTCGACAAGTGATGAAGCGATCCCCATGCTTTTGTCCAATCCATCAAGCGTCGGATCACTCTGGAAGTTTATTGTAATAAAAACTCTTATAGCTATTGCGGCAGGAATTGCCGTAGACGCAGTTTTGAAATTCTTCAAGCTTGAAAAGCAGGAGGAGCCGTTCAAAGAGATCTGTGCTCACTGCGACTGCGAACATCACAGTATTCTAAGGGCAGCGCTGTCACATACTGTGAATATTATAATATTTATACTTATTGTAAACATAATTCTCGGCTTTGCGATCGAATTTGCAGGTGAAGAAAATATCCGAAGAATAATGATGACAGATTCGGTATTTCAGCCGCTTATAACAGCTCTGTTCGGATTTATTCCAAACTGCGCCGCTTCGGTAGTTATTACACAGCTTTATATAGACGGCATAGTTTCATTCGGCTCGGCGATCGCCGGACTATGTACCGGAGCCGGAGTCGGACTGCTTGTACTTTTCAAGACAAATAAGCACATGAAGCAGAACTTCGCTGTAATGGGTATCCTTTATATTACAGCGATCGTTTCCGGAATTATTATAAATTTTGCAATGTAACCGCAAAGATCCGCCGCATGAACAAAAATTCATGCGGCGGATCTTATTTTACCGTAAATTTTTCTCTGAACTCTTTTGGTGTCATATCCTTTTTCGCTACCAAAAGCGGATAGCGTTCTCCTGTATTCTCATAGCCCTCTGACTTTTCCTTGTCAAAGTACTGCCATATGCTCCAGTTATCGCAGAAATTCGGTTCATTTGAAGTGGATATTACCCATATCAAAGCTTCTGAAAAATCAGACCTTATATAGCTTTCATAGCTGTTCTTATCACAGATAAGAAAAACTCCGCAGCCGTATTTGTCGAAAACATAATCACAGAAATCTGAAATTCTTCCGCATACCTCCGCAGGATCTTCATCAAATATCTTTTCCCTGATATTCATTGTAAGATCAACCGCAGGATACAATCTTCCGCTGATATTTTCGCCAAGAAGCGAGCAGAAATGCTCAGCCTGAGCCGTTCCGTCCTTCTTGAAATCAAAATCATGTACAGCTCCTGTCATAAGCTCAGAATCCGCTGACCTTTTCCAATTCTCCTCAAAGCTTTTATCAATAAAATCCGTACCCTTTGAGGCCTGTATATAAACGTAAGACATATTTCGGTTAGCAAGCGTCCCCCACTTTATTTCCCCGAGCCTGTCAGAAACAACGGCTCCTCTGGCTGGATAGTCCCGTTTTCTCGGTTCGTTTACCTTAATAACGCCGCTGAATACAAGTACAGCATAATTCAAAGCTATTACGGCAATACAGACGATCGCCAGCCTGAATAGAAAACGCCGCCGTTTTCTGCGTTTCTGCCTAAGGTAAGCGTCGTCCTCGTTCGGAAATTCTTCGTCTATCAGCTCTTCAGCTTCCCTGCTGAGCCTGAACTCCTCCGCCCTTCGGCTTTGTTTATTTTTTCTGCGGTGAAACAGCATTCTCCTTTTCTTCCTTTGTGAATTCTTCAGAATTTGCTATCAGATCAGCAAAATTGTAGCTTTCCAGCTTCCGTCTTACCATTTCCGATATTTCACAGAAAGCTTTCTGATAGCAGCATACCCCAGAGGCTCCCCTGCTGCATATTCCGTCGGGTGACAAACACCTTGAGAAATAGTATGTACCTTCGATAGCTTCGGTTACCATTTTAAGGTTAATATCCTTGGGGCTGTGATTTATCTGATACCCCCCCTGAGTTCCCTTATAGGATCTTACTATTCCTGCGGAAACCAGCTTTCTCAGTATCTTCAAAGCAAACCGCAGCGTAACTACGGCTCTTTCCGATATAGCCTTCGCCTCTACTCTTCCTCCGTCAAGACACAGCACCGAAACGATTCTTACAGCATAGTCCGTTTCAAGAGTTATATGCATTCTTATTCCTCCGATTAATCCAGGTAATCCCTTACCTTATTGCTTCTGTTAGGATGACGCAGCTTTCTGAGAGCCTTTGCCTCTATCTGGCGTATTCTCTCTCTGGTAACATTAAACTGCTGACCTACCTCTTCAAGAGTTCTGGAACGTCCGTCCTCAAGACCGAAGCGCAGTCTTAAAACCTTTTCCTCGCGCTCCGTAAGAGTAGAAAGCACCTGATTTATCTGCTCCTTCAGAAGGACCTGAGAAGCCGCCTCAGCAGGCGCAGGAGCGTCCTCATCAGGAATGAAGTCGCCGAGATGCGAATCCTCCTCCTCACCTATGGGAGTTTCCAGAGAAACGGGATCCTGAGCTATCCTCATTATTTCCCTTACCCTCTCAACAGGCATTTCCAAACGATCGGCAATTTCCTCAGGGGAAGGATCGTGACCGTTTTCATGCAGCAGCTGACTTGATACCTTTTTAACCTTTGTAATTGTCTCGACCATATGGACAGGAATTCTTATCGTTCTCGCCTGATCTGCTATCGCTCTGGTTATAGCCTGTCTTATCCACCAGGTAGCATAAGTAGAAAACTTGAAGCCCTTTGTATAATCAAACTTCTCAACTGCTTTAATAAGACCCATATTGCCCTCCTGGATCAGGTCAAGAAAGGACATCCCCCTGCCTACATACCTCTTTGCGATAGATACGACAAGACGAAGGTTGGCCTCGGCAAGACGCTTTCTTGCGTTTGAAGCCTCCTTTTCATTGTTTCCGCCCATTTTCTCAGCAAGCTGGATCTCCTCCTCCGATGAAAGAAGCGGAACGCGTCCTATTTCTTTCAGGTAGATCTTTACAGGATCGTCAATAGCGATACCGTCGGTAGAAAGCCCTATATCAACCTCGTCGGGAGTAATATCGTCCTCCGGATTTACAAGAATAAGCGTATCGTCCGGTACAATATCGTCGATTATCTCAATATTGAGCGCCGAGCAGTTGTCATAAAAAGCGTCCATCTGGTCAACGTCGTAATCAAGCTTTTCAAGCGCGTCGGTTATCTCCTTTGTGGTAAGCTTTCCCGTAGCCTTTCCCTGTTCCATAAGATTATCCATAATACTCTTTTTATTGTCTGTCATATCAAACTCTCCAATCATTGTGATTTACTTATATAATTCCTTTTTTCCTTTTAAGCTGTTCCCTGAATTTAAGAAGCTCGTCGTCCGACATTTCCTCTGCTTTCGGTTTATCCGGACTGTATTCCAGCAGAGCGGACACACAATCGTAAACCACGTTTTTATCTATTCCCTTATCATCATATTCCGAAAGAATCGAGGTTATTTTACCCACTTCATCTGCCGAAAATTCATCATTGAACGAGGATACCGAATAATCCTCTCCGTTGAGTATTTTATTCACCAGACTCTCATAAATACGCCTGTTGAGCGATGTAATCATTTTTTCCGGCGAAAGCCTTCCGGCAATATCCTCACAGAAGTCGGGATTCGTATAAATAAAATATATTATCTCCTGCTCCGCCCTTGCCTGCTTTGTATGAGCCGCCGCCTCAGGATTAAGAGGATCCCGACGGTCGGCAAAACTCTGTATACTGCGCCATTCCTGCTTTTTCTTCTGATAATTGCGTTTCCTTATAAGACTGTTTATTTCCTCGTTCAGCGCCTGCTTTGAGATACCCTGCTCAAGAGCTACCTTTGAAATATAAATATCCCTTTCGACCGGAGAATGTATTGAAGCGAGAATACCGTAAATTTTTTTCATATAATCCGCTTTTCCGACTTCCGTATCCGTATCAATTCCGTCCTTGGCTTTCATAAGCTCAAAATTGACCGCACCCTCGGAATGATCCAGAAGATGCCCGAATCTTACCGCGCCGAATTTATTTATATACTCGTCCGGGTCCTTTGCGTCCTCCATTTTTATAACAGTCGCCTTCAGCCCCGTTTCGCCGAGAATATATATAGCCTTTTTAGTCGCCTTCTGCCCTGCCTCGTCCGAATCGTAGCATATTACCGCTTCGTCGGCGTAATTTGAAATAAGCTTCGCCTGCTCGGGAGTCAGCGCAGTTCCGCAGGAGGCGACGGCGTTTTCAAAGCCAGCCTGATTAAGCGATATAACGTCCAGATTTCCCTCGCATAAAAGTATCCTTTTATCCTTGACCGCCGCATTTTTTGCGAAATTCATAGAAAACAGAAACCTGTTTTTATTATATACCGCCGTATCCTTTGAATTAAGATATTTTCGCTTGTCATCAGGACTTAAAGCCCGTCCTCCGAAGCCGACAATATTCCCCCTGAGATCTATAAACGGAAACATTGCACGGTTAACGAAAAAATCATATGTATTCTTAGTATTCTTCAAGGATCTTGATATAAGACTTGCGTCTATAAGCTCCTGCTCCGAATAGCCCTCTGAAAGCATATAGCTTTTAAGTTCAGACCAGCTGTTCGGCGCAAAACCCATTCCGTATTTCATGATCGTTTCGGCTTTAAGTCCGCGCTTCGCCAGATACTCCCGGCATGGCCTGCCCTCAGGAGAACGCAGCCTGTCGTAGAAAAACCTTGCGGCTTTTTTATTTATCTCGTAAATACGCTTGCGCCTGTCGATACCTCCGCTTCTGAACTGACCGTCCTCAGGAAGAGGTACTCCGCCACGCTCAGCAAGCAGCTTAACTGCTTCCCAGTAGTCAAGGTTATTATATTTCATTGTAAAGGTTATAACGTCCCCTCCGGCTCCGCAGCCGAAGCAATGAAAGTATTCTTTGTCGGGATGAACGTGACAGGACGGGGTTTTTTCGTTATGGAACGGACAAAGACAGATATAATCCCGTCCGGTTCGTTTAAGACTTACATAGCTGCCCATTACCTCCGCAATCGGGTTAGCGGCTTTAAGTCTGTCCAGAAATTCAGCAGGCAACGGCATTTATGTATCATCTCCTTAAATAAAAAAACCTAATTCTCCTCAACTGTAAACCAATCAAAAAAACAAAAAGCTTTTCTCAGTAACAGTCAGTATATCCTTGCTGTCATAATCTGTAACATTATAATTAGTTTTCTCTTCACCATCAATAACATACTGCGTTTCACATATTTCGACGCCGTATAAAATATCCACCGTATAAACTCCTTCGTCCGAGTCGGCGTCTATTTTGATATTATACTTCTCTTCATTGTCGTTTGAGTATATAGTTGTACGATTCATACATTGGCAGAAGATCCGACACATCGGTAAGGCTGTATTCAAAGGTATCAGATTCCCCTATATATCCGTCATCCTTCAAACATTCTATTATTTCATCACGGGTCTCGCTGCTTACACAGCCGGTCATCACAAGCAAAACAGCCGGAATAAACAGCAAAAAGACTCTTTTCATAAACTACCTAACCTTCCATGCAGCAGGTACGAACAGCTCGGTAAATACGTCAACAGCATAGCTGTCGGACATTCCCGAAATATAATCGCATACAGCCTGATCTATTCCGTATTTATATGCAAGATTTATATACAGCGCCGGCATTTTTTCCAGATGAGCGGAAAAATATTTATAAAGCTCCTCGATCATCGCCTGTGCCTTTGCTTCCTCCGATTTGCATTTCGGATTCCTGTAAACGCTTTCAAACATAAAAGCGTGAAGAGCCTTATAAGCTATTTCAACCTCTGACGACATTCCGACTGCGGCATACGGCTCGGCAGGAGGCATTTCTCCTCCGTCAGGAATCTTGTCGGTCATGTACACGCCGTTTTCCACCAGTGAATTAACGAGAGTTGTAATCCTCTCAGACTTTGAATTACCCAGTACAGAGGTTATTGACTTCGGAATATCCTCTTCGCAGATAATTCCTCCTCTTACTGAATCATCAATATCGTGATTGATATACGCGATTACGTCGGCATAGCGGACTACACAGCCTTCAAGCGTTTCAGCAGTCCGGTTGGTATGCTTTAAAATCCCGTCACGGACCTCGTATGTAAGATTCAGACCACGGCCTTCATTTTCTATACAATCGACGACCCTCAGTCCCTGCTCATAATGATGAAAGCCGTGGGGCGAAAGCTCGTTGAGTATACGCTCGCCTGCATGGCCGAACGGAGTATGTCCTAAGTCATGACCCATAGCGATCGCCTCGGTTAAATCCTCGTTAAGCTGCAAAGCACGGGCAATAGTACGTGCTATCTGCCCTACCTCCAGCGTATGAGTAAGACGCGTACGGTAATGATCTCCTGTCGGAGAAAGAAATACCTGAGTCTTGTGCTTGAGGCGTCTGAAAGAATTGCAGTGGATTATCTTATCTCTGTCACGCTGATATTCGGTTCTGTAAGGACATTTTTCAGCATCGTACGCCCTTCCTTTGGTTTCTGACGAAAAAGCGGCGTTTTCGCACAGCATTAATTTTTCAAAGCTTTCGTATCTTTCTCTCGGCGTCATCGGCGTCACGTCCTCTCTTTACTGCGGAGTATGCAGGCTTCTAATATATTATACAAAATCCGCAGTAAAAAAGCCTTTACTGCGGACAAAATTTTGTATATATGCACAAATATCAAGCAAAATCATGCCATAAATCTGTGATTTCCGATATATTTATTCTCCCGTTTGAAACGTCGGTAAGTTTTGCCTTAAACTTATCGGCAATCTCCGATCTGACGAGCATCGTAACGCTTACGTCATCGGCAAAGCTTTCGTTCGTTACCATAGCTCCGAATTCCGGAAGAATATACGCCAGCTTTCCGTACAGCGGATAACCGCACCTGACGGTAATTTCCGAACAGCGGCACATTATCATTTTCTGCGCCGCATCTACTGCAAGTTTACAGGCGTGTGAGTAGGCTCTTACAAGTCCTCCGCCGCCCAAAAGCACTCCGCCGAAATAGCGTGTAACCACTACGCAGACGTCGGTAAGCCCCTCCTTTTTCAATACGTCAAGCACAGGAACTCCTCCGGTTCCCTGCGGCTCTCCGTCATCGGAATACCTTGAAGCGTTATTTTCCCTGACAATATAAGCGTATACGTTATGCCTTGCCTTTCTGTGCTTTGCCCTGACGGAATTTATAAACTCTATAGCCTCGTCCTCAGACTTTACAGGACATATCTGACCTATAAACTCCGACTTTTTCTCGACAAAGCTGTCCTCGGCAGGCAGCTCAACGGTAACATAATCGCTTTCCGCCACAGCATATTCCCTCCAAAACAAAAAAAGAGCGGAATGATCCGCTCTTCCGATTATCAGTCAAGATTAAATCTCTTCTTGAATCTGTCTACACGTCCGCCTGTATCAACAAGCTTCTGCTTTCCTGTAAAGAAAGGGTGACACTTTGAACAGATTTCAACCTTAATATCCTTCTTTGTAGAACGGGTATTTATTACGTTACCGCAGGCGCAGGTAATCGTAGTTTCCTCGTACTTAGGATGGATTCCTTCTCTCATTAAAAACGACCTCCTTCCAAACTAAAAATTATGAACTCATAGAAGCCCATCATCCTCAGTTCAGACAGTAGTTCTATGCAGTAATCACATTGACTAAAATATTATATCACAGCAATACAGATTTGTCAAGTGTTTTTTATACTTTTCGCCGAAATAAATTTTGCTGTCTTCAAAAATATATTTTATCCGTTTGCTTTCTTGTGAAGCGACCTGAATTCCGCCGGAGAAAGCATTTCATGACGCTTGAAAACCGCACAGAAATAGCTGCAGTCATTATAGCCTACCATTGCCGCTATTTCATTGATATTTTTCTGATCTTCAAGCAGAAGAAGCTTCGCCTGCTGTATCCTTTTCCTTGCGAGATACTCAAAGGGACGCATATTAAGACATTCCTTGAAAAGCCTGCAAAGATACTGCGGAGAAAGGTCTATCAGATCCGACAGCTCCACAAGAGTCAGATCTCGCCTGTAATTTTTATCTATATAGTCGATAACCGGCTGGAGCTGATTCAGCTTAGCTCCGTCCTTTGTTCCGTTCTGAAGATTTACCACCCTGTTAAGCTCGATAAAAAACTGATACAGGTGAGCGGAGCACTGATGACCGCTGTAATAGTAATTCGTTTTCATAAGATAAAGTATTTTCTTGAATATGGCATCTACGGCGTTTATATCGTGAATGTGGAATACCTTTGCCCTGTCAAGCTTGATATAGTCAAGCACAGGCTTTACCTCTCTGCCCTCAAAGGTTATCCAGTGAGTTTCCCAGATATCCTCCGACGGATAATATTCATGAGGGATATGCGGCGGCAGATAAAAAGCGTCACCGGCAGCTACTGGATATTCCTGACCGTCAAGCTTTAAAACTCCTCCGCCCCTTATACAGTAAACTATCTGATGATTCGGATATCCCTCCTCACGGATAAAATGAAATTCCTTATCTCTTGCACCTACTCCCAGCACATACATCGGAAGATTTATTTCGTCGCTCAATACGGGATAATAGTAATCGGTCATAATATCACTCTTTTCTTTCTGAAAAACAGGCGTTTTATGATTTCATATTCTACTATTATATAATATCATGGCATGGATATATTGTCAAGCATTTATAAAAATTTTCAAAAAACAGTTGTACAACAGATAAAAATATGATACAATAATATGTAAGAAAAGTATCATAAGGAAATAAGGGTGAACTCTATGTTTAAAAAACTGTTATGCATAGCCGCCGCACTTGCCGTTTCCGTTCTTTTCGGTACGGTCTGCTACGCTGAAACCGAGTTTGAGGACGTTGAGGTGAACGTTCCGCCGCAGATGCTTTTTCTCGGAGATTCCATTGCCTCTGGCTACGGACTCGACGGCTACGATACCGGGCGTGAGAACTGTCGGTCGTACGCCAATATTCTTGCAGGAGAGTATTCCGGGGAGCTTTCCCAAAGCTGCGGATTTTCTATGACTAATCTTGCCGAGGACGGTCAGACTTCCTCCGAGCTTCTGGAGAAAATGAATAACGGAAAATATGACGACGATATAAAGAACGCCGACTGTATAGTTATTTCAATAGGCGGAAACGACTTGCTCGGAGTTATGCTCGATACCATAGTTTCCTCCGGTATAGGAGGAGATCCTTCATCTGATATAAGCTTTGACCTTAAATCTCTTATTTCAGGTATAAAAGATATGTCGGAAAGATTAGACAAGAATCTTGACAGCTTTGATGAAAACATAAGCGGAGCAGCCGTATATATAAGGAAAATAAGCTCTGCAGAAATAATAGTTCAGACGCTTTACAATCCGCTGGAGGACTTTGAAATTATTCCTTCCTTCAAAAAGCTTGCAGATGAAAAAATCGGAAAACTCAACGAAATAATCAACAGCCATTCCGAGGACAGGAACGGCGGATATACGGTCTGCGACGTAGCTTCGGCGTTTTCGGGGAAATCAAAGGAGCTAACAAGAATCTCCCAGTTAGATATTCACCCTAATTCCAAGGGACACGAGGTAATTGCCTCCTGCGTTGACAAATCGGTAAGAAGCCGCAGCTACAGCTATAAAAAGGCAATAGAAGCTTCTGCTGAGATCAGTAAGAAAAAGCCGACTGCACTTACGGCGGCTTTGGCAGGATCGATCATAATCCTTACGGCTTTTGCCGCATTCGCAGTCCGTATGATAATATCCGCAAAACGAAACAGGCATTAACGCCCGAAACATTTTAACATTTAATATACTTATGAAGCAAAGGAGGAACCATGCACCGTCTGAATGTGCATGGAAAACTGTATGAACGCATATCTGATAGACTTTGAAAACGTAAAATCAAAAGGACTTATCGGTATCGACAGGCTGTGTGAAAACGACAAGGTAATTATTTTCTACAGTGAAAATTCAGATACCATAAGCTTTGAAATGCACATGAAAGTAATGGAAACGCTTGCAGGCGTAGAATATCTGAAAGTCAGGGTGGGCGGAAAAAACGCACTGGATTTTCAGCTCTGCTCCATGGTCGGATTCCTCGCCGCGAAGGACATCTACACAAATATTTCTATAATCAGCAACGACAAGGGCTTTGACAAGCTGCATGATTTCTGGAATGTCAACGATCTTAACCAGACCTCATGTACAGTATTCAGAAGTCCTACGATATATGCGGCGCTGATAAATTTCGGTATAATAGAAAAGCCGGCTTTTGCGGAGGACGCAGACGATCCCGTACAAATCCAAAGCGCAGCCTCTGCACCGTCTGTACAGTGTGAGGTCAAACCTGCAGAAAGCACAGATGCCAAGGCGTCGATAATGCAAAGCGAGGTATCAGTTTCGGTAATTAAAGCTGAATTGACTGCTGAAGCGGTAAACAGTGAGGAATTGCCGTCCGGCTGCGTAAGCTCAGGCGCAAATGATGATAAATCTGCCCCTGATATGGTCATTACAAAGATACCCGCAAAAAAAAGAGGACGACGTCCGAGATCAGTTTCGGGACAGATAAGAAATACTCTGCTGGGCATTTTTGACTTTGAAGCCGAGGATATTGAAGAAATAAAGGAATGCATTAACAACTCTGTTTCAAAGGAGGACTTTCATAATTCTCTTGCCAAGGTCTTTAAGCAGCAGGCAAGCGAACTTTATAAAATTCTCCGTCCGAAGTACCTAAAGCTCAAGGCTCTGCTTGATTATGAAAATGAAAGAGCAACACTTGATGAACCTCATGAAGAGCCTCATGTTGAAGAACCTGACTACAGCGAACAAGCTGAAGCAGCTGAAGAGCCTGGATCTGAAAATTCGCAGGAAGCCAATGAGACTGAAACTGAGGCAGCGGCTGACTCAGAAGAAAAGGAGCAGCCGGTTCTGTTCAGCGAAATAAACCGTCTGCTTACCGGCTTCTGCTCTGATGAAGAGATCAGCGACGTTTATAAGATAGTCAACGGAACTGATACAAAGCAGCGTCTTTATCTGACTATAGTAAAAAAATACAAAAAGGACAGAGGCTGTGAGATCTATAAGCATATCAAGCCGGAATATACTAATCTGGCAAAGCTGAAGGCTGAGGCGAATGCATGAAACTCATGATAGCTTCTGATATTCACGGCTCAGCGTATTACTGCCGAAAACTGCTTGACGCATTTGCAATGCATAAAGCTGATAGGCTGCTTCTGCTTGGAGATCTTCTGTATCACGGCCCGAGAAACCCTCTGCCTGAGGGACACGATCCGAAAGCGGTCGCTTCAATGCTTAATGCCGCAAAGGATAAGCTTCTCTGCGTAAGGGGCAACTGCGACTGTGAGGTCGATCAGATGGTACTGGATTTCCCCATACTTGCCGAATATGCATTGCTGTGCGCTGACGGGGTTACGGTTTTTGCGGCTCACGGTCACAATTTTAATCCCGATAATCTTCCGCCGCTTCATAAAGGCGACGTACTGGCTAACGGACATACTCATATTCCGATCATTAAGGATATGAACGGATTTACCTATATAAACTGCGGCTCTGCGGCGCTTCCTAAGGAAAACTCTCCGCACAGCTATATAATAATGGAAAACGGACAATTTGCCTTACATGAACTAAAATAAAAAAATGTCCTGAGCATAGATCTTACATTCTGCTCAGGACATTTTTATGCTTTAAGCTATTTCGGCTTTGAAGTTTTCCGCTTTTTCAGATCATATGCCGCAAAAACCGCACATATCAATAGTCCCGCCGCTGAAACAGCGATTCCCTCACGCTGAAAAGGAGCGGTATAAACTATTTTTATATCATGACTGCCTTTTGAGATCGGAAAGCCTATGAACGCAGTATCGACCTTCTCATAATCCTGCCTGCTGCCGTCCACATAAATCTCAAAGCCGCTGTCATACGGAACGGTAAGCTCAAAATATCCGTCTGAGGAGCAATCAATACTTCCCTCCATCACGTCGCCCTTTGTTTTGTTTTTGTCAAATACCAGCTCGTCATAGTATGGCGTTGGATAATCAATTGTATAAGCGTTTATCTCGCTGATCGTATAATCGCCCCGGCTGAATTGAAACTCAAGCTCAGACAGGCTTTCTTCATTTCCGCTTGTAAGCACATATTCAAAAAATGTATTTTTGTTATAATACTTCCATTCGGGATTCGTTAGAGTATTTTTAATTCCGTTTATTGATATTTTCACATCATTTCTTTTTCCCGTTTTGTTATCTGCTTTTATTTCTATTATAAATATCTTATTCCTCGGTATCGGCTCCGTCAGCTTAACAGAGGCTTTAAAATTCTCAGAGCTTTTTATTCTGTAGCCTCCGGAAAGCGCTGTAATATTTTCACTTTCTTCAAGCAGTATCTCTCCGTACTGCTCCGCCGACGATTTATACCCCTGCATCTCTTCTCCCTCAGTTACGATACAGTTAACAAGAGCCTCCATTCTCTGCACTGAATTCAGCTGATGATAATCAGCGGCGCTTATTACCCTGTCCGTACTTCTTCCTACAGGGAGGGCGTTATTATTTTTGTAAAGCCTTAACTCTCCCATACTGCATACCTGCTCATAGCCGGTTTCGCTGTGATCCTTATCGGTTATGAGATATTTATTTCCCATAAAAATATCAAAAAGAATATTTGACGAACGAGTTGTAAGAGCTGAATTTCTGTATTCGTTTTCGTTTCGTATCTCATTGAAATAAAAACTGTTGTAGCCTTTATGATGAAGCGACGAATATACATACGGACTGTAGTAATCTATATTATAGACCATATTTACCGTATCCGACCTGTTTACTCCGCAGGAGCTTCTTACCAGCTTTTCATCAGAAGCTATTATATCCGCAAGATATTCAAACTGCTCTGAATTTTCATATTGAAGAGTTTTAAGCGGAACAAGCTTATCCGACAGATTGAAAGAAAGCATTGCCGTAAAAGGAACCGCCATTGCAGCAAACCAGAGAAAAACTTTTCTGCCGAGCCTTTTAAAGCATATAATGCATATCGTCAGAACCAGCATATCTGCCGCCATAAATTCCCATGTACCTTCCGATCCGTCGTAAAAAACTGCTCCGGCAGCGTAAACGATAATAAATATACCAAATATAATACGATAAGACCTTTGCCCTGCGCAAAGCTCCTCATAGCAATCCCCAAGAAGAATAATACAGAGGGGAATAAAAGGTATAAGCACCTTTGCGTCAAAATACATCGTTCCGTTTAATATATAAACTATCGCAGGAAAAACAGAGACCGCCGCTATGACACAGCCAAGAAACCGCCTTGCGCCGTTTCTGCTGAATAGAGCCGCAGTAACAGCCAGAACCGCAAAACAGGACAAACCCATTGAATATGCGGACATTCCTATATAATTAAGCTTAAACTGAGGTATAAATTCAGACCAGTCGATTTTTACGTTTGCAGAATCCCGTCCGGACAAAAGCGCAGCAGCAGTAGGGAGCAGCACAACTCCCGCAAGCATAACCGCAGTAAAAAGCCTTCCTGCATACCCAAAGCCGGCTTTAAGAAGGCTTTTCAGCTTTATACTGCCGCTGCTGACGGAAATATAGCTGTACGCTCCGTAAACAAGCAGCGCCGCAAGCGCCGAAACGCTGAAAAACCAGCTTGAAAGAATAATCATAAGAGTCCAGAAAATAAGCCCTGATTTCTTCCCCTTTTTAAAATATTTATCCGCCGAACCCAGTGCCAGAATAAGAAACGGCATATAGCTTACGAACATGATATGCCTGTGACTGTGAAATATAAGCGGTACTGCGCACATAAAGGCAAAAGACAGCAGAAACGCCGTATTATCGCTGAACTTAGTCCTCATAAAACGATAGAAAAGCACTATGCTTATTTCCATTCCGATAATACTTACCGCCTGGATATAAACGGACATTTTGACAAACGGCAGAAGATAAGATATAAGAATTACAGGCGAATAAAGACCGTAATAGGAGAAATTATAAATATTTTCTCCTGCTCCGAGATTTGCCGCAAAGCTCGGAAATATATCTCCGGTATCATAAAAAAGCTTCCTGAAATAATCGGGAATAGCGTAATGCTGTCCCCCCCAGTCGATCTTCGAGCCGTAAGCGTATTCAAACCGCATTATAAGCAGCACAGTCAGAGTATAAACGGCAGTAAGAACTGCAATATGTATTATATTTATACGACCGAATTTTTTAGCGTCCTTCAAAATCTATGCTCCTTAGGTTATGATTCGACAGTTAATACGGGCGGCATATATTTCTCCCACATTTCATAGCTGTTCATATGACTCAGATGTTCAACGGTTCCGCTCTGCGATACATAAAGCTTTTCAAGATTTTCCTTAAAGCTGATCTGCTGCGCCGTCATAGGAGTAAGGGTATTTTTAGCGTCTTTAAGCTTAGATCTCTTGAAATACTTTCCGAAGCAGTAAAGCTGAGTATCTATCTCATCGTCGTTATATATCTGAGTTACAAAGCCGTGCAGCATCTGATGATGAGCATGACCGTATTCTCCGTTTTTATTGTGAGTAACTATAAGCTCCCATTTTTTATATTTCATTACCTTTTCAAGATCTGAAATAATACTGCTCCGAACTCTTGACCAGTCGTCGCGTTTCCCTCTTACCTTATCGGGATAATCCAGTATTATGCCCTCGTTTCCCGACTCCTTCATTACTCTGTAAAATTCCTTTGAGCGCACCTCGTTTTTTCCGTTGGTAACGCACACGACCATATATCCGCCTTCCATAAGATGTCCTCCGCCCCACAGCACCTCGTCATCGGGGTGAGCGACTATCATAAGCTTATTAGCATTATTTACGTCGGCTCTCTTTATCTGTTCTTTTGAGATCGGCTTTACGTCGTAGGCATTATGGATAACCGCCTGAACATAAATACATCTTCCTCCGATAATTACAAGAAGCGCCGTCAGCGTAAATACAATTATCCTTTTCAGGGCCTTCTTTCTGCTTGCAGTCATTTCTGTTTTCCTTTCTCTGTTTTCTATATCTGCCGTATCTTTTTTATGCCGGCAAAACAACAGGCGGTATTTTAAACCGCCCGGAATATTATCCGTTCACATAGTCTATAAATCTTGAAAAATATTCTCTGCCCTTTTCGTTACGCTTGAATACACCTGCGTGTTCAAGCACCTCGGCAAAAACCTTTCCTATTTCATTCTGAATTATTTCATTAACGTTGCCCGCCGTTATATCATATGCCTTTGAAAATTCCTCCGCCCAATCAGCGTGCTTGGAAAGAACTTCGTCGCTTCTAAGGTCTGCACCGCTTACAAGCGCGTCAGCTAACCTGCTCATCTCTTCTCTAAGCCTTGCTGGAAGTACCGCAAGACCCATTACCTCTATCAGACCTATGTTCTCCTTCTTTATATGATGAAGCTCCGCATGAGGATGATATACTCCGAGAGGATGCTCTTCGGTCGTAATATTGTTTCTCAGCACAAGGTCAAGCTCAAAGCTTCCGTTTCTCATTCTTGCTATAGGAGTTATGGTATTATGAGGCTCCCCTTCCGTCTTAGCAAAAACAAACGCCTCCTCGTCCGTATAGCCTCTCCAGCAGGTAAGGATCTTGTCAGCAAGCTCCGTCAATTCCCGGCGGTCAGGCGAAGCTATTCTTATTACCGACATCGGCCACCTTACTATACCCGCCTTTACGCTTTCAAAGCCCTTGAAAACGACCTCTCTTTCAACAGGAGCCTTTGCCATCGCAAAGGTATAGTTTCCGCCCTGAAAATGCTCATGAGCAAGAATAGAGCCGCCCACTATAGGCAGATCGGCATTTGAACCGATAAAATAATGCGGAAACTGCTCTACAAAGTCAAAAAGCTTTGAGAATGCGGCTTTGTTGATCACCATAGGAGTGTGCTTTTTATTAAAAAGAATACAATGCTCGTTGTAATACACATACGGGGAATACTGCAAGCCCCAGTCCTCGCCGTTAATTTTCAGGGAAATAACCCTGTGGTTCTGCCTTGCCGGAGAATCTACCCTTCCGGCATAACCCTCGTTTTCATAGCACAGCAGGCATTTCGGATAGCCTGACTGTTTTGCGTTTTTAGCAGCCGCTATAGCCTTGGGGTCCTTTTCAGGCTTTGAAAGGTTTATGGTAATATCAAGCTCGCCGTATTCGGTAGGAGCGATCCAGCGCATATCCTTTTTAATTCTGTAACGCCTTATGTAGTCGCTGTCCTGCGAAAGCTTATAAAAGTAATCCGTCGCTTTATTTGGTGAGGAATTATTATAAAGCCCCCAAAAAGTTCTGTTTACTTCGCTGGGTCTCGGAGTCAGCAGTCCCATAAGCTTTGTATCAAACAGATCCCTGTAAACCACGCTGTTTTCACACAAGCCGTTTTCACAGGCATAATCAGTAAGCTCTTTCAGTGTTATTTCGATATCAATATTATGATATTCCTCTTTCGGTTCCTCGTATTCGTCAAGCTGAAGCGCTTCAAGAATACGATTAATACTGTAAACCCTGTCCTCATCTTCAATAAGTCCGGTTTCAATTCCGTAAACTATAAGCTTCTTTATACTGTCAAAAATCATGTATTACGCTCCCTTTTAAGAAGATTGCTTTTTATTTAACAATTATATTATACTCCCAAACCAATATATTTGTCAACAATCCGTATCTTAGGTATTTCTTAATATGAATAAGATTTTCTTAAAACTTACGAATAAAATGTGCTTAATACGCAATTGTAAAATAAGTATGAACACAGTTGACAAAATCTGATCCGTGTAATATAATAATGATAATATAAATATTTTAAATGCGCTGATGGGAAGAAAAGCATATCTTTCAGTTTCAGAGAGCTGCCGTTGGGTGCAAGGCAGTACGGATCTTATGTAATAGCTCGTCCCTGAGCAGGTGCGGCGAAAACGGCTGAACAGCTTCGGTCAAGTAGCTTCACACGGAAAGCTTCCGTTACAGAGCGGCACATTGTCTGATGTGGCTGAGGTGTATAATGCAAATTATACATAAATTAGAGTGGTAACACGGGTAAATAATACTCGTCTCTTGTAATTAAGAGACGGGTTTTTTTAATTTAGACGAAAGGAGCGGATGTCCTATAATGCAATATTACGGAAAATGGCTTTTCGACCGACTATGTACGGACATTCGCAGCTGATTGACGAAGCATATGAATATATAATTTATAAGGAGGAACTTACTATGAAAAATGCGCAGAAATATCAGAGAGGCTATTTTATGCCGCCTGTAGAATCATTAAAGTGGACAAAAAAGGAATATATAGACCATGCTCCAAAGTGGTGCTCAGTAGACCTGAGGGACGGAAATCAGGCTTTGATCATTCCAATGAGCTTAGATGAAAAGCTGGAATTTTTCGCTCATCTTGTTAAAATCGGATTTAAGGAAATAGAGATCGGCTTCCCTGCCGCTTCGGAAACAGAATATGAGTTCTGCCGTGCGCTTATTGAAAGAAATATGATCCCTGACGACGTTACGATCCAGGTTCTTACTCAGTCCAGAGAGCATATTATCAAGAAAACCTTTGAGGCAATAGACGGAGCGAAAAACGCCGTCGTCCACCTCTACAACTCCACCTCCGTAGCGCAGAGAGAGCAGGTTTTCAGAAAATCCAAGGATGAGATAATAAACATTGCAGTAACCGGCGCAAAGCTCTGCAATGAATATAAAAGGTCGGCTAAGGGAAATATCGTTTTTGAATACTCTCCCGAAAGCTTCACAGGTACAGAACCTGAATTTGCGCTGGAAATATGCAACGCCGTTATTGACGTCTGGAAGCCGTCACCTGATAACAAGGTCATAATAAATCTTCCTGTTACGGTAGAAATGTCACTTCCGCACGTTTACGCTTCTCAGATAGAGTATATGTGCGACCATCTGAACTGCCGTGAAAACCTTATCATATCGCTTCACCCGCACAACGACAGAGGCTGCGCCGTAGCAGATTCAGAGCTTGGCTTGCTTGCAGGCGCTGACAGAATAGAAGGAACCTGCTTTGGTAACGGCGAGAGAACGGGAAATGTTGATATTGTTACGCTTGCTATGAATATGTACTCTCACGGCGTAGACCCTGAGCTTGACTTCTCTGATATGCCTGCTCTGGTCGAGATCTACGAGAGAGTTACAAGAATGAAGGTATACGAAAGAAGCCCCTACGCCGGACGTCTTGTTTTCGCCGCTTTCTCCGGCTCTCATCAGGATGCTATTGCAAAGGGTATGAAGTGGCGCGAAGAAAAAGACCCGGATCACTGGACAGTACCGTATCTTCCTATCGACCCCAAGGATGTAGGAAGAGAATACGACGGAGACGTTATAAGGATCAATTCTCAGTCGGGCAAGGGCGGTATCGGCTATCTTCTCGAGCAGAAATACGGCTATAACCTGCCCAAGAAAATGCGTGAAAACTTCGGCTATGCTGTTAAGAACGTTTCAGATCATAAGCATAAGGAGCTTATGCCTGAGGAAATATATGAGATATTCAAAGAGAACTATCTCAATATAAAAACTCCCGTAAGCGTAAGCGAATCTCACTTCGTTCAGGAAGCCGACGGAGCTATTACAGCAAAGATCACAGCTGAGATACCTGGTAAGGGAAATGCCGTTTATACCGCTAAGGGCAACGGCAGACTTGACGCTGTAGCAAACGCTCTTAAAGCGGGAATACCCCTTGATTTTACAATTGAAAGCTATGAAGAACACGCTATAGACAGACATTCATCGGCGGAAGCTGTTTCATATGTCGGCATTTCTGCCAACGGAAAAACAGTATGGGGCGCAGGAAGAAATACTGACATTATCGTTTCTTCAATAAATGCTCTGCTCTCAGCTATAAACCATATCTTAAAAGATTGATATAATAAAACATAAACAGCGGTCCGTATTTTCAGGTAATACGGACCGCTTTGTTTACCGCTTTGATTCAAGGATACGCAGAGTTTTCATCGAAGGAATATTAAGTCTTTTATATACTGAGCCTTTAAGCTCCCTGCGCTTTTCGTCTGCAATGCTCCTATATTCTTCTCCGGCATTTTCAAAGCTGCCGCTCTCTAAAAGAACAGACCAGGCGTCGTCAGATAATTCGGTAAGCTGATGTACATCAAGATGTTCCAGAGCTCCGGATTCATACTTTTCAATATTATAACGGGCAATAGCATAATCGGGACGTGAAAAGCACAGAACGGCGAACATTAAGGTAAAGGCCGCTGCGCCCCATTTTGAAAGCCTAAAATCAAATCTTATCTGCTTGATAATTATAAGCACGAAAAACAGTGCGCAGAGAATCATGAACCACGACGTAAAAAACCTAAGTCTGGTAAGACCGTATTCGGATATATACATTGCCATCTTACTCATTGCTACTACTATCATTATAAGAGTAAAGCTGCAAAGCATAATACTGTATACCTTCAGTGCGGCAGGCTTTTCTCTTCCGCCTTTCAGCGCAATTACATTAATGACTGCAATTACCGTCAGATTTATAGCGGTAATAGCGCAAAGCTCGAAAAACCCCTGTCTTGCATACCCTGCGTAGCTGTAGCCTGAGGGAAGTTTTCCCGAGAACGCCGACAGAAAATAACCTGCCTGAGAAAAGAAAAATATCACATAGAGTATGCATATAGGAGTAACCGAAGCGTAAACTGCGGCATTTCTTACCTTTCCTGCCGAAGCCAAACGTCTTTCACAAGCCTCCTCATCGAGAGGCGCAACACCTTCTCTGTGTATATTTGAATATAGCATTCCGAACAGATAGCAGGAAGCAGGAACAGCGAAAGCAAGCTGAAATACGATCTTTATTACACTTTCCGGCTCCAGAAAGTCAGTTATACTGCTTAAAATATGCCTTACCCCGTCGTCCGCAGAAATAAGAAGCGCCGCAACTACCATGGTAAGCGGAACAGTTACAATAATACCGATTATTATTACCCTTATATTATCGCTCAGCTTAGAACGCTTAGTAGCCTCCTTAACAGTTTCTATCTCCTTATTAAATTCGGAAAAAGGATACTCAAACACTGCTTTGAGCAATGCAAAAGAAAAAAACCTTTCGATCTTCTTGTTTCCTGCCGCCGAAGCGTAAACAAAATATGCACCTGCTCCCATAAGAAAAAACGTATCCATAAACTTAATAAGCACATCGTCGGTTAATGAATAAACAAGGCTGAACAAATAAAGCATAACCGCTGTAAGCCTGCAAAGCCATGAAAACTTACAGCCAGATATTTTAAGGAATACCATCGCTGAAGTAATAATAAGGATATATACTCCAGTAGTTATAAAGCCTGAAATATTAAAAATCGTAAACCTCACAAAGCAAAATGACAGAGCAAAAATAATTATTGAAAATACATACTCCGCTCTCTTTGGTTCAGGACTTTTAACCATAGGGATCTTCCTGCTTTCAGACGGCTCAAAGCCGTTCTCTGTAATATCCGTCATAATTAGATCTCCTTTTTTGTGCATAGTTTTATTTATCTATTCTCCGCTGTACCATTCCAATATATCTCCCGGCTGACAATCAAGCGCCTCGCAGATCCTTTCAAGAGTAGAAAACCTTATCGCCTTTGCCTTACCGGTTTTCAGTACAGATAGATTTGCGGCAGTAATTCCTATTTTTTCGGCAAGCTCTCCCGAGGAAATCTTTCTCTTAGCCATCATAACGTCAAGATTAACAACAATAGGCATAAGCTCACCTCCGCTAAATTGTAAAGTCGTTTTCAGACTTCAGCTCGACCGCCTTTTCAAACACATTCTTCAATACCCGTATGACAAGACCAAGCATTACTGCAAAAAACGCAGCTGTCATAAATATAAACCTTAATAATCCCAGAATGAAAAATGCACACCCTGCAAGCATACATGCCCAAGATATTACCCTAAGACAAACCGTATTGCTGTCAACGAACACACGCTCCTTTGAGATATTGAAGAGCAGGATATGAAGCGCCGCCATAGCCGCAAGCGCAAACGCTTCGCATATATAAAGTATTACTGTCATAGGAACGCCAATACTGATCCCATTAAAAAAACCCTTTCCGATTGAAATATCCTCGTACCACTCCGACAAATACGGCACAAAAAAAGCAAGCGCTGCAATAAGAGCCGTTGCGGCACAGGCAAGTATTCTTGAAAGCGCAAGCGATTTTGTCTCAGTCCACATATATAAGACCCCTTTACCTTTTATTGCTGTTATTATATCATACACTTTACTAATTGTCAATACTTTTTTATCGTTTTTCAATAAATTTTTATTGCATTTCAGTTTAATCATACAAGTTCCTGCTCTCAAGTAAATGCAAACTCTCAGCAAAAAGCGGCCTCAGCCCGTTCCTGCCATTAAGCAGAAAACGAACTTCAGCCGCCCGTTACTTCATATAAACTTCAAGATAAAAACAGTTTTTACTGCTATTTTACAATACAATCTGCAAGCTCAGACAGCGCCTTCTCAGAATCGCTGTTTAAAACCGAACGTATCGTAACCGCAGGTTCTGCGACAGTAACGTTTTTAAACGCTTCTGCAAAGCCTTTCATTACTCTTCCGGCAGTCGGACCCCATGAACCGTTTTCAACAATACCGACTGTACGGTTCTGAAACAGCTTGGCTTTAAGATGATTAAGAAAATCCTCCATTGCCGGAAAAACTCCGCCGTCGTAGGAAGCAGCCATAAGCACTGTTCTGTCATACCTAAAAGCGTCTGCAACCGCCTGCGACATATCGCATCTTGCAAGATCACGCACCGTTATATTTTCTTCTCCTCTTTCCCTGAGCATTTCCTCAAGCTTCAGCGCCGCTCTTCCCGTATTTCCGTGAATAGAAGCATATGCAATTAGAATTCCCTTTTCCTCTGCCCTGTAGCTTGACCATGTATCGTATTTGTCAAGATAATATCCTAGATTTTCTTTAAGAACAGGCCCGTGCAGCGGCAATATCATTTTTATACCAAGAGCTGAAACCTTTTTCAGCAGCGCCTGAACCTGCGCCCCGTACTTGCCGACGATATTGAAATAGTATCTTCTCGCTTCGTCAGTCCAATCCTCGTCTGAGTCAAGAGCGCCGAATTTTCCAAAGCCGTCAGCCGAAAACAGCAGCTTTTCGCTTTGCTCATAGGTAACCATTACCTCAGGCCAATGAACCATTGGAGCCATAATAAACTGCAGCGTATGATTTCCCAGAGAAAGCGTATCTCCCTCTTTGACAATTACAGAACGCCCCTCAAGCTTTTCAATTGAGAAAAACTGCTTCATCATTGTAAAGGTTTTAGCATTGCCTACAATTTTCATATCGGGATATTTTTCGGCAAGTCTTTGTATATTTCCGGCGTGATCCGGCTCCATATGCTGAACTACCAGATAATCGGGAATTCTTCCGTTCAGAGCCTTTCCGAGCTTCTCGAACCAGACATCTGTTATTCTGCTGTCAGCCGTGTCCATAACCGCAGTCTTTTCATCAATTATTACATAGGAATTATAAGATACTCCGTTCGGTACCTTATACTGACTTTCAAAAAGATCAATAGCTCTGTCGTCAGCTCCGATATAAATTACGCTGTCTGAAATTTTTATGTCACCCATTTTTATTTCCTCCAAACTAAACTAATTCAGTATACAATAATTGTACCACGCAGAAATTTATTTGTCAATAACCTGCCATCATTTATCCAGTACGAACCTCCACAGCCTGTCAATATCCTTCTGATCCGCATAATTTATGCCTACTCTCTTCTCGGTATGAAAAGAATGCTTTTTTCCGTCGTCCTCTATCCAAATAAGCGGATTATCAACTAACGACTGTAAATTAAGCTCGCCGGTAACGCCCAAACGCTTTGTAAGCTTGGCAGGGCCTTCAAAGCCTTCTCCTGCACGGAAAAGCACTCCCTGCGGCGTTCCCTCATCACCTGTAATAACGTTCATCAGCCAATGCATACCGTAACAGAGATAAACGTAAATAACGCCGCTCCTTCCGTAAAGTACCTCAGTGCGCTTTGTCCTGCCCTTATGAGCATGGCAGGCGGTATCCTCTTCGCCTCGGTATACCTCAGTTTCTGTAATACGAACTCTTACTTCACTGCCGTTGATTTTGGAAACTATAGTCTTACCCACAAGTTCCGGAGCTACCTCCAAAGCGTCGCGGTGAAAAAAATTTTCATCAAGCCTTTTCATATTAACACATCCTTATATGTCCTGTATCTTATTATAAAACAAATTTTAGATATTATCAGCATCTGCTCGGTTTATATCGGTACAGGATTTTAAAAACCCGAATATCGCAGCAGCAAAACGTTCAGGAACTGCCGAGATTTCCAATAAGAGAAACATATAAAAATAAACATTTTTGCAATTTGAAGAACCGTAATTTCTTGTTATTCTGAGATCAGCATTATTGTGCTGCATAAACTCAGCAAATCCGTTCACATCAAAACTTGTTTCATACAAAACTCCGCAGATCTTTGCGCAAAGCTCAACAGAAAGCTTGTTTTTTTAAGCAGGCTTCTGACCGATAATCAGAATTTTCGTATGACCTCCGCCTTAAATCTTTTCACAAAGCTGACGGCAGAAAACGTCCATATCGTTCCTTAAAAAAGTCTGTCTATCTCCTTATCAAGTATACCAAGTATAATCTCAGAGCAATTATTTTCCCACCTCAAACCCAGCCGCAAGCGTTCTCGTATTTCATTTCTCTTGAGCAAATTTATAGTCATTATCGCCAAAATTCAAGCCAATAATTTGTTCAATTATACGATTTATATTTTAGCTAAGACATATTTCATTAATAGTTGCACATTTGCATGCAACTTTTACCCCATTTTCGCCTATAAGTGAGGGGGGTCTTAGCGCAGACTGCGCAGTTCGCGTGATCGCTCCTGACGTCGCTCGAATCTGCAAAAGTAAAATACAGTGCCGCAGCTAAGGCAATGATATTTTGCCGAATATCCTGTAATCGTCTTAGCGCAGACGGCGCAGTTCGCGTGATCGCTCCTGACGTCGCTCGAATCTGCAAAAATAAAATACTGTGCCGCAGCTAAGGCAATGATATTTTGCCGAATATTCTGTAATCGTCTTAGCGCAGACGGCGCAGTTCGCGTAATCGCTCCTGACGTCGCTCGAATCTGCAAAAATAAAATACAGTGCCGCCGCAAGTCATCAGTTATTTAGCCGCAAGCCTTTTGACAAGCTCCTCGTCAGGCGTAACATAAAGCGTACGGTTGTTTGTAAATATAACCATTCCTGGTTTTGCTCCGTTTGGCTTCTTTACATACTTTATCAGCGTATAATCCACGGGAACCTGTGACGAATTTTTGCCCTTTGAATGATAAGCCGCAATTACCGCTGCTTCCTCCAGTGTTCTGTCGGGAGGAGTTTCTCCGCCGCAGGAAATAACGGTATGCGACCCCGTGATTCCCTGAGTATGAAGCCATATGTCCAGCTTATCGCTGTCCTTGCAGGTAAGCCTGTCGTTCTGCTTATTATTTCTCCCTACCCTGATCTCATATCCGTCCGAAGATACAAACCTTATCGGCGGCAGGCTCTTTGGAGGCTTTCCCTTTATCTTTGAGGACTTTACATACCCCTGCTCCGCAAGCTCCAGCCTAAGCTGTATAATATCCGTTTCGCTGTCCGCTCTTGTAAGAGAATCGAAAACTGAGTCTATATATTCAAGCTCCTCCTCCCCCTGCTTTATAAGTCCTATCAGCTTTTTCTCCGCAGTATCCGCTTTACGGTATTCCTTGTAGTATTTCTGCGCATTCTGAGAAGGAGTAAGCCTTTTGTCAAGAGGAATTTTTATGACAGGACAGTCCGGCTCGTAGTAATCTCCGACCTCTGCCGTTCCCTGTCCCTTTTCAAGGCAATAAAGATTCGCCATAATCAGATCGCCGTATTTTTTTAGCTTATCACGTCCGGCACATTCCTTCAGCTCCTCACGCTGATTTGCAGTTCTTCTCGCTATTCTTTCTGAGGTACTTACAAGCATTTTAAAGAGATCCTGCGCCCGCTGCTTCATTCTCGCCGTTCTGTCCCTTTCGGAAAAGAAATAATCAAGCACTTCGCTCGGAGATCCAAACTGCTTTGTTACCATAAGAGCGCCGTACTGATTTACTGCCGTAAAACAAAAATCCTTCAGCAGTCCGTCCTTTGTTTTTAATACAGTATACTTATTTTCTCCGTTTCTTATTTCAGCGGCCGTTTTCCTGAGGTAAAATTTAAGCCTGTCAAATTCCTCGTCAGTCATGTCCTGTACTGCGATTTCTGTTCCCCGAGCAGCAAAATACTCCGCTTCTCTTGCAAAGACAGGAGAGATTCCCTCTATTGCTTTCATTAATGCCTTAGACAGACTTAGCTGAGGATACCTCCCTATCTCCGCACATATATCCTCCGCTTCAGAATCAAGCAGCGAAAGTTTAGGTTCTCTGGGCGGCAAAGTATACGCCATACCCGGAAGTACCATTCTTACCGCTGACATATCCTGACCTACACGCTTTATACTGTCGATTATTCTTCCTTCGGAATTTATAAGTATAAGATTCGAGTGCCTGCCCATTATTTCAGCCGCAAGCGTCAGCCGGCATATATCTCCCATCTCGTTGGCGGAATCAAAATCAAAATAAAGTATCCGCTCAAACCCGTCCTGTCTGATGTCCACAAGCTTTCCGGACGACAAATGCTTTCTCATAAACATACAGAACATTGGGGGAGTTTTCGGATTTTCTATCTCTGCCTTTGTTACATGAACTCTGGCAGTTCCCGCTCCCGAATTTAAAAGCAGCTTATATGCGCCATCCTTAGTCCTTATCCCGAAAACAAGCTCCTCTCTTGAGGGCTGATGTATCTTCTCTACACGTCCGCCTATAAGAGGTGAAAGCTCGTTTTTTACCAGTCTTAAAAATACTCCGTCAAGAGCCATAATTTTTTGATCTCCTTAAAATTCATATGATAAAATATCTTTGTTGCTCTCAGCCACAGAAAACTCAGCCTGCGGAAATTTTTCCGACAGAATATTTTTCATATATCCGCAGAATATATTTTCGGTATGAAAATGACCGCCGTCGATTACGCATATTCCTGCATTGTGAGCGTCTGTAAATATATCATGCTTTACGTCGCCGGTTATTAAACAGTCCGCCTTTTTGGACATAGCACTTCCTAAAAAACTTCCTCCGCTGCCTGAGCAGACTGCTATCCGTGACAGCATACGGTCATCTCCCAGATCATTATATCTTACAACCGTATTGCCAAGCGCAGATCTGACCCTTGCCGCCATAGCTCTGCAGGAGAGCGGCTGACGATCGCAAACATATCCGATAGGTGCTCCGTTTTCCACAGCAAGCGGTTCTTTCGGCACAAGTCCAAGCTTCTCGCACAAAATATCGTTCATCTTAGCCGAATCGAAATTCGTATGCGCCGAAACCGCAGAAATTCCTGCCCTGCAAAGCTTGACCGCAGGATTATTCTCATCAAGAGTTTTCAGTCCCCTGAAGATCACAGGATGGTGAGTAATGATCAAATCAGCCTTTACCCGCTCAGCCTCGGCAATAATTTCATTTGTAATGTCGAGAGCAATAAGCGCGCGCCTTACCTCACCGCCGTTAAATAGCACATTAAGACCGCTGTTGTCGTAACCCTCCTGCAAAGAGTACGGAGCGATCTCGTCTATGTAATTGTAAATATCCTTAGCTGTTATCATTCTGATCCTCCTCTTTTTTCGGGTTTCTGTCTTTAATTAAGGCATTGAGAAATTCGTACAATCCTATCAAAACGGCAAATACAACTAGCGGAATACCTGAAAACAGAGCTAGTCCCATATGAGCCTCGCTGAGATAGAAACTGAATACATTACTGTACTCCTTTGCCGTCTCTTCAGTTCTCATCATGTCAAGGTATCATACGGTAATTTTTGATTTAAGAACCTTGGCGGTTTCGATCATTTTATCTCCTTCGGATTTTTTCCCTTCCGAACGGAGCATTCCCCTACCAGCCGTTTCAAGCCTTTCAGCCTGACGTAGCAGATATTTTTTTCCGTCCTCGGTATCCGCAGTAACCATTCCTGCGTAAAGATAAGCCGTATCGCATTTATAATCAGGAGCTCTGCCTATGTAAACCGCCTGCATGACCGAATAGACAAAACGTCCGTCCTCACAGGGAATTTCTCTTATTATCCTGAAGCCGTTATCATAAAGCCACTTTCTCAGATGATCCCACTTTGTCATAGGCTGAAGAACTAGATTTATTCGGTTTTCCCTGATCCATTCCGCCCTGTCTATAATTGAAGCAATAAGCTCTCCGCCCATTCCGGCTATGACAATATCTGTAACTCCGTCGGGGCATATTTTGTCCAGTCCGTCGGATAATACCAGCTGTATCTTATTTTCAAGTCCAAGTCTTTTTACAGTAGCCTCAGCGGCTTTAAGCGGCTTTTCGTTTATATCGCAGGCTATACAGCTTTCACATATTCCCTCAGTAATAAGATAAGCCGCCAGATGACCGTGATCTGTACCGACATCTACAGCCTTTTTTCCGCTGCAAAGCTCAGCGCAGGCAAGAAGTCTGCGGTCGTTCATTTAAATCTCTCCCGAATTACAATATATCAAAATACGCTGTTTCAAAGTCATAAGACCATGAACAGCGTACCCTGAGCATAAATAAAAAATTTAACCGCCGATATGCGCGTTAAGCTTTTCGATCATACTTTCAACGTCAACTCCGTGAACCTCACAAGCCTGTTCAAGAGTTTCCCCTCTGGACGAAGGACAGTAAAGGCAGTGCATACCCATTTCAGTAAAAAACTTTGCAGTAGTTTCATCATGATCCATAATTTCTCCGATAATGGTATCCCTTGTTACTTTAAAAGCCATTTTTAATACTCCTTTCATTTAAACTGCTTATTTATATTATAACCAATTTTTCGGCGCAATGCAATAGCTATTTTTAAATTTATACAGAAATCAGTTTTTGTTTTTACAGTTATTATTTTGCCGAACCAACGAGTTCTTTCTGTCTTTTACCAGCCGTATAACAGTTATAAAACATAAAGACCATATTATTCCCTTTAAAATTGATGTCAAAAAACAAAAAGAGCCGCCTTAAAGGCAGCTCAAAGAGTCTTTATAAAAAGATTTCTTCTGAGAAATTAGTTCTCTCTCATTTTTGCAAAGCACTCGCTGCAGTAAACAGGTCTGTCCTCGTTTGGCTTGAAAGGAATAGTAGCCTCTCCGCCGCAGGCAGCACAGGTAGCTGTGTACATCTGTCTTTCGGTTCTTGAAGAGTTCTTTCTTGAATCACGGCAAGCCTTACATCTCTGAGGCTCATTTTCAAAGCCCTTGCTTGCGTAAAATTCCTGTTCGCCTGCTGTGAAAACAAATTCGTTTCCGCAGTCCTTGCATACCAATGTCTTGTCTTCGTACATGATTTTATACCTCGCTAAAATTAAAATGTGCCCTGGTCGGACTTACACCGACATCTTTGTAAAACAACGCTCTGTAATTAAGCTACCCGGCCATACAATACAGAATAATTCTTTTTTGCTATCTCAAAACCGCTTTAAGTTTTCGCCTAACCCTCTGCATTGCGTTGTTAACCGTCTTAACGGACACACCTAATTTTAATGCTATTTGATTATAAGCCAAACCTGATAAGTAAAATTGAAATACGCGCCACTCCAACTCTGAAAGAGCTGAATAGATTTTATTGAAAATTTCATTCATGCGTTCTTTTTCAAGAACAATATTCTCGGGAATATCCGCCGGATCGTGGCCTGACGCTTCATCGTCCTCTCCGGAAACCTCCTCCAAGCTTGCTTTGTCCTTATTGAACGCCGAAATCATTCTGTTTCTGATACACGTTATAGCGTAGGTTGCGAACTTAACCTCCTTTTCAGCATCAAACGTCTGAACAGCCTTCATAAGACCCATCAGACCCTCCTGAATAAGATCGTCGTATACGCCACCGGCAAAGGAACCTGCCCTTGCCTCAATAGTGCAGATATATCTTGAGATCAGCGAAAGCGCCGCCTGCCTGTCGTTGTTCTTAGCCATAACGGCAAGCTGTTCATCGGAACACTCAGCATAACCGCCGTTTCCCAGCTGACTGTTATCCATCAAACTATATCCCACCATTCGCACTATATGATGTAATAATATAATACCATATCAGAACCCCGCTGTCAAGTGATTTTAAAATTTAAATTAACATTTCGGCAAATTTGTAATATCCTACACATTTGAAGCCTGTTTGATAGTAATTTTGACTAACCGCATAAAAAAACAGGAACGAGCAAATACCCGTCCCTGTTAAAATAACCAAAATACAAATATTTATACCTGAAAATATTTAGCCCTGCCTACAGAAAAAATATCTCCTCCGAAGCAGTCATCTGCTACAATAAGCGGAAACTTTTCAACATAAAGCCGTTTAACCGACTCACAGCCCAGATCCTCAAATGCGATAACTTCACATGATTTTATACAATTGCAGGCCAATGCGCCAGCTCCGCCAACTGCGCAAAGATATATCGCCTTATTGCGTACTATAGCTTCCCTTACCTCTGAGGAACGCTCGCCTTTCCCTATCATTGCGCCTAAACCCAGATCAAGAAGTCTGGGAGCGAATCTGTCCATTCTGCCCGAAGTAGTCGGCCCACAGGAACCGATCGGCTTTCCATCAGGCGCAGGAGTAGGCCCTGCATAGTAAATAACTGCGTTTTCAAGCTCAAAGGGCAGTTCTCCGCCCTCGTCAAGAAGCTTCATGAAACGCTTATGAGCGGCGTCGCGCGCAGTATAAACCGTTCCCGTCAGAAGAAGCTTATCTCCGCACCGAAACTCCTCAGCACGTTTTTTCAGTTCCTCCGCCCTGACTTCTATAAGCTCAGCAGTGTCAGCCATCGTCTTCAACCAGATCAAGACCCTCGTCGATAAGATCTCTTGCAGTATTTACAGAGCCTATGCTTGCTCCGTACAGGTCGTTAAGCGAAGTAACAAGCTTCTGTACCGTATCGCTGAGCGCGGTAAACTCCGTCTTGACAGAATTTCTGAGCCCGGCTGATTTCTCTCTGATAACTCCGGCTTCGTTGGTTGCGTCTGAGATCATTTTATCAGCCTTTGACTTAGCTTCATATGTAACCGATTCTGCCTCTGCCTTCGCATTGGAAGTAAGCTTTTCAGCCTCAGCCTTTGCAGAAGAGGTTACGGCTTCCGCCTCGGCTCTTGCAGCGGCAGTCATAGCGTCAGCGCTCTGCTTAGCGGTCTGGAGTGTATTGTTAGCCTCAGTCTGAGCGTCAGTAACAAGCTTTTCAGCCTGAGCATTAGCGTCGTCAAGGATCTGGTTCTGAAGCTGAGCAGCTTCCTCTTCCATCTGCTTAGCCGCCTTTTTAGCCTCTGTAACTACCTTATTTGCGGTATTTTGAGCTTCTATAAATACGCTTCCGAGATCAAATGCGGGAGCAGCTCCGGTACCTGCGTTAGCTTCAGCATTTTCAAGCTTCTCCTTGAGATCCTCTATCTCATTCTTCTGCTTTTCAAGCTCTGCGTCCTTCTCAGTTATCTGCTGTTCATAGTCTGCGATCTGAACCTTCATGGTATCGGTAGAAGCCATCAGCTCGGCAATTTTATTCTTAGCCTCTTCAACCTTTTTCTCAAGTTCCTTCTTGCCCTCGAAATCACCCTGAGCGCCGCCGCCGGTTTTTTCAAGCCGCTCGATAGTTTCCTGCTGATCGGCAACCTGAGATTCAAGATTGTAAATTTTAGAGTTCAAATCATCTACATAAGCCAGAACGTCCGATTTATCGAATCCGCCCATACGGACCGTTCTTAAATATCCATTACTTGCCATAATTCATTACCTCCAAAGATAATTAAAGTTCAATAATATTATACTATATTCAAGACTTATTTTCAACTGCTTTCCTGTCATTTTTAAAACTTTATAATGTTTGACTAAATTCCGACTGTTTTTTTGGGTATTTTGTCAAAACTTATTTCTGTAAAAGTCTTAATAAATATCCTTATTTTTTATTACCCAAAACCAAAACAACTCCTCATAAGTCGGCGTGACTTTTCAATGCTAAGTCCCCGAACCTGCATGAAATGAGGCTTTTCTCAGAATATAGTGATCACTTAAATCAAATGATAGTTTTTGTCCGAATAAACTTGTTCATTCGTCCATCTTTCGGGAAATCCTGTATTCATACGCATTTTCGGTATAATTGGCAGCTGAAACATACTGGTATCGACATTATTTTTATTATATCAAAAATTCAGCAAAATTTCAAGTGAATTTTATCCAAAGCTTTCTCTTTTACTTGAATTTCCTTATAAAGCTCCGCTATTTTTAATCCGATCATCTTTTTCATAAAAGTCAGGTAGCTTCTAACCAAACCACCTCCATTAAATATATTTTCCCCATAAAACGCTTTGCCTGCAAAAAAAGGACGGATACAACGATCCGCCCATTGAAAATACTTACATATTAACTTATTTCATCGGCAGCCGCTGACGCTTATAAGCAATTCAAAGCTTCAAAGCAAGCTTAGCTGTTTTTGGTTTGCCGAAAACTAATTATTTATTTTTAAAGATATTGAAGATGTCGTCATAGTAATTCGGGTTGTCAGCAGCCTTTACCCCCGCCTTATGCATAGCCTCTGCGTCAGCCTTGGCGTCGTCTGAAGCTGCACTGAAATTTGCTGAAAAAGCAGCCTTTTTAGCATTGCTGTCGGAATCCTTTTTGCTGCCGTCAAAATCAGCGGCGATAACAGTTACATAAACCTCATCGTTAGAATTGGAATCATAGCCGTTGCCGAAAATGATCTCTGCGTCGGGATCTACAGCCTCGGTAATAGCATTTGTAAGCTCGTCGATCTCATCAACTACGATATCCTCAGACATTGTGATATTAACAAGCAGTCTCTTTGCTCCTGTAATAGACGTCTCAAGAAGATCGCTTGAAATAACCTGAGCAACAACGTCCTGAACCTTGTCCTTGCCCTGTCCGTGTCCGATAGCCATATGAGCAAAACCGGCATTTTTGATTATTGTTGTAATATCTGCAAAATCAACGTTTATCTCATCGTGTCTTGTAATTATTTCAGCTATTGAAATAACGTCGGTCTTTAGTACCTCGTCTGCAAGAGCGTAGGACTGACGCATAGTAAGCTTCTGATCTCCCGAAAGCAGATTCTGGTTAGGAATAACAATAAGAGCGTCAACGTGCTCCAGCATTGCCGCGATTCCCTTTTCAGCCTTATCCATTTTCTTAGGGCCTTCAAACTTGAAAGGCTTTGTAACTACCGCAACGGTAAGCTTCTCCATCTCCTGAGCTATCTCAGCAACTACAGGAGCAGCGCCGGTTCCGGTTCCGCCTCCCATTCCGGCAGTAATGAAAACCATATCGGCGTCCTTGATGACCTCTGCTATCTCATCTCTGCTCTCCTGAGCCGATGCCTCGCCTATCTCAGGCTTTGCTCCGGCGCCGAGACCATGAGTAAGCTTTGAGCCTATCTGGATCTTTTCGGTTGCCTTAGAATTCTTCAGCGCCTGAATATCTGTATTAATAGCTATGTAATCAACGTTTCCGGTAATACCTGCGCAGGCTATACAGTTAAGAGCATTGCCGCCGCCGCCGCCAACGCCTATTACCTTGATCCTTGCACCCTCTACCGGCGCTTCAACATATTCGTATGACATAATTGACATCCTCCTAATAGCATTTTATAGCGTAATATCCATTATTTTAACAGTCAGCTTACGGCATAAAACCGCATAATTCCCCATAGATATAGATATATTACTATATTATCACAAAACACAGCAAATGTAAAGCAGTTAATTGAACGCTATCTGAACATTTTATTAAAAATATATAAATCAGAAATATTTCCTGTAAAATCAAGGATTACTGCCATATTTCAGTTTGATTCCCGTTATATCCGTCCTGCCAGCCTTCGTATACGCCGGTACTTCCGCTTTCCTCCCATGACTGTGAGCTGTCGGAATATGAATCTGCGTCCCCGGAGCCGTCATACGACGTATCTCCCGCCGCTTCGGTATTTGCCGCTTCCGCATCCTGCGAAGATGAGCTGTCCTTTGAGCTGTCAGGAACAGAGCTTGAATCGCTCTTTGGAATAGCTGATATACCGCTGTTCATTCCGTTATATCTCAGTGTGCCCTCATAATTATCGGAAAGACTTTTATCTATAACTGCCTTTATATATGTAAGCTTGTAATCAATATCCACAGAACTTCCCAGACGTATTTCAATTCTGTTGTCATAGATCATTTTAATATCTGTTCTGTCCGAAAGGTCGATAACGCTTATATCCTCAAAATCCAGAGTCTTCAGCTCGCTCACAAGCTGTTCAAGTATCTTTGTCTTAAAAGCGTCCTCCGACTCAAGAACCTCTCCCGGAGTCAGACTTTTAAGCTCAAAGCCTTTTACAAGAGTAAGTTTGCTGTCTAACGCAGCGGAAGCTTCCAGTATCCTGTCGGAACCGGAAAGAATATAGTATTTTCCCTTATGCTCGATCTGAGCCGCCTTTACAGCTTCAGTAACGTCTATAACAAGCTCGGAGGGGTATTTGCGGCTGACCTTAACATCATCTATATAGACCAGATTTTTTTTAAGCCTTTCAGCAACTGCTCCCGTATCGGTTCTGATAAGGTTTACGCCGCTGTTTACTCCCCCGACTGCAAGTATCTGCTCATTTGTATAAAGGCTTACGCCCTCAATACTGATTTTCTTTGCGTTAAAAAATACGGTAAGGCACAAAACAAGAACGATCACTGCGGCAAGAACAACGGCAAGCGCATAGTAAGTGTTAAGATTGCTTCTGCGCTTCCTTCTGTTGACCTTTACACGCTGTCCGTTTATAAGCTTATATTCGCCGTCGTCCTGCCGGCTTTTTATAACGTCCTTCATTTTTTCGCTGCTGCTCCCTTCGATCTTTCAGACTCCGCAAAACGGCTCATAAATAATAAAATCAGCTGCTTTCACGCCTTATAGACGCACCTATCAGGCTCAGCTGCTTTTCGATCTCCTCATAACCCCTGTCTATAAGCTTTACATTGGTAAGTACGGTTTCTCCCTCCGCCGCAAGCGCCGCTATTGCAAGCGCCGCTCCTCCTCTGAGGTCTGTCGCCCGAACATTGGCTCCGTACAGCCGCTTTACACCCTCGACGACTGCCACCTTGCTTTCCGCTTTTATATCGGCTCCCATTCTGACAAGCTCGTCAACGTGACGATAACGGTTTTCAAATATGTTTTCTACTATAACGCTGGTTCCCTGAGCTTTAGTCAGCGCCGCCATGATAATTGCCTGAGCGTCGGTAGGAAAGCCGGGATAAGGCATAGTCCTGATAGTTTTTACAGCTTTCAGCGGCTTCTTGCTGCAAAGATATATACGGTCCTCATAGGGATATATCGTACATCCCATCTGCTCAAAGACAGGAATTACAGAATCTATATCCTGACTTCTGGCGTTTTTCAGGCTTATTTCACCGTTAGTTACCGCCGCCGCCGCAAGCAGAGTACAGGCGGCTATCCTGTCGGGCATAACGCTGTATTCACAGCCGTGCAGGCTTTTTACTCCGGTTATATAAACTGTGCTTGAGCCGTATCCGCTGATCCTTGCACCGCAGGCATTGAGAAAGTTGGCCAAGTCGGAAATTTCCGGTTCTCTGGCCGCATTGTAAATAACAGTATCTCCCTTTGCAAGACAAGCCGCAAGCATTATATTCTCAGTGGCTCCTACAGAGGGAAAGGAAAGAGTTATTTTAGCTCCCTTTATTCCTCTCGGACAGGTACAGCTTAAAACTCCGTGTTCCTCCTTTATTGAAACGCCCATCTGCTTCAGGGCTGAAATATGCATATCTATCGGTCTTGGCCCTAGCTCGCAGCCTCCGGGAAACGAAAGCGAACATTCACCGGTTCTTCCGAGAACAGCCCCGAGGAAAACTATGCTAGACCTCATTTCTCTCATCAGCTCGTCTGGAACGCTGCTGCCCGTAAGCTCATAGGATCTTACGGTTACCGTATTGCCCTGAGTCCTGCATTTGCAGCCAAGACAGGTAAGTATCCTACAGGCGGCAAAAACGTCCGAAAGCCCGGGACAGTTATGTAACACAACCTCTCCCCTTGCAAGCACACACCCCGCCAGAAGCGGCAGCGCGCTGTTTTTCGCCCCCTGAACTTCAATTTCTCCGCTTATACGCTTCTCTCCCTCGATCACCAGCCTTTGCATAAAGCTTTCTCTCCTTTTCAAAGAAATTCACCGCCAGCGAATTAAAATCATCTGACTTTACATATAATATGCAGAATTTCCTATACTGGTGAGAAAGGTCAAACAGCGTTCAAAACGGCAGTTATTGCTCTAGTATAAAGGACGAAGCGTTTGAAACAGGCACAAACGCCGGTATGCACGGACAGTAAAGAGATTTTCCTATCTTCTTCTTCATACCTGAGGTTTTAAGAACAAGACTAGTGACCGCTTCGTCAAACTGCAGATCAGTCATTGACGCCACATTTACGAGAACCTCTACAGTTACCGGCTCGTTTGAAAACGGAGGAATAATATCTCCTCCGCTTTTCTCAGGCGAAGCATATATAAATCTTTGCTTATAGTCGCTGTCTGCCGAAACAATATCATATCCGGGGATTTTCAGCTCAAAGGGCGTCATGTTCTTTATATTAAGAGATACTTTACAGATACGGTAGTTTTCGCTCAATTCTGAGGATAAACCCTCCTCACTGTAAACCGATTTATTTTTCAGAATATCCTCCTTAAGCTCAGTAAGACCCATAGTCTGAAAGATATTTCTTTTTTCGGCTGAGCTTTCATCGGTATTGTTTGTAACGAACGGAGGAAAGAAAAACAGCACGACTGCTGCCGCAATAACGCAGCATGCAATTATCTTCGCCATTCTTTTCTTGGATACATAGCGCTTTCCTACTTTTACACCTATATTGTTTGCTTTCCTGTTTGGATCGGGCTTAGGGATAAAATCGTCGGGATCGTCCTTTTTATCCTCTTTATTGGGAATATCCTGAACCTTTCCGGCTTTTGCAAAGGTAGGAGCAGTAACCTTGTCAAAATCGTCGAATGAGCCTGTACTTTCCGGCTTCTTTGTTATAAAACCGTCCTGAAGACTGTCCAGCTTATCCTGATCCGGAAGCTTCAAACTGTCCATTGTATTTTTGGAGCTGTTCATTTTTCTATCTTCTCCTTGTCCGTTGTTTTTACTTTCTGTATCAATTTTCAGCGCTTTCAATCAGCGGTCTCAGAGTTCTATATATCCTGTCTGCGGTATCGGGGATAAACAGCCTTGCCGCATTTTCGGACAGCCTTTCAAGCTTAGACGGCTCTTCAATAAGCTCTTTTACCTTAGCGGTAATAGTGTTATCAGTCAGATCCTTCTCCTCGAAAACATAGCCTGCTCCCGCTTTCTGAAGCACCATTCCGTTATAATACTGATGATTTTCAGCTACCGAAGGCGACGGAATAAGAATAGCTCCCCGTCCTACTGATTCCAGCTCTGTAAGAGTGCTTGCGCCGCAGCGGGTTATTACAAGATCCGCAGCCGCCATACACAGTGGCATATCTATATATTCCTTTATAATAAGCCTGCGGTTGTTCTTCACCTTTATCCCGTCAGCTTCCAGCTCGGAAATATAATTTGAATAACCCTTATACGTTCCGAAGGAGTGGATATGATTTACCTTGACGCCGCTTTCCTGATACCATTTAAGAAGTCTTGCTACATTTTCGTTCAGGACTCTGGAACCAAGGCTTCCGCCCGCTGAAAGGATCACGATCTCATTATCTGCAAAGCCCAGCTTATGCCTTGCATCTGATTTTGATATACGCTCAAAGGCTTTTCTTACAGGAAGTCCGGTAACCTCCGCCTTATCTTTTACAGACGGATCAAGATTCTTGGTATCCTCTACGGTCAGCATTATTTTGTCCACATTTTTGGACAGAAGCTTCGTTGTTACTCCTGCGAAGGCATTCGCTTCGTGAATAGCGGTCTTTATTCCCAACTGAGCGGCTTTCCTTACGACAGGACCTGAAACGTAGCCTCCGGTACCGATAACAATATTCGGTTTGAAATCGTTTATTATCTGCTTAGACCTGCTTCCTGTACGGCTTAGATACCACACCGCTTTTATATTGCGCTTTACGTTCTTAAAATTCAGCTTTCTCTGAAAACCCTCGACCTTAATAGGCTCGAATCTGTAGCCGGCCTCGGGAACAAGCTTTGCTTCCAGCTTTTCAGGATTCCCTGCAAAGCAGAACTCCGCGTCCGGATAATGCTCCTTTATTATTTCGGCAATTGCCAGAGCGGGATTTACATGACCCGCAGTTCCGCCTCCTGCAAGCAGTACTCTCAGCATAAAAATAAACCTCTCTTATTCAAGTATTCGGGTTATTTAGGCGTTCTCGCCTGTCTTGAGATATTCAGCAGTATTCCCATTTCCGCAAGCTGTATAAGCAATGCGGTTCCGCCGTAGCTGAAAAACGGCAGTGAAATTCCCGTGTTCGGAAAAGCGTTGCTCGCAACCGCAATATTCAGCAGCGCCTGAGAGCCTATCTGCATTGTGATACCCGCTGCAAGCAGCATTCCGAAACGGTCCTTTGCTCTCGAACCGATATAAAAGCCTCTTATTATAAACATAAGAAACAGTATTATTACGACCATTGCCCCTACAAATCCAAGCTCCTCACAGACTACAGAAAATACAAAGTCATTCTGAGATTCCGGGAGATAAAGGTACTTCTGTCTTGATTCTCCGAAACCGAGACCGAAAAGTCCGCCGGAACCAATCGCAAGAATAGACTGATAGGTCTGCAAAGTAGTGTCGCTTGTATCCGATGTCGGATCCTGCCAGCTCTTGAATCTGTCAAGAATATAGTTGAAATCGCCGGTAGCGAATATTTTATACAGGACCAGTATTACTCCTGCCGCTCCGACGCAGGCAATAAATATCCAGAAGGTTTTCCTTGGCATTCCGCTGACGAACATCATGGTTATTCCGATAATTCCCACAAGCAGCACCGCAGACATATGACGCTGAAGAACCAGAACTCCCGCAACCATTCCGAGTATGATCGTAAACGGAAGCACACAGTATTTCCAGTCCTTGAACTTCGGAAAGTTGACTGACATTATATATGCAAAAATAATTATGAAGCCGATCTTAAGCAGCTCCGAAGGCTGGAGCTGAAGCGAGCCTATGTAGATCCATCTGCGGGCGTCAGCAGTTTCCACTCCGAAAAAAGCCGTATAAAGCGTAAGCAGCCAAGTGACCGAGAAAATTATATATGCCATTTTTGTATTCTGGAAGAAGTGATAATCCAGAAAGGACATAGCGAACATTGCCACAAGTCCGAGAACCCCGGCAAATATCTGTTTTTTTACATAATGATAGCCGTCGTTGTATTCTGAAAGACCCCATGCGTAGCTTGCCGAAAACATCATTACTATCCCGAATACGAGAAGAACCAAAACCAATATGAAAAACGGCTTGTCGATCTCGCTTTTTATAAATCTGAAATTTATTCTTTTTCTTGCCTGCGCAATGGGTTGTCCGGCAGACCCGCGGCTATCTTCTCCTGATGCGCCGCTGTCTTTTACTCTGCCTTTGTCAGCCATGAAAACAACCTCCCTTTGTTCTATAATTTAGTGCTGTAAACCGAAAACGCCGCCGCTCCGGCTCCTCCGATAAGTGTAATAAGCGAGAAAACAGCTATTATTCTGTAATCGCTCCAGCCATTCGCCTTAAAATGCGCATGAAGGCTGTTTCCTTTAAATACAAGCTTTCTGTTTTTCCTGAATACAAAATACTGTATCAGAGTACAGACCGAATCAATAATAAAGCCTATACCCGCCAATAAAAACAGAAAATGAAGCTTTGATAAAATAACCGCAGACGCCATTGCTCCGCCCAGAAAAAGCGAGCCGCTTTCGCCTATATACAGCTTTGCAGGCGAAAGATTCCAGATAAGGACAGCCGCCGAAGCTCCTGCCGCACAATAGGCGTAAAGCTGCCCCTCGGCGTTCCCGGTAATATTGCAGCAGCAGGCTGTTATAAGTGAAAAAACTGCGCATACAGCCGGACAAAGTCCGTCACAGCTGCCGGTGGTATCTCCCGCAAAGCAGTCGTTAAGCTTAACTGCATTTACCGCCCCTGTCATCATCAGTCCCATAAGCGGATAGTAAAGGTATCCGAAATTTATATATCCCATACGGAACGGAAGCAGTACCTCTCTTGTTTCGTCCCCCTGAAAATAAAGAACCAGCAGAAAGCCGGCGCTCATAATAAACTGAGCCGCAGCCTTATGCCGCATTTTAAATCCCAGCGCCGCCCTGCGGCAGTCCTTTGCATAGTCTTCAGCAGTCCCCACAGCCGCCAGCAGCAGACAGTATACATATGCCGCCGCGATCCTCTTACCGCTTCCGCTTTCTCCGAGACTGTAGCCTGAAGCCAAAACGCTGGCTCCAAGGAACAGTCCGAGACCCATTGACGCCGCAATTATTATCCCGCCGAACTTAGGCTCTGAACCGTCCTTTTTGAACCTGTCGCCTAAACAGAATTCCAGCTTTCCGGTTTTAAGCCTTCTGAAATAGGGGATAAATATCCTGCCGAGCATATATACGGCGCATATTTCTATCGCAAGAATAATTATGATCTTATTCCAGACCATTTACCACCTCTTCAAGCCTCATGCCGCGGCTGCCCTTGACCAAAACGGTATCTCCCTTTTCAAGGATCTTCTTCAGATATACTGTAAGCTCCTTTCGGTCTGAAAAAAGCCGGCAGCTGTCCTCCGGAAAGCCTGACTGAACTGCACCCTCTATATAGTACGCCGAGTTTTCTCCATAACAGAGAAGCATATCGGCGTCAGAAGCCGCAGCGTATTTTCCGACCGTTCTATGATATTGCCTGGAGTTTTTCCCAAGCTCAAGCATATCGCCAAGAACCGCATATTTTCTGCCGTCAGTATGAGTCTGAGCCAGAACCGCCAGACTTGCTTTCATAGAATCGGGAGCGGCATTATAGCAGTCAAGAATAAATTTTATCCCGTTTTTTTCGGTAATATTCTGTCTCATGCCCTCAGGTCTGTATTCGGCTATTCCTCTGACTATTTCCTCAGGCTCGATCCCAAGCTCAAGGCCTACGCAGAAAGCCGCAAGAGCGTTTTTAACATTATGCTCTCCGGGGCAGTTTACGACCGCACTTATCCTACCTCCCGGATAGTTTACCGTAAACGATACCGAGTTTTCACCGTTTTCAATTTCCGTCGCAAATACCTGGCAGTCCTTCTTTTTTACGGAATAGTAAACCGTTTTTCTCCCGCCGTGTATCTCCGCTCCCGCCAGAAACTTGTCGTCCCTGCACAGGATCAGCGGCGCTCCGTATTCAGCACCGTCAAGTATCTCAAGCTTTGCTTTGAGAATATTCTCCTGAGTGCCGAGATTTTCAATATGAGAAACCCCTATATTCGTTATTACGGCACAGGTCGGACAGGCGCACATAGAAAGCCGCGATATTTCTCCAAAATGGCTCATTCCCATTTCTATGACCGCCGCCTCGTAGCTTCTGTCAAGTCCGAAAAGCGTCTGCGGAAGTCCTATTTCGTTATTGAAATTCCCCTGCGTTTTAAGCGTTTTATACTTCCTTGAAACTACGCAGGCTATCATATCCTTAGTGGTAGTTTTTCCAACGCTTCCGGTAATGCCGATAAGCGGTATATCGAACTTCCTGCGGTAAAAGTTAGCAAGATCCAGCAGAGCCTTTGCGGAAGAATCAACTATAATGCATTTTGCTCCCTCTACCGGTCTTTCGGCAATCACTGCGGCAGCTCCCAGCTTCATAGCCTCAGCCGCAAAATCGTGACCGTCAAACCTTTCACCTTTAAGGGCGACAAATACTGAATCTTTCGTTATTTTCCTTGTGTCGGTTGAGATTGCACTGACCATAGTGTCAACGGGAAAGCCGAAACTTCCATCGACAGCCTGTATAATTTCAGCCAAGCTCATTTTCTCCATATACGTTTGCTCCTTAACTATGCCTTTTTGCAGTAATCTTCTATTCTTTATTTAAGCTTCGCAAGGGCCTCAGCAACTACCTCGCGCTCGTCAAAATGTATCTTTACTCCTCCGGCAAGAATTTGATAATCCTCATGACCCTTTCCGGCAAGTACGATAATATCATTCTTCTCAGCGTTTCTGACCGCCCAATAAATAGCCTCTCTTCTGTCGCATATTTTTATGTAAGGCGTGTTTTTACCCTCAAGTCCTTTTAAAACATCGCTTATTATCTCTTCCGGATCTTCGTTTCTGGGATTATCCGAAGTAACGATAAGAAAATCAGCGTTATCTGCTGCTGCCGCCGCCATTAAGGGACGCTTTGTAGCATCGCGGTTTCCTCCGCAGCCGAAAAGACATTTGACCTTTCCGCCCGCGCTTTCCTTTATAGCAGACAGAACGTTTGCCAGAGCGTCGGGAGTATGCGCATAATCGCATATGACTGTAAAATCCCTGCCGGTAGGAACTACCTCAGCTCTTCCCCTTACTCCCTGCATTTTATTCAGCGCCTTTATTACGCTTTCCGTATCAAAACCCAGCGTTTCGCAGCAGGCGATAACCGCCAGCGAATTTGAAACGTTGAAAAGTCCCGGCATTTTAAAATCAACGTTATGCTTAGTCTTTCCGTCGCAGAAAACATATTTTACGCCGCTTGCTGAAAGCAGAATATCCTCTGCGTAAAAATCTGCCTTTGATACAGCCGAAAAAGTCCTGTACGGACATGAGATCTCTCTGATATATCTTTTTCCGTATTCATCGTCGATATTTATTATCGCCTTATCGGAAATTTCAAAAAGTATCCTTTTTGCCTGATAATAATTCTCCATCGTTCCGTGAACATCAAGATGATCCTGAGTAAGATTTGTGAATACTCCCGCTGTAAAACGGCAGGGTCCCAGACGCTTCTGTTCAAGTCCCTGCGAGGACGCCTCCATTATTGCATATTCACAGCCTTTACGAACCATATTGTCAAAAAGCTCAAACAGATCGTAAGGCTCGGGAGTAGTTCTTGAGGTAGGATATATCTCGTCGCCTATCTCGTTCTGACAGGTACCTATAAGACCCGCCTTGCACCCCAGCGCAGAAAGAACCTTTTTCATTACCGTAGTTATAGTCGTCTTTCCGTTAGTTCCGGTAACTCCCACAAGCTTCAGCTTTTTTTCGGGATGACCGAACCACGCCGAGCAGAGCATAGGATATGCCGCTCTGGTATCTTCAACTATTATTTGCCTGTCAAGACCCAGATCACGCTCAGCTACAACAACCGAAGCGCCCTTTTCAAGCATTTCAGCAGCTGCGTTGTGACCGTCGAAAACTGCGCCTTTAATACAGACGAACATTCCTCCCGCTTTCATTTCGGTTCTTGTATCCGAGGTAATACAGGTTATTTCAGTATCCGGCAGACCGGTTTCAGCCACACCTTTTATAAGGTCGTACAATTTCATTATTATCAGTCCTCTTAAACTATAGAATATCGCAGAATTACTGCGAGCCTACCGAGCTTTGCTCAAACGTCACCTTTACCGCAGTACCTACGGGAACGTTTGCACCCTCGGAATAATCCTGATCGTCCTTGGCTAGAGCGCCTTCTTCATATGCAGCGCTTCCCTGAGGAGAAAGATTTAGTCCGTAGGCTTCAAGAGTATTTTTAGCCTGTTCCTTAGTAAGGCCCTGAAGATTAGGCACTACGACCGTATCCTCCGTATAGCCCTCCTCAGTATACAGAACCACCGAGCTTCCTCTTTCAACAGAAACCGCCTTAGGAACCTGCTTCAGCACACTGTCGCCGGAGCCTTGGAGCTTTACTTCAAGTCCGAGATCCTCAAGAGTTTTCTTAGCGCTGTCTATTGACGTATATTCAACGTTCGGAACGGAGACCTGAAGCTTTTCAAGCTCCTCCTCAGTATATTCCGGGAAGAATCCCATATAAGGAAGCACCTCTGAAAGCACCTCTACGCAGATAGGTGCAGCGACCTGAGAACCGTAATATTTTTCTCCGGTAGGATCGTCTACCATTACAAGCATTATTATTTCGGGATCGTCGGCAGGAGCAAATGCGCAGTAGGAAGCAACATAGGTATTTCCGGTCGAATCAACGTCTATCTTCTGAGATGTACCTGATTTTCCGCCTATACGGTAGCCCTGTATATAACAGTTTGAACCCTGCTGACCGTTTACTACTCCCTCAAGGATCTCCCTCATAGCAGCAGAGGTTTCCTCTGAGATAACCTGACGCTTTACAACAGTATCAAAATCCTTGACTACATTTCCGTTTGAATCTACGATCTTATCCACGATCTGCGGGGTAACGAGATACCCTCCGTTAACGCAGGCTGAATAAGCAGTTATCATCTGTATCGGAGTAACCTTGTTTGTCTGTCCGAAGGAGGACGACGCAAGCTCTACGCTTCCCATTCTTGACAGCGGCATATAGATCGAGCTTGCCTCTCCTGGAAGGTCAATACCGGTTAGCTCCGTAAAGCCGTATGCCTTAAAATATTTGAAAAAGCCTTCAGTTCCCAGACGCTGACCTATCTGAACAAACGCCGGGTTGCAGGAGTTGAGCATTGCAGTTGCGAGATTCTGAGAGCCGTGATCATATGTCGCCCAGCAATTGAAGTTTCTGTCGGCAACGGTAATGCTGGTATGACAGGAGAAGGTATCCTCAAGTGATATTGCCTTTTCCTCAAGAGCGGACGAACCGGTTATTACCTTAAATACCGAGCCGGGGAAATAAAGCTCAGATATAGCCTTGTTCTTCCACTGAGTAGACCAAGCGTTAAGCTGAAGATCACTGTATTCCTGAGAATCGGGATCAAGCTTTTCAAGCTCTGCCGCCATTTGATCGCTTGTTATCTGGGCAGGATTATTGGGGTCGTAGCTGTAGCTTGTCGCCATAGCGTAGACCTCTCCTGTCTTAGGGTTCATTATGATCCCGCAGGCACGCTCGTTTGGCTTGTTTTCATCGTAAGCCTTCTTCAGCGCTCTTTCAAGATGATACTGAATATTAACGTCGATATTAAGCTTCAGCGAATCTCCGTCCTGAGCGTCGTAGCTCTGCTTATATCTGTACGGTATCTCAGTTCCGTTTCTGGCGGTAGCGGTTACGACCCGTCCGTCAATCCCCGAAAGATAATCGTCGTAATATGACTCAAGTCCGTAAATTCCGTCTCCGTCGTAGCTGAGATGTCCTATTACATTTGAGGCCAGCTCGTTCTGAGGATAAAATCTTTTGGTTGACGGATCACACCTTATACCGTCAAGACCCTCCTCTGAAAGATAATCCTCTATCTTATCGGCTGTGGTTTTTTCTACGTTCTTTTTGATAATTACATACCGTGAGCCTTTATCGGTACAGAATTTTTCAATTTTAGTGGTATCCATTTCAAGTGTTGACGCCAGAAATTCCACCAGATCAGCAAAGCTGTCATCGGTCGATTTTGCCTTGTCCAGCTTTTTCTGATAGCCGGCTCTTTTATCTGCGTCATCTTCGTTTGCCACAAGCTTCTGAAGCTCCTGAAGCCGCTCATCTTTTTTGTCTAGATAATCGTTCCACAGCATCTGCGGATCGCAGTAAACCGTATATACAGTAGCGCTTTGTGCAAGCACCTGATCGTTTGTATCATAGATAGTTCCTCTTGAAGCGGGAACTACCGTACTTTTCAGCTGCTGAGAGTTGGCAAGCTCCTGCCACTTTTTTGATTCAGTGACCGATACTTTAAATATACAGATTATTATATAAGCAACCAGAGCAATAATTACAAGATTTATCCAAAGATTTAGCCTTCGCTTCATTATTCTGCTGGGCTTGTCAGTCATATTTTGCCTGCCTTTCCTGAAATGCCTTTTCTAAAGTATGAGTAATTCATTGAAGAAAACAGTCTTGTCCGCCGTTTTCACAATAAAAAGACAAATTTCATCATTAATTATAATAGAACAAGAAAGCTAAGTACATTTTACTGTCCCTAACTTTCCCCGTTAATATTCTATTGGACTACGCCCCGATATATTCCAGCAAGTCTGAGAACCAGCGCTTGATTTTAACAAATATGTTTGTATCCTCCGGAGCGACTACCTCTGCAACTGTATCGCCCTCTATTTCAACGTACTCTATCTGGGATTTGTCCAGCTTCTGAAGTCCCAGCTCGTTTTCAGCGTATTCCTCAACCTTTGTAAGTCCTGTTTTCTGAGCCAGCTCAGATTCAAGACTTATATTTTCGTTTGTAAGCTGAGTAAGCTGAGCCTCAAGCTCCGACTGCTGAGTATAAAGGCTTGACAGCTCCACTCTTCCGTATATCATCGAGCAGAACAAAGCCAATGCGGCAACCGCTGCTCCGAGAGCCTTGATACCGCCTGCTGTTTTTTTCTTCGCAGGATTTACGCGATGCTTTATCTTACGGGGAGCCTGTATCTCCTCCTCGTCATATACGCTGTAATCGTATGCCAAGTTATTTATCTTAGCCATTTTTAACTTCACCTCTTACCGCGTATATACGCAGTATGTATTTTTACACGTCAATTATGTTATAGCTTTTCAATTATACGCAGCTTTGCGCTTCTGCTGCGGCTGTTTGCGGCAAGCTCTTCTTCGCCCGGTTCTATAGGCTTTCTGTTCACAAGCTTCCCTTCAGGCTTTCTTCCGCATACACAGACAGGGAATTCCGAAGGACATATACAGCCACGGCAGAACGAAGCAAATCTCTGCTTGACCAGCCTGTCCTCAAGAGAATGAAATGTAATTACCGCAAGTCTTCCTTCGGGATTAAGACAGCCGAACGCCGTATCCAGCGCTTTGTCAAGATGACCAAGCTCGTCGTTTACCGCGATCCTTATCGCCTGAAAGGTTTTCTTACAGGGATTTTTCTCCCTGCGCACCTTCTGCGGAACCGACCCCTTTATAATCTCCGCCAGCTGACCGGTAGTTTCGATCGGCGAATTTTCACGTTCTTTTACAATATTGGCGGCTATGCTTCTCGCAAATTTTTCCTCGCCGTATTCAAATATGATCCTTGCAAGCTCCTCCGCGGAAGATCCGTTCACAATATCCTTTGCCGAAATACCTTCGCCGCTCATTCTCATATCAAGAGGAGCGTCGCTGTGATAAGAAAAACCTCTTTCAGCATTGTCCAGCTGATAGGAGGAAACACCCAGATCAAGCAGTATTCCGTCGGCTCCGGTTATTCCCAACTCCTCCAGAACCGTATCCATATCAGAATAGTTTGAACGAATTACCTCGGCTGGATATCCCGCAAGCCTTTCAGACGCAGTCTTTACAGCTTCAGGATCACGGTCGAGAGCAATAAGCCTTCCCTTTTGAGGATCGAGCCTTGACGCTATCTCACGGGAATGACCCGCACCGCCTGCCGTACCGTCTACATATATGCCGCCGGGCTTTATTGCAAGTCCCTCTATACACTCGTTAAGCAGCACTGAAATATGCTTAAACTCCACTAAAAATCAAGACCTTCCAACGCATTCATAAGCATTTCGTCGTCAACGCTGCTGTTAAGCTCGTCCCATTTCTGCTTATCCCAGATCTCGCACCTGTCAGAAACTCCGGCTACAACAACGTCCTTTTCAAGTCCTGCCATCTCGCGCAGGGCAGGAGGAATAAGTATTCTTCCCTGCTTATCCGCCTCGACTTCACTGGCGTTTGCCATAAAGCTTCTCTGAAGATTTCTTCCCTGTGCCATAGGAAGAGCCTTGATTTTATTGGCTCTGACCTCAAAATCCTCAAGCGAATAAACAAACAGACAGCCGTCAAGGCCTTTGGTAACGATGAACCTCTCGCCGATAATTTCACGCAGCTTTGCAGGAAACGTCATTCTTCCCTTAACGTCCATACTCTGATTATACGTTCCTTTAAGCATACTTGTCAGCAAGCTGTCCACCTCCTTATACATAATGCATTGAAAAGCTTTTAAAGCTTAGGGTCTTTTCACCACTTTTTTGCACTTTTCACCGCTGTGTCTTTATTATACACTATGCATAAAGAAATTGCAACTGTAAATTTCGCCAAAACTCAATAATTAAAACGTAAATTGCCTGACAAACGCCGTCGAACCGTATGCTTTTAAAGCGTTTTTTTGTAATATTCAGTCGAATGCAGGTTACTGTTTTGTAACTTATGAATAAAATATTTCAAGAAAATTCTTCCTGATGCAGCCATATCCATACGTTTTCTGCAAACTCCAGCACTCGCTGCTTCTTTAAACCGTCTTTTGTATGTTATTAATTATAGCACAATATATAGTATCGGTCAACAGTTTTTTTGAAAAAAACCACAATTTTATCAGGTTATTTTTATGAGTTCAAAAAAATGTACTCCTTTTTACGCTTCGTACCACATAATGTAAATTAGGTTACAAATATTATAGTTAAATAAAATAATTATTACAAAAGGAGTGCTGTGATTTTGTTTTTAAACTTTTTGTTAACAATACAGCTTTTCATTGTAATAATTTCGGCTATATTTTCCCTCTGACAAAAAACGCCTGCATACCGGTCGTATCAAAACCGGCACGCAGGCTCGCCTTACCAAAAACAATTATTTATTTGCAGTACTTTTCTATATAATTATCTATACAGAACTGAACGATCTCAATAGCAGTCTGGGCGTCCTTAACGTCGTCAATAACGGTATCCTTGCCTTCAAGCTGCTTATAAACCGAAAAGAAATGCGACATTTCGTCAAAAATATGCTTGGGAAGGCTGGAAATATCCTTATATAGATTATAGGTAGGATCATTTTCCGGTATGCAGATTATTTTTTCGTCTGCCGCCCCGTTGTCAAGCATTGAAATAACGCCGATCGGATAGCACCTTACCAAAGACATAGGAACAAGAGTTTCCGAGCAAAGCACCAAAACGTCAAGCGGGTCGCCGTCATCAGCAAAGGTACGCGGAATAAATCCGTAATTTGCAGGATAATGAGTTGAAGTATACAGTATTCTGTCCATTTTAAGCAGTCCGGTTTCCTTGTCAAGCTCATATTTTACCTTTGAGCCTTTAGGTATCTCGATCACTGCCGTAAACAAATCTTTAGTTATCGCCTTAGGCGAAATATCGTGCCATATATTCATTTATCAACGCCTCTATTCGTATTAAATTTACTGTTCTTCAAGAGTATCAGCCAGATACATTCCCTCAGGCTCAAGATTTACAGGTATATCATATACTGTTTCACCGTCTTTTTCAACGGACACACTCGTACCGGGTGTATCCGCAGAAAAATTGTCCCAAAGAGTTCTGAAATTCTTTTCTTTTACTGCTCCCAGTTTTTTGAAAACAGGTTCAAATTTTTCACAGCTTCCGTAAACCGAAACGACCTGATAATTAAGACAGTATATCTCCTCTCCGCTTGCGTGAGAACCAAAGCCGAAACGACATATCCCGTCGTTTACAAGCAGTTCTCCGTAGCGCCCCATTATAGCTTGGGCAACAGGCAAAGTACAGTTGTCAAGATAATACAGATCATAATGAAAAGAATCCGTCTTATTTTTCCTCAAGGCTTTCTCTTGATCCTCGCCGCAGGGCAGCTCAATAAAAAAGAAAACCGGCTCGTCAAGCCTTTTTATCAGAGAACATACAGCACTTTCAATAAGCTCTGCGCTTAAAACGGCAGAAATCCCGTTTTCATCAGTATAATAAGCAGAATGAATCCCGTCAAGATCCTCCGCAGTAACTCCCTGTATAAGCTTAAAGCTCAACTCCGTTCTCCTCCGATTCAAAAACTTTTATATGGTTATTATACACCGAATTCCTTTCAAAAGCAACCGTACGGTAAAATTATCTGCCTCTCTGCTGAATTATTTCCGCCATTTCACCTACGTTTTTCATTCCTGAGACCTCGCCCATTGTAAAACGCATTTTAAACTCGTCCTCAACGGCGCTTATAAGCGTAATATGTTCGATAGAGTCCCAATCGTCAATATCGTCAGCAGTCGTTGAAGAAGTCAGCTGTATATCCTTATCGTCAAAAACATCCTGAAAAACTGACTCCAGCCTTTCGTAAATCTCCTTCGTGTTCATATAAATTCTCCTTTCAGTTTACCTTTATTACTTTATTCCTGACGGAATATTCCGTTATATCAAGCTCCCAGACAGTAACGCCCTGCGGATCAGCGGAAACAGGCGAAAAGCCTAAGACATCTGGATATAAGTCCTTTACCATTTTATTTTTGGCAGAGGGGATATATGTTCCTTTAAGCTTTGAGATTCCCTGAGCCTTTGCCTGAGCCGCCAGTGCGTCAAGCATTGCAAGCTCCATATCTCTTTTCAGCACACGGCAGCTCATAAGCCAAAGCTCGATATTAAGAGAGTTTCCGTCCTTTTCTCCGACTATGACCGATACTACCCCATTATCCCCGAACTTATCTGTCAGCTTTCCGTAAAGAGTAATATAGCTTTCGTTTTCTGATATATCCTCAAGCTCCGTCTGAGTATAGCGCCTCGTAGTCAGATTAAACTGGTTGCTCTTATTGGTAAGCTGAGTTATCCGCTGGATATAAACCGGCTTGAACGGCTGTATTTCGGCGGTCATTTCAAGACTAAGCAGATAATCCTCATAGGATTCAAATCTTGCCAGAGAATTTTCCCTTGCAATATTCGCCTTATACATTTCATTTCTTTTCAGATCGTCGGCAGAAAGGCTGGTGACCTCAAAAAATCCTGAGCGGTCAATCGTTTTTATGTAATCGGACACATCGTTTATTTCAGGAACGCTTACGCTTGTCTGCGACCGCACTATTTCCCTCTCGGCAGGGTTATCGTCAGCAAAAACTATAGCCTCCGGAAGAATATTCAGCTGTGCCGCCGTATCCTCAAGATTTTTATCCTTAGGCTCCCAGTTCGCCTTAATAATTATAAAGTCGTCAGGAGAAACCGCTCCCTCAGGGTGAGAAAGTCCGGCAAGCGCATTTTCCTCTTCATTCTTTGAGCATACTGTAAGCAGAACTCCCATATCCTTATATGACCTTATATACTGCTGAAACTCATAATAAGCCTGAGCCGTTCCGGTTTCCTGGCCGATCTCCAGATTTTCAGCTCCATCGTCACCGACTATTCCGCCCCACATAGTATTGTCCAGATCAACGGCTATACACTTTTTATTCTTACCGAAAACAGATTTTATTATATTTGCAGTCTGAAACGCATATTCAGGAACAGCCTCAAGGCTCATGGCGTATTTGTACATATACCAGTATTTCAAATCATACCATTTATCCAGCCCGTACGCAGCGGAAAGCCAGTTTATATCGTTTATATAGAAGCTTTCATGCTCCGCTGCATAATCGTAAAGCTTCATATTGAGCCTTGTGATAAAGTTTACCGTTCCGTGATGATCGTACGCCTCTCTGCTTCCCATGAGCCTGAAAAAAGGCAGCTCAAAGTTATTCTGAATTATAGGGCAGCGGAATTTTTTACTGAGAGCGATCCACATCTGCTCCAGTCTGCTGTATCTTTCTTCCAGAAGGGCGTCCGTTTCCTCACGGGTCATTCTGATATTCAAAGAAGCTTCAAGATTACGGTATGTTGTATGAATAAAAATAATATCGGGGTCAAAGCTATCAAGCTCAGAGTTTCCGAAAACTGCGTCCTGCCAGTACTGAGCGTATTCCGACTGATAAAACTCCGCTTCTATACCGAAGTTGAGCAGAAAAAGCTCCATGACCGAAACTATATCGCTTGTCGTAGAACCGCCCAGAACCGCTATCCTTTTTTTCAGTCTGACTGACCCGTCCGAAAGCAGCTTCTTTTTAAGCGACCTTTTCTTTTTAAGAATATAAGCCGAGTCAAAAGGATACTCAAGTTCTCTCATAACCATACGCACTCCTTTTTCTTCATAATCCAAAAGCGGCTGTCCCGCAGAATCGCCGAACAGCCCGCAGTATTTATTTTTCGCTGTATTCTACCGCCGCACGAATAAAATCCTTGAACAGCAGCTGAGCATGGTTAGGACGGGATTTAAATTCCGGATGGAACTGAACTCCGACAAACCACGGGTGAACATCTGCCGGAAGCTCGACTATTTCAACAAGCTTTTCATCGGGAGAAAGACCCGCAAGCACAAGACCCTTTTCAGTAAGTATCTTTCTGAACTCGTTATTAAATTCCCAGCGGTGACGGTGACGCTCGTAGATAAGCGGTTCATTGTATATTCCGGCGCATCTCGAACCCTCCGCAAGCTTGCAGGGATACAGTCCAAGACGCATAGTTCCGCCCTTTTCCGTAATATCCTTCTGCTCGTCCATTATATCTATAACAGGATACGGAGTTTCACAGAACTCAGTTGAATTAGCTCCCTTAAGCCCTGCACAGTTTCTTGAAAACTCTACTACAGACATCTGCATACCCAGGCAGATACCGAACATAGGTATCTTGTTTTCCCTTGCATATCTTATAGCCTCGATCATTCCCTCTATTCCTCTGTCGCCGAAGCCGCCCGGAACGATTATTCCGTCAACGCCCTTTAATATTTCAGGCGCGCTTTCTTCAGTAATATCCTCAGACTGAAGCCATTTTATATCTACCTCTGCTCCGTTTTCAAAGCCGCCGTGACGAAGCGCTTCCGCAACCGAAAGATAGGCGTCCTCAAGCTCGACATACTTTCCTACAAGACCGATAGTTACAGTCTTATCACAGTTCTTCACACGCTCTATCATTGCTTTCCAGCCGGTAAGGTCAGGCTCGCGGTTTTCAAGGTGCAGATGCTGACATACAACGTCTGCAAGTCCCTCCTCCTCCAGCCACAGCGGGACCTCGTAAAGTGACGGCGCCGTAAGATTCTGAATAACGTCCTCCGGACGGACATTGCAGAACAGACTGATCTTCTTTTTCATATCCTCAGGAATTTCCATTTCCGAGCGCAGAACCAGAACGTTCGGCTGGATCCCCATAGACAGCAGCTCTTTAACCGAATGCTGAGTCGGCTTTGATTTCAGTTCCTTAGAACCTGAAATATACGGAATAAGACATACATGGATAAACATTGCGTTATCTCTGCCGAGTTCTGTATACGCCTGTCTTATAGCCTCAAGGAACGGTGTGGATTCAATATCTCCTACAGTTCCGCCGATCTCGGTAATTACAACATCGGTATTAGTATCCTTGCCTACTCTGTAGAGCTTATCCTTTATCTCATTCGTTATATGAGGAACTACCTGGACCGTTCCGCCAAGATAATCCCCTCTTCTTTCCTTATTAAGTACATTCCAGTATATTTTCCCAGTAGTTACATTTGAATTAATGGAAAGATTCTCGTCAATAAAACGCTCGTAGTGACCGAGATCAAGGTCGGTCTCCGCGCCGTCGTCGGTAACAAAAACCTCGCCGTGCTGATACGGCGACATAGTACCGGGGTCAACATTAATATAAGGATCAAATTTCTGAATTGTAACGCTGTAGCCTCTCGCTTTAAGCAGACGGCCCAATGAAGCCGCAGTTATACCCTTTCCCAGCCCCGAAACAACTCCGCCTGTAACAAACACATACTTAGTAGGCATATACCTTTACCTCCGAACAGAATAAAATATATCAGACATTCCCGCAGAAAACGCTTTACAGGAACAAAATAAACCTTATATACTATCATACCAAATTATCCGACAAAAAGCAAGAGGGTGCAGCAAAAAATATTGTTATACCTGAGAATTTTCCGTCCTTGTATCCGAAGCCTTATTCTTTACGTTCATCTGCATCATCATTTTCAGGCACCTCAGAGTCAGGCTCATTATAATCTTCGTATTCAGCATCGTTCATATCCTGCTCATAGATCCTCGGCACAGGTGCTTTGAATTTATCAAACGGTTTTACAATAATTATATATTCGGCAGCAATAGCGGCAATTCCGACAATAACTAAGCCAATTATGACCGCCGTTCGTCCGGAATTTTTCTCCTTAGGCAGCTCTGCTTTCTTTTTTACCGCAGTATCAGAGGACGAGGATTCCTGCGGCTCTGATACTAAGACCCTGTAATAGCTTTTCGTACCGTCGCTGTGAGTAATTATAAGATCAGTCTGTCCCGCTTGAAGAGTTTTAATTTCCCCGTTCTCAACAAACGCGATCTGATTATCAGATACTGCCGCTTCTTCTATATCTGTAATTCCCAGATATTCAAGCGCTGTCGGCTCATCAGAACGATCAAGCTTTATTTGGATAAAGCTATCCGGATCTGCTTCTGCGTCGGCAGGCTCTGCGCTGCGGTAGGTAACGATACCGTTCTGTATAACATTTGCAATGGGCAGCAGATTTATATCCTCAAGCGACTCCACTGAAACATAAATAACACACGAGGTCATAGTCTTATCCTTTATCCTGAACGTCAGCGTTGAATACGTTCCGTCGTACTGTGTTCCTGCGGTATTCATATATGTAAAGGTATATTTTCCGTCGGCACTGCTGTCAACCGGTATACCTCCGATCGCCGATTCATTTATCTCTGAGCCTTTCAGCTCCAGCAGATCGCTGTCATATTCAACATTTATCGTCGCTCCTGAAAACAGTATCTTCGGCGATATATTCAGCTTTACTTTAAAACGGAGATTTTCAATTTCTCCTACTTCAAGAGATACCTTTGTCGGCTCCAGCGTAGGAGTATCCTGCGTAAATATTTCAGTTCCAACAGTCGTTTCCGGCGGCGCCGTTACAGACTGCGGGTTCTCCGTCTGCTGAGTGTACAAAGGCTCGGTTTCAAGCGGCTCTGAAACGGAAGCTGAGGTCGCAGCAGACGCCTGAGTCTGCTGATATTCTTCAGTCTCCGGCTGAGCAAATACCGAAGCAGCCGAGACAGCCGCAACGCACAGTGCTGAAAGCAGCGCAATTAATCTTTTTATTTTCATGCAAACATCTCCTTAAATAATTGCCGAAAACAGATAAAACGACAAATCATATGCAAAAGCTTCGCCACTCTCCGTTATAGGAAAATGGCGGAATATTTATCTTCTTGTTCTGTAGCTGCTTCTGTTAGCAGACTTATGGCTGTACATTTTTTCATCTGCAAGCCTGATAAGCTCGTCTATATCGTCATACGAGTCGGTACATTTTACAACTGCGCCAACGCTGGCTTTTATTTCATAGCTTTTACCGGAATGCTTATTGAAATAATCGAGATATTCTTTAAAACGATTTCCGTAGTTTTCCTGATATTCCTCGCTTACATTGCAGCCTGCCGCAATAAATTCGTCGCCCCCGAATCTTGCACAGATCTCCCCCTTGACAGAAACAGAATTCAGTGCTCTTGCGATCGTATTGATAGCAAAATCTCCTTCAAGATGTCCGTAAACGTCGTTTATCTCCTTTAGACCGTCTACGTCGATCGAAATTATCATAACGTTGTTTACCTTGTTATTCTGAAGCGTTTCCCTGAGGATACGGAAAAATCCTCTTCTGTTGTAAAGCTGAGTCATAGAATCGCGTATATACATATTTTCAAGCGTTGATATCATTTCTCTCATCTGTGACTGCTGCCTTATAGTTTCCAGAGAGTTAGACAGATGCATGGCATAAGAAAACCACTCATATTCAACATAGCTTGCTGCGTGTTCCTTTACTATATAGCCTACCGCCTTATTATTTACATGAAGAGGAGTAAACAGCAAGGAACGGCATTCGTTAAGCTCCTCATCCAGTCTCGGAAGAAGCTCCTTGGTTTCAAAAGTTTTATTCTGACCCTGAGAAAAGCCGTTCTTAAAAGCTATAAGCTCCATTTTCTCAGGATATTCGCTCAGACCGGAATTATTATACTCATCATGATTGGTGAAAAAGCCTTCCCGAACGCACACCCACATTTTCTTAGTCCAGGTATTCATGATATCCTGCTTTAGCAGATCAATAGATTCGTGGACAGCCGAACATTCCACAAGCCTTGAATTCATTCTGCAAAGCTCCTGATTGAAGCTGACAGCAGAATCAAAGCTCTTTACATATTCATGATGATATTTATTAATATCCTCTGTTTTATTATTTTTACAGCCGCAGCTACCTCCGTACCTAACTTTGCAGGAAAATTCATAGACCTTATCGGAAGCTGTTCCGTTTATCAAATCATAAATAACCGATATTACTTTTTCAGCCGCCTCCTTATAGCACATTCCGGCTGTGGTAATGACCGGAGTATGATACCTTCCCTCTTCAAGTTCGTCGATACCCGTTACCGAGACTTCTTCAGGAACTGAGATCCCATGTCTTGTCAGCTCGTCTATGACAGCCATTGCCATTACATCGTTGGCACATACAACGGCGTCAAATTCCATTCCGCTTTCAAGCCATTTTTTCACTACAGGCTGAGTAGTTTCATCCCACCACATACCTTCGCCTACGCGTTCCTGCTCATATCGGATACCGTATTCTTCAAGCGCACGCCGGTATGCCTCGGTTCTTGCTGCTGATATCTTCTGTGAATTATCCCCCGCCATAAAATTTATTCTGCGGCGTCCGTGATCTGCTATAAGATGTTTTGTCAGACTGTAAACAGCGCCGGCATCATCAAATATTATACTGCAGCAGCCTTGTTCGATTCCGTCAAAGCTTATTACAGGTACGTTATTAGCTTCCGCTCTTTCGATAAGAGAACTTAGAGTGCTTCTGCTCTTTATCGTATCAGTGAGTATTATAAGGGCGTCAAGCTTTTCAAAGTTGATCAGCCTGAAAATGTTTTCTTCTCCGAGGTCATACGCAGATCCGCTGAAACTATCGGAATAGCAAGTAAAAAACATCAGTCTGAGCCAATCGGTCATACGCATCTGATCCAGCAGATAATTACATATTTTAGACTGATATTCCGTTCCGACTCCGGCACAGCATATTCCCACGGTCTTTTGAATATTCATAATCTCTCCTTGTTTTTACAGACATAGTTAATTTTAGAAGCGGCAAAAACAGAGCTTTCCGTACAACGAAAAGCCCGTAAACATTTTATTCAATAGTTACTTTCTTCATTACCTGCGGTTCAACAGGACGGTCACCGAAGCCTGTCTTAACCGAAGCTATCTCATCGACTGCGTCCATGCCCTCTATTACCTTTCCGAACGCCGCATACTGTCCGTCAAGATGAGGTGCGTCTTTATGCATAATAAAGAACTGAGAACCGGCGGAATCAGGATCCTGTGAACGAGCCATTGAAACGACTCCTCTCGTATGCTTCAGGTTATTAGGAACTCCGTTAGCCAGAAATTCACCCTTAATGCGCTCCTTAGGCCCTCCCATTCCCGTTCCATCGGGACAGCCGCCCTGTATCATAAAGCCTTTGATGACCCTATGAAATATCAGACCGTCATAAAAGCCTTCCTTTACAAGCTTTTCAAAATTAGCTGCTGTTATGGGAGCAGTTTCAGGATAAAGCTCAATCTTTATTTTCTTTCCGTTTTCCATTTCAATTACAACCATTGTTATTTGTTCATGCTTTTGATCTCAGGCAGCATAGACTTTCAGCATGAACTCCTCCGTTTCATAAATTTATATTTTATACCTGCCGCCGACTATTTTGATTTTGGAAGCTTCCCCTGCCTGTTAAATTCCAGCAGCTGCTTGAAATACTCAGATTCAGGTGACAGCTTCTTCTTTGAGAACATATTATTCTTTACCATATCCTCACAGTATATATAATCTCTTTCACCGTTATTATTTACACAGTATATTCTGTCAACCACTGCAAATTCACCGTTTTCGTCATATCTGTTCTTATCGAAGCAGCAGAACATATCCCTTGCCATCAGATCGCAGAGCTTGAGTATTTTCGCATAATTGTCAAGCGCCGACCACTTTTCAAGCTCTTCATGAAAAAACTCCTGAACAGGCACATCGTTAACTTCCATTTTTCTGATTATTCTTGCCAGACATATTGAAGCGTCCTGATCCGTAAGCTTATCAAGCCTGGCATTTTTATACTCAAGTATATAATCGTTCAAGGTTGCATAAAAAAGCTTATCGTACTGAAAAGGCTTACCTTTTCCCGAATATTTGATTATAGGGTTATCTGTATTTATCAACACTTTTATCGCTCCTAATAAATAATACTGTTTTCAGAAAATTATCTGTCTTTATATTTTTCAAGAAACTCGTTAGTTTTCGCAGCAGCCAGCTCGGCAGAGATCTCTTCTATTTCATCCTCGTCTTGAGAATCCGTTCTTGTATCAAGCTGAGTGCGAATGTATTCCTCAACTCCGCTCATAAGTTCATCTGGAACGGCTTCAATATTCTTGAAATTTTCGTCTTCAGTTACGTCCTTCGGAGAAGCCAGCTTTGACAGACCGCTCGAAACCTCTTCCTCCCCGACCGTTTCAATACCGTAATTTCTTTCCTTTACAGCCTGAGCCCGCTTCGCAGTTTCGTCAAGCATTTCGTTAACCTTTTTATCTATATCGCTGTCATCCGCAGAGTCAATGTCCTGAAAATGAGTTTCTACATAACGCCTATGCTCGATTTCATACCGCTTTTCATATTCCTCACTGGCGGTAATGACCTCATCGCCGGCAACCGGATCAACGTCGTAATCTATATATGTTTTTACAGGCTTATTTTTCTGAGCCTCAAGTTCCCTTTCAAGCAGCTCCATTTTTCTGCGAATTGTTTCAGGGTCTATCGGAGCAGGTCCTACGGTTTCAAAATGCGGCTCATCATACTTGCTTTCTTTTACAGCCACAGTTTCCGCTTCAGCCGTTTTCTTTTTTACCGGCATATTCCATATATCCTCCGGATCCACCTTGGCTTTAGGAACAGTCTTGATCTCTTCAGTTCGTTTTTTATGTCCGAATAATGCCATAAAAACTTCCCCCTTGACTTTTTTCCGATACCGGCAATTTGTTTACCGCATATACTATATCTATATAATTATACATCATTTCCAGATTAATTGCAATAATTATTATACATTTTTTCTGAGAATTTAGGCACTGATTTTTGTACGAAATTGAGTAAATTCATAGTTTTATTGTGCATTATTAATAAAATATCGACATATCAGTGGATAAAATTTGATATAATAAAGCATAAGTAAAAGAATATACTATTTTAAAATAAATTTATTTTGTTATCAAATAAGGGGGAATTAATTTGCCGAACAAACTTGGCATAACAGCTACTGAACTGTTTGCATGCAACCCTTTCAGAATTCTCGGCATACCTGTAAATTCTGCTCAGTCTGAAATAAATAAGGCATATACTTATATTATAAAGCTGAACGATACCGGAGATATAGGCAGCTTCACAACTCCGTTTGATTTTTCATCGCTTCCGCCCTTTACAAGAGATACCGCTTCGGTAAAGAACGCATACGCTAAGCTTGCCAGCAATGGATACCGCTGCTTTGCATATGCCGACAGTCAGTTTACAGAAGCGCTTAACATTGATGACGTTGCACTTAACCTGCGGGATATTACCTGCTATGACTGTTTTCTTCGGTGCTATATGTGGCTTGTTATAAACGACCGTGAGTTAGAAGAAACTCAGCTATGGATACAGTTGGCTGAATACATAGATAAAATGATCTCATCCCCGCAGAGTATGTGGAAAAAGTATTTTGACGACAGATTTCCCGAAGAAATGATCGACACGGATCTTACCGTTTACAAGTCGTTCTATAAAACCTTCTGCGAAATAATACTGCTTCCTATCAAGGAGCTTGTAAGAGGCTCAATGAAATGCCGTACCGCATTGGACATACTTAAAGTAAAAGGGATAGATCCCAACGAGGAGTTCCCGTTTATAGAAATACCGCAGGCTAACGCACCGAAAAACGGAGAAAAGCCCCCCAAGCTTAAGATCGCGCTTAAAGACGGCGATGAATACTTCGATATTTCCACAGGAAAAATGGTTTCATTTGAATCCGAAAGCGCCGCTGATATAGAAAACAACCAGTTTTCTGTTGCTTCCGCACCTATAACCGCCGAAAGGATCATTAGCGAACCCGAAAATGATAAATGCGGAGAAGCTGACGATAAATATGCTGTGCCTGTAAAACCTGCTAAAGAAGCTGAAACAGAAAGCTTTCAGGCGTTTTCCGGACCGGATTATGAGGACGAAGAAGATTACAGCGATAATAAAGGGTCTAAAATACTCAAAAAGCCTATTACCTTTAAAACCTATGCGGACGAAGATGACGAGGACGATAAGAACGCAGAAAACTCGTTTTCATCTATTCCTGTTCCGGGATCGGTCAGGACAAGCCAGCCTGCTCAGGTAAAAACCGCTCCTAAGCTTAAAATCAAGAAAAACCGCACCAGCCTGCTGGATAATTCAGACGTCAACGGTAACGATTCGACTGATATTATTTTGACTGACGAGCCGGACGAAGAAGGCAATCTTTACACCGAAGCGCTTATACAGATGCTCCGTGCCAACCGCAGCAAAAATCAGATGATGAAGGACGTGGATACAAGACACGTTTTCGACAACGGCGATAATCTTAACAACACCGCAGACGCCGGTCTGACTATGGACGATATCAATATGAAGAAATATGATTCGTCGCTGCTGGCTTCCCCATACGAATCTGACGATTCAGCAGATGTTAATAAGGTTACAAGGGAAGAAAAATTCCGCAATATTAAGATAGATGATATGCTTAATCCAACTCTAGGCGGAAAGTCCACAAGAGATTCTTTTGCTCCGGACGCTATCGAAGAATTTAAGAAGCAGAAGCAAAAGCAGAAAGCTTCAGTAAAATCTCTTGTTTCCTTATCGCTTATTCTTGCTGTATGCTGCATAGCATATGTATTTCTAAAGCTGTACGATATAATATAAAAATAAAAGCTGATCCGCAGTCTGGGTCAGCTTTTATTATATCCCGTTAATTTTTCGGAGAACCTATTTTCAGAACGGCAGCCTTTGTTGACATAACGTCGGAAAGACTTTTATTAAGTACAGTCTCAGCGTCCGACAGAACCTTATCGAGATTGGCGGCAAGCGCATTTCTTATATCCTTATCCTTTGCGACAGCCTGAGCTACTATTTCATCAGCCTGTTCCTTGGCGCGTTTCAGCTGCTCTTTAGCTATTTCAGCCGCCTGTTTTATTATCTCCTGCTCGGAAACCAAAACCTTTGCACGTTCCTCAGCTTTTCTTATTATCTCCTCAGACTGCTTATTAGCCTCGGAGATAATATTATTCTTATCGCGCGTCATGTCTTTTGCGCGCTTGATCTCTCCGGGCATATTCAGCCTTATGCTGTCAATATACTCTCTCATCTGTTCGCAGTCTATCATTTTCTTATTTGAAAAAGGCACTGACGATGATTTATCAAGCAGACCATCCATTAACTCCAATATTTCTTCAACTTTCATTTTGTGACTTCCTTTCATTATTCCTTGTATTTCCGGCTAGACGCCGTGTAATAAAATCAAGTATCTCAGGCGGAACAAAACCGCTTATATCGCCGCCCAGACTCGCAATTTCCTTTACAACGCTGGACGAAAGATACATATTTTCACTGCTTGTAGTTAAAAACACCGTTTCGGCTTCAGAATAAAGCTTTTTATTTGCCAGAGCCATCTGAAATTCATATTCAAAGTCAGATACAGCGCGCAGACCCTTGACAATAGCACACGCTCCGGTACTTTTCAGATACTCAGCCAAAAGACCCTCGTTGCAGTCGACAAATACATTTTCCAAGTGCCTGGTAACAAGGTTTATCATTTCCATTCTTTCGGTAATTTTAAAGCTTGCGGTAGTTTTGCTGGCGTTGAACGAAACCAGAACTATGACCTTATCAAAAAGTTTTGAAGCACGGTTGATTATATCCAGATGTCCTACAGTAACAGGATCAAAGCTTCCCGGACAGACAGCAATTCTCATTATATATCCTCTTCCTCCGCGGGAACTTCAAATACTGTTACAGCGATCTTCCCGTATTTATAACATTTTCTTACAGATAATCTCCCGTAGCTGTCGTTAAGCGTCAGTTCCTTTTCATGCTCGCAGACGACCAAACCTCCGACGTTCATTTTCTTATCAAGCTCAGGCAATGCTTTTTCGAGCAGACCCATTCTGTACGGAGGATCCAGCAGGGCTATATCAAATCCGGGCTTCGCAACCCTGAGATATTCAAGGCTGTCAATATTAAGCACTCTGGCAGACTGCATAAATCCGCACTTGCTGAGATTTTCTTTTACTATCTCTACAGCTTCCCTGTTTTTATCGGTAAAAACGCAATGTGAAGCACCCCTGCTCAATGCTTCAATACCGAGCTGGCCGCTTCCTGCAAAAAGATCAAGAACGGAAGCTCCCGGACAATCAAACTGAATAATTGAAAAAACGGCTTCCTTTACCATATCAGAAGTTGGACGGACATCAAGCCCCTCCATAGTTTTCAGCTTCTTTCCCCGCGCGGTTCCGGTAATAACTCTCATAAAAACGCCCTTGCCCAAAGCTCAAATATACTGTGAAACCGTTCGGCAAAGACTTCCTCCTTTTCCCGTAGGGTTCTATTTTTTTATTTTGCAAACCTCAATAACTAAATTATGTATTAATTATACTATAAATCATCAGTTTTGTCTAGAGCTATTTGTGATTTTTTTAGTCGAACTCTGTATTTTCAAAGTTTTCGCATAAAAAAAGAACTCCGAAACCGGAGCTCTTTTATAACTCTATAGACTAAGATTACTTCTTCTTAGCAACTACTATAGCAGCGCCTGCAAGAGCAATACCTGCAAGAGCAATACCTGCAGCAGCGCCTGCTTCAGGGTTCTTCTGAGTGTCATCAGATTTGCTTGCTGTTGTAGAAGTTGTGTTTCCTGAAGGCTTGGAAGTCGTCGCAGAAGAAGTAGGAGCTGTTGAGCTAGCGTCAGCCTTTGATTCGGTAGAATCAGCAGTGCTTTCAGCAGGAGCTTCAGCTAAACCTTCAAGTGTAAAAGTAACAGAAATATTTCCGTCCTGTGTAGGAATAGCTTTTTCGTCAATAGTGCTGTCGCCGTATGCGTTAATAATAGCTATCATAAGATAATCTGAATCAGACTTGAAATATACGCCGTCCTCAGGAGTATATTCAGTTCCGCACATATCAACCTTGATATCCTTTACTGTTACAACCTTATCGTTAACAACAGGCTGTTCATCATCGTTGTATGTACAAGGAATATCGGTAGTTACGATCAAATAATTGAACTTTGAAGTTGAAGCAGGATCTGCTCCTACCCACTCTATCTGATCCTGAGTTATATCGCTGTTATCAGATTCCTTAGGATTATAGGCTGTAAGCATTGACCAAGGTGAACCCATTCTTGAAAGAGTCTTTTCCTCGTTAAGGTAAAAACCGTCCTTATCTTCTTCAATAGTGTCATTGTGCTGATTGATCTTACCACTTGTAGCTATGGAAACAGTATATGTTCCGTCATAATCAAAAGCTACGTCAGTACACTCCAATGCAGTATCAAGACCATATGCTCCGCCCTGAACTCCAACAGTTTTAGCAGGAAATGCAGCTGTCTGATCCTCATCGTTAAAAATATTACGATAGTTCCAAGTATCATTTGACTGGAAAGCAATACCTGCGTTGTATGCAGAAGCAGAAACTGCGAAAGCAGTCATAGCAATTGCAGAAGCAGCCATGCCCGCAAAAATCTTTCTTAGTTTCATAAACATAAAACTTCCTTTCTAAATTAAGTATATCTATATTGTACTGTATTTTCCCCCATATTTCAACTGACTTATTCAACAAATTTGATAACGTTTTCTTATTTAAATTAAACAAAAACACAACTTATTATTTGTAACAAAATTCATGTCTTTATTTCAGCTTTTTATGCTGAAGCGTTCCGGTTATAAAAAGCAGAAGCCTTTTGGGAACGAGCCTGCCGGCAATAATTCCTAAGCTAAGTGTTTTCTCAGGAACGATTATCAGCTTACCGCCGAAAAGACCGTCAACCGCACGTTCAGCGCAATACTGAGGACTTATGCTTTTTACTGTAAATCTGCACCCGGCCACATTGTTGAATTCGGTATCGACCGGTCCGGGACAAAGCGCAGAAACATGAACACGGCTGCGTCTTCTCCTGAGCTCCTCGTTAACGGCACAGGTAAGATTGACAGTATAGGCTTTCGTGGCATAATAAGCCGCCATCATCGGTCCGCCAGCCATAAGTCCCGCCGAAGAAGAAACGTTCAGTATATAGCCGCGGTCCTTTTTTCTGAAATCCTTCAGAAACAGCTTCGTAAGTATATGAACAGCTTTGCAGTTTACGTCGATCATCTTAAGTTCCATGTCAAGGTCGGTATCACAGAACTCTCCTATAGTGCCGAAGCCTGCGTTATTTACAAGCACCGATACGTTCATTCCCGACGTTTTTCTGTATAGCTCTATGCATTGCCTTTCATCGGACAGATCTGCCGGGATCACAACCGTATCGCCTTTCAGACGGTTTTTCAGATCCGCAAGCCTATCCTCTCTTCTTGCGGTAATGATCAGATTATACCCGCGCCTGTTAAGCTCCAACGCTATTTCGCGTCCTATTCCTGAGCTTGCGCCGGTTACAAGAGCAGTTTTTTTCATAATAATAGCCTTTCTGATGCGGCAGCGCCGACGGGAAAGTCTGATATTACAGATTTTCCCTGAAGCCTTCTCCGATAAGTACGTTTTCAAAGGCAAGCTCCTTGATCCTGCTTACCAATACCGCCGGGGATTCCTTCATTCCCTTTACAGCCCAGTCAATAATTACTCCGCAGAAACCGTGGGAATAATAATTGGCAAAGAACTCGGCCTTGCTTCTGGTCGCCATTTTCTTGACCGCATGATGAATAAATTTTACGAACAGTCTGTGCATTATCTTATAAAGATGTTTTTCAAATGTGCGGTCGGAGCTTTTAAGAGCGCTGCAGTAAAACTCCTTGTCGTTCTGCATATTTGCGAGAAAAGCCTCAAGGTTTCTTTCCCAGTTATGAAAACCGACTCCGCTGTTGAAATGAACAAACAGCTCATTATAGTATATCCAGCCAAGCAGCTCATATTTATCCTGAAAGTGATAATAAAACGACTGGCGGTTCAGGCCGCATTCTCCGGTAATATCTGATATTGAAATTTTTTCTATCGGCTTTTCTCTGCACAGCTTTTTCAAAGCGTCGGCAAGAGCGCCCTTTGTTACAGCGGAACTTGACATCTGCTTACCTTTCTCCAAAACCTGCGGTTACCCCTTAACCGCTTATGTCTTTAATCTTATTATAGCATTATCCGTCAAAAAAATCAATGAATAATTATATAATATATTTTTTCAGCCTCCTTTGATCCTTTCAATAACATCTGCGGCTGAAAACAGCGGCTCGGCTCCGTCCCTAAGCAGCGCTGTCTGTCCCTGATATTCGGGAGCGTAAATATCGGCAGGCGGAAGAACAAATATATCCTTGCCCTGCTCCGCAGCATGATATACGGTATTCAGCGCACCGCTTTTTGCCGACGCCTGTATACAGACGACTGCGTCGGAAAGCGCAGAGCATATCCGGTTTCTTACCTTGAAATTTTCAGGACAGGGTCTTTGCGTTGGAAAGTATTCTGAGATCACAACACCCTTTTCGCTTATCAGCTTCTTCTTAGCAAAAGAATTTTTAGGATAATCGTATTCTGTACCGCAGCCCAGAACTGCGGCAGTTTTTCCTCCCGAATAAAGCGCGCCCTCATGCGCCGCCGAATCTATCCCCTTTGCAAAGCCGCTTATTACAGTAATTCCCGCTTCTGCAAGCTCAGCGGAAATACGTCTGGCACAGCTTTCCGAATATGCGTCCGCTTCTCTTGCTCCTATGACCGCCGCAGACTTGTCAAAGCTTACGTTTTCAAGCCTGCCTTTTGTGAACAGAACCGAGGGAGGATTGCTTATTTCCCGCAGCTTCTGAGGGAAAGCGCTGTCCTCACGGCAGTAAACCTCGATCTGCTTTCTTCGGCAGTAATCGAGCATACCCTCAGCCTGCTCCAGAGAAGCCGAACTGAGAGAACCGAATTCTTCCTTAGACATATACCTCTCAGTTTCTTTCATATTTTTATAAAAGCTCTGAACGGAATCATACCTTGCAAGCATATCCCACTTTCTCGGATTGCAGGGAGAAAATCCGATAGTAAGCCACATATAGTACAGCAGACCGCCTGACATACGCCCGCCCCCTTTCCTTTTCTTTTATTGTATCATATTCTTTTATGTATTTCAACAATATTTAAGTACAATATACTCAAAAATCACAAAAACTGTTGCGGACTCAATAAAAGTATGCTATAATATCAGCAGTTAAATTTATGGCAGATATACTTGTCGGAAAGGACAGAATATGATAAAAGCAATTGATATAAGCGGCAGCTGGCAGCTGGCTCTAGACAAAAACTGCAGTGGCGTACAGCCGGATTATTCGGACAGCATAACACTTCCGAACACTACCTCCAACGCCTGCAAGGGCGAATACAATCCAAAGCGTGAAACAGGTTTCCTTACAGATACCTATAAATTTGAGGGCCTTGCATGGTTCAGAAAAATTATCGAGCTTTCCGGAACTGAAAACAAAACGGTAAAGCTGTATCTGGAGCGTACCCGCATAACTACTCTGTATATAGACGGAATAAAGATCGGAACTCAGGAAAGTCTGTGTTCTCCGCACATTTATAATATAACCGATAATATCTCGGACGGAACGCATGAGATAGTTATCTGTGTTTCCAATGTAGGATATAAAACAAAAGGCGGACATCTTACCTCCCCAGATACACAGACCAACTGGAACGGTATTACCGGAAGAATGGAAATACAGCTGTTTGAGAAAGATCATGCTGAAAACGTAATGATATTCCCTGACGCTGCCGGAAGATCATTCCGAATTACCGCAGATATGACAGGTCATAAGAACGGAACAGCTTTTATATCAGCGCAGAGTTTTAACGGCGCTCTTATTCACTGCCCCCAGACCGCAGAGGTTTCCTATACCGACGGAAAGCTTGACTATACTTATAAGCTCGGAAAAGACGCCCTGCTCTGGAGTGAGCATGAGCCTAATCTATACAAGCTTAAAATTGCCGTCGGCGGAGATATTTACACCCAGACTACGGGACTCAGAGATTTTAAATCCTGCAAAGATAAGTTTGAAATAAACGGCGTAAAGACCTTTTTGAGAGGAAAGCATGACGGAATGATATTCCCTGAAACAGGGTTCGCTCCCACTGGCCTTGAAGAATGGCTCAGGATAATGCAGATCTCAAAAGACTACGGAATAAACCATTACCGCTATCATACCTGCTGCCCCCCGGAAGCTGCGTTTGAGGCGGCGGATATACTGGGAATTTATATGGAGCCTCAGCTTCCCTTCTGGGGCACTATTGCCGCACCGGGTGAAGAGGGCTATAATGAGGAGGAACAACAGTTTCTTATTGACGAAGGCTTCAATATGCTGAAAGCTTTCGGAAATCACCCCTCCTACTGCATGATGTCAATGGGCAACGAGCTGTGGGGCTCAAAGGAAAGGATCAATGAAATAATAGGCGGCTATAAAAGCTTCGACAGCAGACATTTGTATACTCAGGGTTCAAACAACTTCCAGTGGTTCCCGAACGTAGTTGAAAACGATGATTTCTTTGTAGGAGTACGCCTTGCAAAGGACAGGCTCATAAGAGGTTCATACGCAATGTGCGACGCACCGCTTGGCCACGTTCAAACCGATAAGCCATCAGCCTTACACGATTACGACAGCGCCGTATGCCCTAATAGATCTGCCGAAAGCGCAGAAGCTTCAGCTGACGGAACTGTTCAGATACAGTACGGTACTACAATGAAAACCGTTAAAGCCAGCGAAGCCGACGCGGACTTTATACCTGAAGTTCCGATCGTAACTCATGAGATAGGACAGTATGAGACCTATCCTAACTTTGACGAGATAGAAAAATACACAGGCTCCCTTAAAGCCAGAAATTTTGAAGTATTCAGAGAACGTCTTGATGAAAAGGGACTTCTTCCTCTGGCAAAGGATTATTTTGAATGCTCGGGAAAGCTCGCCGTCCAGTGCTATAAGGAAGAGCTTGAAGCCGTTTTTCGCTCAAAAAGGCTTGCCGGCTTCCAGATACTTGACATTCAGGATTTCAGCGGACAGGGTACTGCGCTTGTAGGTATCCTTGATGCGTTTATGGACAGCAAGGGTCTTATAAGCGACAGCGAATGGCGTGAATTCTGTAACGACGCCGTACTTCTCGCAAGGTTTAACAGCTATACTGCCGAAGCAGGCTCGTCCTTCTGCGCAAATGCAGAGCTTTGCTGCTACAGACCCGGCTTTAACGGAGGAAAGCTTAAATGGAGCATTTCTGATGAAAACGGAAATTTCAATTTAAACGGCGAAACAGAATTCACCGCTGCCGGAAATTATACAGACATATGCAGTATAAGATTTGACCTGCCCGATGTTATTAATATTACAAAGCTTGTATTCAGACTTGAAATTGATGGAACGAATATATCAAACCATTACGACCTGTGGGTCATTCCTAAAAGAGAAAGCATTGATCTTAGCGGAGTATATATCTTTGAAAGCGTTGACAGCGAAGCTGAAGAGCTTCTCAGCAAGGGGAAAACCGTTCTTATCGTTCCTGATCTTTCAAAGCTCGAAAATTCGATCGAAGGCTTTTATTGTCAGGATTTCTGGTGCTATCATATGTTCAGGCTCATCTCTGAAATGATGAAAAAGCCTGAGCCTGTAGGAACAATGGGACTTCTAATAAACAACAAGCACAAGGCGCTTGAAAAATTCACATCGGAAAAGTGGTCTACTCCTCAGTGGTTCGATATAGTTATGAACTCCCGCTCGGAGATCCTTGACGATAATTATGAAGGCAAGAATATAATAGTTCAGACGATCGATAATTTTGAACGCAACCACCGTCTGGGCCTGCTTTACGAATACGAACAGCTCGGCGGAAAGGTAGTAGTCTGCAACTGCGATCTTGAAAAGCTTTCTCACTCTCCGGAGGGCAGACAGTTTATTTATTCAGTCATTGAATATGTAAAGCAATAACGGCTATAGCCTGAAAAATAAAAACAGACCCTTTCATACTATGGAAAGCTCCGTAATATGAAGGGGTCTTAAATTTTATAAGCTCAAAAGACAAACCGCAAAGTATCAAAGCAAAAGCTAAACGCCTTACATACTGTCAGGACAGGTAATTTTAAGCATATCAAGTATATTGCAGATAACCTGCTTGACCGCAAGCGACAGCAACGCTCTTGCCTGAAGAATGTTTTCAGGCTCTCCCATTATGCGGCAGTTGGTATAGAATTTATGATACATCGTAGCAAGCTCCACAGCGTATCTTGTGATCTTTGCCGGATCATAATTTTTTGCCGATTCGTCTATAACATTTGGAAGTGTAGCCATATACTTTATCAGCTCCAGCTCCTCCGGCGCTTTAAGCTCTGAGAGAACAGCACTGTCGGGTGATTTTATTTCAATTCCCTCATCCTCAAGCTTCCTGAGTACCGAGCAGATCCTGGCATGAGCATACTGAACATAGTAAACAGGATTCTGAGAGGTCTGAGAAACCGCAAGGTCAAGATCAAAATCAAACTGAGAATTAGGCTCACGGAGATTGAAGAAAAACCTTGCCGCATCAATAGGTATCTCATCGAGCAGCGTTGAAAGAGTAACCGCTTTTCCCGAACGCTTTGAAAGCTTGTATTTTTCACCGTTGCGAACTAGATTTACCATCTGCATTATGACCATATCAAGTCTTGCCGCATTGATACCCAATGCCGTCATAGCAGCTTTCATTCTCGGAATGTACCCATGGTGATCTGCGCCGAGAATATCAATAGCAGTATCATAGCCTCTGGTAACAAGCTTATTGTAATGATACGCAATATCCGGAACAAGATACGTCGGAACTCCGTTTGCACGGACAAGAACTCTGTCCTTATCGTCGCCCAGCTCGGAGGATCTGAACCAGAGCGCCCCCTCCTGCTCATAAGTATAGCCGCTTTCCTTTAGTTTCTCAATTATCTGAGCTACCGCACCGCTGTTATGAAGCTCGCTTTCCTTGAACCACCTGTCATAAGTAATACGGTATTTTCCCAGATCCTTTTCAAGATTCTCTATGTTAATAGGAAGCGCATAATCGCATAACGCCTGACGCCTTTCCGCGCTGCCGCATGATACATAGCTATCACCGTAAAGCTGTGCAAAATTCTTTGCATGAACAATAATATCCTCTCCGAGATATGCGTCCTCAGGCATTTCCGTTTCAGGCTTGTAAAGCTGTAAATACCGAACCTCAAGAGATGTCTTGAACTTCTCGATCTGATTTCCTGCGTCGTTAACGTAAAACTCTCTTGCGACCTCGTAGCCTGCCTTTTCAAGCACCGAAGCCAAACAGTCGCCGATAGCTCCTCCTCTTGCATTTCCTATATGCATAGGTCCGGTAGGATTTGCCGATACAAACTCCACCAATATCCTTTTTCCGTGACCTGTCTGAGTCTGACCGTAATCGCCGCCCTCTCCTATAACGGAAGCTACGACCTCGGAAAACCACTGAGCAGAAAAGAAAAAGTTTATAAAGCCAGCCCCTGCGACCTCACAGCTGTCAAAATAGGTACCTTCGAGATAAAGCCTGGCGCATATTTCATCTGCAATTTTTCTGGGAGCAGTTCTGAACGCTCTAGCACATATCATAGCGGCGTTTGATGACAAGTCGCCGTTCTTCGGATCCGCAGGTATCTCCACGTTAAACGTCGGTATCGGCTCGGCAGGAAAAACACCGTCTGAAACACATTCGCCCAGCGCTTTCATTATAAGCTCCCGTACCTGCTCATGAGCTTCTTTTATAAGGTTTGACATCTTTTGTACCAATCCTTTCCTTTACTTTCATATTCTATAATCAGCGGTCATAATAAGCTAATGCCCTGCTATACTTCCTTTTGCTCCGCAGGCTTTACGTCTATTGATATAGCAAAGTCCCCGATATAGCTGGAATTTACATCTACAACATATTTAAATTCCAGACGGCCTCCCTGTTCAGTAACGCCGTTTGTTATCTCCTTGGCGTTTACTCCTACCATAAATGCTCCGTAGGGAGTTCCGTAATGACAATGATGCTTTTTACCTGTTTCAATAACAAGATTGGACGAAACTGCGCCCGTTCTTGTCATAACTATTTTCTTATTACCCGTAACCTCAAGACGGGTAACAGAACCGTCGAAGCCTGTAGCTTCCGTTTCATCGTAGGAAAGCACATAGCCGTCGGCGGTTTTAATATATTTACCCTGTGTAATCAGCTCAGTCTGCTCCGACTGCATTCCGTCGGTCTGAGTGCTTAAAAGCGATATTGTAACATCCTTCTTCAAATCTAACCTCTTCCGCCCGCAATTATAAAGCGAGACTGCATTTTGATATTTTTATATTTTTATTCTTGCCCAAAAATGCGTCTGCATTCTCGCTGAAAAGCTCGACGCTGTCAGTACAGTAAAGTTCCAGCATACCGTCTTCTTCCCTATCACACAGCTCGTCGTTATACGCAAGTATCTTCTGAGCGTGCTTAGCTGCCTCTGCCCCGGAGGATATAAGCTTGACCTCATCCCCCATCACCTCGGAAATCACATCTTTTAGCATTGGATAGTGAGTACAGCCCAGTATAAGAGTATCTACCTTTTCTTTGAGCATGATCTCGAGATATTCCTGAGCTATAAGCCTTGATACCTGACTGTCAGCAGATGTGTAGCCGTTTTCGACCAGCGGCACGAACATAGGACACGCCTTTCCGAAAACCTTGATGTCCGGCTTCATTTCACGAATAGCCTTGCCGTAACAGCCGCTTCGTATAGTAGCGGGAGTTCCGATAACGCCTATTCTTTTATTCTGAGTTGCCGCACATGCCGCATGGACTGCGGGATAAATAACTCCGCTGAATTCCGTTATAGAAGTTCCTTCAAAAATCGGAGTCGTCATAAGAACAGACGAAACCGTTCCGCAGGCGACAAGCACCATTTTTACATTATGCTGCTCAAGGAATCTTATATCCTGTCTGCCGTACTGAGCGATAAGCTCCTTGCTTTTGGTTCCGTAGGGAACTCTTGCGGTATCTCCAAGATAAACGATATTCTCATTAGGCATTAATCGCGACAGCTCCTTGACGCAGGTAAGTCCGCCGACGCCTGAATCAAATACTCCTATTGCCGCATTATTCATAATCAAAGTCCGCCCTTTCAAAAGCAAGCTTTATCAGTCTGTCCTCCTGCTCCTCCGGAGAAAGTCCCTCATGCTCCATAAGCTGAGGATACATACTGATAGGCGTATGCCCGGGCAGGGTATTTATTTCGTTAAGTACTACATCGCCGTCCCCGCATAGGAAAAAGTCCACTCTTGCAAGACCCTCGCAGCCCATTATTTTATATGCATTTACCGCAGTTTCCCGGATCTTTTCAGAAGCCTTGCTGCTTATATCAGCCGGTATTACTGTCTGAGATCCAGCGTTTTCATACTTTGCCTCATAGTCATAGAAATCGTTTGCTGCTTTTATTTCGCCTACGGCAGACGCAAACGGCTTATCGTTGCCCATTACCGCGCACTCACATTCACTTCCGATTATCCCCTCTTCAACTATAACTTTCTTATCGTGAGCAAACGCAAGCTTGATTCCCGCAATAAGCTCGTTCCTGTCCGAAGCCTTTGATATTCCTACGGATGAGCCGCAGTTTGCAGGCTTTACAAACATAGGATATGTAAGTCTTTCCTCCATTTCGTCACACTTTGAGGAAAGCTCGCTGTCAAGCTGACTCTCCAAAATCGTCACCCATTTAGCCGTTCTTATACCGTTAGCTTCCAGAACGGTATGTGTGATCTCCTTATCCATACACATAGCGGAGGAAATGCAGCCGCACCCTACAAATGGTATTTCAGACATCTGAAGGAGTCCCTGAACAGTTCCGTCCTCACCGTTTTTACCGTGAAGCACAGGGAATACGCAGTCTACCTTAACGTTCTGTACTGTTCCGTCCTGTCTTATTGCCAGAAATCCCTTATGAAGCGGGTCGGGACTTAAAACGCAGGGAACGTTGTCAGGATGCTGCTCCCATTTTCCGCCGGGGATCTCATCAATACTTCCTATATATTTGAGCCAGTGTCCCTTTTTAGTTATGCCGATACAGGTAACCTCGTATTTATCCTTTGGTATGCTTTTTATAACATGAGCCGCCGATACCAATGATACGTCATGCTCATTTGATTTGCCGCCGAAAATAACAGCTACTTTCAATCTTGACATATATTTCATCGCCTTCCGATAATCAAATCTAATCACAGCACGGATATTATATTATTATACCATAAGCCATAATAAAATGCAATATTTTTCACAGCTTTTACACGAAAATCAATTTTACCGGTCAGTTACAGAAACAAGTTTTAAAGTTAAGCAAATAAAATTGTTTTTCCGAACAGCCTCTGCGGAAGTTTTAAAGCAAGCTGATCATTCCACTATCGCTTTTAATTACAAAAAAATCATAGAAATTTCAATTCGGCAACTTCATCAAAATTAAGCTTTCCTCCGAATATATCCAGCGCGCTGCCTACAGTAAAATCTATCCTGCCTTTTCCTATTCTATTCAGTGATCTTATATCATCAAGCGAAGCTATCCCTCCCGCATAGGTCACGGGAATACCGCAGGTCTTTCCCAGCAGCTCGGCAACCTCCTCCTCGATACCCTGCGACTTGCCCTCGGCGTCTACCGCATGAACGAGAAATTCCGAGCAGTATCCGGACAGATCTGCTATGCTTTTTTCATCAAGAACTGTATCGGTAAAGCACTGCCAGCGGTCGGTAACGATATAGTAGCTGCCGTTTTTTTTTCGGCATGACAGATCAAGCACTATACGGGATCTGCCAACCGCTCTTACCAAACGGTTCAGATTATCGAAATTTACTGTACCGTTTCTAAAAACATAGCTTGTAACAATAACGTGGCTTGCTCCCCTGTCAAGAAAACCTGCTGCACTTTCCGCAGTTATCCCTCCGCCTATTTGAAGTCCTCCCTCAAACGCTTCCAGCGCCTTATACGCCTGAACGCAGTCGGCTTTATAATATTCTGAGCCTTCGGGATTGAGCAGAATAATATGTCCTCCGTAAAGTCCGCGTCCTTTGTAAAGCCTGCCGTAATAGGCTCCGTCTTGACGGGATACGAAATTTTCCTCTGCATAATTATTCTTATCTGCAAGAGTTCCGCCTACTATCTGCTTTACCTGTCCGTTATGTATATCTATACAAGGACGGAATTTCATATAAAATCATGCCCTTTCTATTGGAAAAAAATTATTTCAAGTCCCGCTTTGCCGCCTATTTCTTTTATATACATCTCAAAGCCGCCGATCTCCTGTTCTAAAGGTCCAATATAGCTTTTATAAAGCTCCGAATCCTCTGACGGGTCAAAGTAATCTCCGTCTGTACCGTTTATAACTGCTCCGGTTTTTTCAGAAAAAACAACGTAAAGCTCTTCTCTTTTTCTGTCAAGACAGTCGGAAGCGGCTTTTTTCAGTTCATCACTGCTGTTTATACGCACAGCTGTTCCCTCCGAATAGGAATAATCCACGCTGTCAGCTTTTTCAAGATTTGAAGTATCCCATACATGACCGCTGTTTTTCATATATTCTTCAGTCACATTAAAATAGCTGTGAGTAACAAGCCTTCCGCTGTAATCGGGAACAGGGTCGTCCCATGTAACGTCTGTATAGTACCATACGTTTTCTATCTTCACCATATTCCACGCATGCTCGTCTCCTTCAATATCCGAAGCGCTTATCGTTAGACAGGGTATCTCCAGCATATCCATAAACATCTGAAACGCCGTGGTATATCCCTTGCATATCGCCTGACCGTTATACAGCACACCATAAGGATTATCGGAATTTTCATTGTATCCTCCTAGTATCCCAAGAGCCTTTTTATCATAGGTGCAGTTATATACTATCCAGTCGTGAACAGCAAGCTCCTTTTCAAAATCGCTCATATCCTCTGCTATTATTTCGTCAATAACCTGTACTGCCTTATCATATATCTTACGATCGAGATCACCCAAACCGTCCGGACTTCCGTTGAGATACGCCTCTGAAACAGCAGATGTATCGTAAATTATATCGGTTTTATCAATGTCAGAGCTGTTCCCGCTGTCTGACATTGAGCTTTTTTCCGATGTGTGCATTGACTCCTGCGAACCGAAGATCCTAGTTTTCCCGTCCGAACTGCCAGCAGTCTTATCATATACGGCAAGAACGGCAAAAGCCGCTGTAAGCACCATTGCGGCAGTAAAAACAACAGTGGCAGATCTGTTCATAGTTTTGCTCCTTAAATTTCTATTTGATTTTCTAATTATACCTTATAGCTCCGATGATGTCAAGAAACAGGAGCTTTACTAAGCTTCGGACAGAACAATTAAATTACGGCGAAAAGATTGGTTTCCCATGCCGGATAATACGGATACTGCCTCATATACAGCTTATACTCAGGCCTGATACTGTTGATAAGCAGGGGAATATCAAGTATATCATAGGCTCTGTGGTATAAAGCTGTACAAATTTTAGGACTGTATTTACTTATAGTCCCCGCACTCCCGTTAATAGCCTCTGCATCTGCTCCTTCAACGTCGTATTTTATATATGTGCATTCACCGCCGTCTAGTATGCTGTCAAGAGATCTTGCATATACTGACACTCCTTCTGAGGAAAGCTTAGACTGACGTCCCGAGCCAGACGTAAAGCGGACAGCCTCGTCTCTGATCCAAGCTGCTGCATTATAAAAGCTGATATTGTCACGTCCCAGAAGATTCTTTACGCACTTTCTGAAATTCCTGCGATTCGGTTCAACAGCGTAAATTCTGCGGTATCCTCCCGCATATTTAAGAAATTCATTTACGGTATCTCCGGTATAGGCTCCGAGATCGGCATATATCTCGTCGTCCGACAATCTGAGTATATTGCTGAAGGCTTCGTCGGGAAAGCTGAAGCAATCATCAAGAAAATCAATATTACCGGTTATTTTAAAAGAAAGTATATTTTCAAAAACATTAAGAGAGCGTTTGTCAGCCAGCAGTCCGGCAATTTTTTCTGCATCGCCGAATCTTGATAAAAACGCATCCTTTGAAAAAACCGTTTCTCCGATCACAGGAGTATCCGGGAATACCAGCGTATATTTTTCTGACAGACTGCGTATTCTTTTCATGACCTCCGGTATATCAGTTCCGAAAGCGGCAGCAACACAAAAATCTCCGTACTCAAGCTCAATATCCGAAAGCCTGCGGACCTTAAACCCTGCAAACTCATTTTCTCTTGCAAAGCCGTCGCTTGCAAATATTCCTCGGCACTGTATCCCGTATTTATCAAATTCCCTGAGTACCTTTATACAGCCGTCGCCCATTCCGTATATGAATACAGGACGCTCTGCTTTTCTCAGCGCTTCGTACCATGGATCAAGCGCCTCAAATCGGTTTCTAGTAAACATTGATGACCCTCCGTATTTAGATCTGTAAATAAAAAGACGGCAATAAAATGCCGCCGTCTTTTAATTATCCATTGAATCGAAATCGTCAGCGTGAATATCGAAAGGTCCTCCCTCCGGACCGATCATATCGCGGCCTCTGATATTATACTTATCACGGTTAAGATTGATCTGCTTATCAAGCATTTCCAGGAATCTTCTCGGCTGTTTTACCGAGATCACCTCTTTTACCGGGGTATCTACGTCCTTGACGTGCATAATTACCGAACCGCACTTGAATATTCTCTGTCCCAAGGGAAGTACTAGCTTTTTGTCAGTTACCCGATAAAGCTCCAGCTCGTCCTCTACGATTTTCAGAAATCCCTTGCGGGTAATAAACTTGCTTTCGGTAAGAAAATATCTTGTGAACGATATAGGAAGTCCGAATAAAGTTCTCTTTTTATCTGTCCACAGATATTCAAAATCATTTTTACTCATATAATCGCCCGTAAACCGTATATAAAAAGCTTTCGGCAGCTACGGACCCCGCCCCCTTTCATAACGGGAAAACGGCTTCTGCCGCAATCCTTTTAAACATTTTATCACTTTACAAGAAATTAGTCAAGTACCGTTCAGCATAATATTACGCAAATCAATCTTTGTTTTTCCCGACTGTAACTTAACGGTCAGCGGAAGGAGGCTTCTATTGCTGACATTACCTCGTCTTTCACTTCAAGAACCGACTCTTTGCCGTCCTTGAAACTGATCCTTACATGATACTTTCCGTTTCCGGGCTGTCCAATAATTTCATAGCCCTCAGCAAACCTCTTATTTATCGGAGCGCTTTTAAAAAAAGAAATGTTTATTACTGCCATTGATCCCGAGCTGATAACATCTTTGCCCTTGTAATCTCCCGAAACAACAAAATTTTCTGATTTCATATTATTTTTCCTCCTGTAATTTATTTTATTTAAGAGTAATCTGCTTGCAGCTTACGCATCCGCCCTGATCTTTTATAACGCTCAAAATCCTACAGACAGGTTTTATCTTCACTATTTACTTTCTCAAAGTCCCTTTGCCTTACTGAGAGTTATTCCGTTGTCCCCAAGCGGAATTTCGTGATCAAGGCCGACGAACCTGCCGTTTTCCTGCCACAGAACTTCCTTCACAAATTCATACTTCTCCTCGTCCCATGTCACAAAATCGTCCAGAACCAGTCCTCCGGTATCTCCCGAATTTGCATTAAAGCACCAGAAGGTATGATGTAGTTTATTTTCCTTTATCAGACGCCGCATACAGGTCATCCATTTCAGGTTCGGCTCTCTCATAAAACCTCCCCATTCTCCTATCAGAAGCGGAGCGGTATTTTCCTTGTAAATATATAACCAGTTGTCGAGCCAGCAGTCCTTAATTAGCGAATTAAAGTCATATTCCCCTTCAAACCACGGCTGCTGATAAACCGTGGGCCCGTAATCGTGAGGAGAATACACAAGCTTATTCTGATATTTTCCCAGATCGACCGGATAATCCCTTACTCCTCTAAGATTTCCTCCCCACCAGTTGAAATAGTAATCATTGCTGTCAGCCGAAGAATAATCTCCGTTAGTTCTTATATTCTTGGGATATATCTCGATACCCTCAACCATTATCAGTACATTTGGATTTTTGGCAAGAACCCTTGCAGCAGCCTGCTCTGCAGTGTATTTCCAGTTATTTGCGTCCTTTGAATCGTTCCAGATCGCAGCGTTATCTCCCTCGGCAGGTTTTCCGTGAGGTTCGTTTTTCAGATCAAAGGCTACTACCGTGTCATTGTCTTTGTATCTGTCCGCCATATATTCAAGCGCTGAATAATAGTCGTTTACTGTTACCTTATCGGTATACCAAAGATTTACATTATGACCTGAAGCGTCGGTTTCCGCTGAATGAATATCAAGCATGATCTTTATGCCGTTCTCCTCTGCAAGCCTGATAAAATAATCAAATATCTCCTGGCTGTTCATCTGATTAAGATCAGGATTATAGGCGTTGTTGTAATTTGCCTTAGGAAATTCGCCGTCAGACCACTGATTTATAAGCTCCGCAGAGATCGGCACTCTTATAAGATTGAAACCGTGATCGGCAATAGCCTCCACGCTTGAAACAAGCTCCGAATTCCACAGTCCGTCAAAGGTATTTGTTCCAGTATTATAACCGAACCAGTTTACACCTGTTATCCAGACCTCTTTTCCGTTCTTGTCAAGTATTTTATTCCCGTCTGTATAAAGCCAGTCATCACCCTGCTTCGCTGCTTCAGAACGTTTCAGAAGCTCTTGAGTATCCTTGCCGAAGCCGTTGGAATTTTGATCCTGATGTCCGCTGTTCTGCTGAGAAGCCTTGCCTTTTTTAACTGCTGCGCTTTTGCCGTTGAGCTTTGCCGATATTATCTCAAACTTTCCGTCAGTTCCTATATTTGCGCCTATGCTTATACTGCCGCCTGCCGCTATTTCCTTATTGTAATCTGCGGGAGTTACAGTCAGCTTATCTCCCTTGACCTTATATGTACCGTTCCAGCCTTCACAGCTTTCCAGACCTTTAATTTCAAGCTCTAAAGTCCAGCCATTTATTTTTTTATCATCCGAATTTTCGATTCCGATCTCAACACCGGTCATTGTAACGCCGCCGTTTTCCCAGCTGTTTCCGCCGCTGTACTTTATAACGATCCCTTCCTCAGCCTTGCTTTCATCAGTTAAAGATGATTCCTCTTTAAACTCAGACGATACGTCAGCTTCTGATACATTGCTGTCCTTGTCGTCTTCGGAGCTTTCGTCAGACTGAACGGAAGAACTCTCAGCAGCCGAGGACGCTTCATCATTTTTATCCTTTCCCGTATTGGTAACGATAAGCGCTGTCACAAGTCCGATTATAACAATTCCCATGCCTATAAAGCCGAACAATACTTTCTTGTTCAGCGGCTTTGCGGCAGCACTATCCGATTCGTTGTTCTCGGGTAAATTCTTATTTTCATTATCAGCCATAGCAATATCCCCTTAATAATTTCAATAATTTAATTATACAATATGATATGCGCAAATGTCAATAAGACAAACCCGTATAAATTAAAAAATACGGCGAATCGATAAAGACCGCCGTTATCTATTCAGCCGCTGTATTTGTTAAGAATACCGTTTATTATATTACAGGAAATTTCAGATATAGGGATAATCGGCTCGGGGGTTTCCTCATATTCCCCGATCTTCTTTTCAAACAAGCTTACATCATGCCATTTACCGCATTTAAAGCCAGCAGAACGGTAGGTGCCCAGAAGTCTGAAGCCTGACGATAAATGAAGCCCTTCGCTTTTTTTATTTGGAACGGTTACTACGCCGTATACCGTTTTAACTCCCTGTACTTTCAGCAGCTCTGTAAGTGCCGAATACAGCTTTTTTCCCAAACCCTCTGAAGTATTCTCACGGCGTATATATACCGACAGCTCTGCGTTCCACTGATAAGCCGCACGTTCCATATGCCTGTGTGCATAAGCATAGCCTATCAGACTGCCGTTTTCCTCACAGACAAGGTAAGGATAGCTTGTACCTATATCCGTTATGCGCTGTGAAAATTCCTCCTCAGACGGCAGTGTATACTCAAAAGTTACCGGAGTATTTATATACTGAGCGTATATCTCAAGCAGTTCTCTGCTGTCGCTCTTATCGGCAGATCTGATCTTCATCTTCATATACTCCTTATATTTAAAAGACCGCCGCAGTTAATAAAACAGCAGCGGTCCGGTTCATTTATTTGCTTAATTTGCTTTCACGGTAAATAATATCCTCTCTCTTAGGACCGTTCGAGATCATGGTTATAGGGAAGCCGATATGCTCCTCAACGAACTCTATGTATTTTCTGCAGTTTTCGGGAAGCTCTTCGTATTTCCTAATACCTCGTATATCGCATTTCCAGCCGTCGAGAACCTCCAGCACCGGCTTAGCCTTTTCAAGCAGCTGAGTAGTCGGAAAGTCCGTAGTTGCCTTTCCGTCTATCTCATAGCCTACGCATACGGGAATTTTTTCAAGATAGCCGAGAACGTCAAGAACCGTAAACGCAACGTCGGTAGTACCCTGGATCCTGCAGCCGTACTTTGAAGCCACGCAGTCGAACCAGCCCATTCTTCTGGGTCTGCCTGTCGTAGCGCCGTATTCACCGCCGTCGCCGCCTCTTCTTCTCAGCTCGTCGGCTTCCTCTCCGAATATTTCGGAAACGAAAGCTCCCGCACCTACAGCAGAGGAATATGCTTTTACAACTGTAACGATCTTCTTGATTTCATAAGGAGGAATGCCTGCACCTATCGCACCGTAAGCCGCAAGCGTGGAGGACGATGTAACCATAGGATAGATCCCGTGATCCGGATCTTTAAGAGATCCAAGCTGTCCCTCGAGAAGTATATCCTTTCCGTCCTTCAGAGCGTTCCATAGATACAGAGATACATCGCATACATAAGGCTCGACCATTTTCCTGTATTCCATAAGTGTTTCAAAAAGCGAATCAGGGTCAAGCGCAGGCTTATGATAAAGATGTTCAAGAAGAACATTTTTTGTTTCGCAGACCCTTTTCAGCTTTTTCATAAGACTTTCTTTGTCAAAAAGCTCCTGAACCTGAAAACCGATCTTTGCGTATTTATCCGAATAGAAAGGAGCGATACCCGATTTGGTAGATCCAAAGCTGGCTTTCCCTAGACGTTCTTCTTCATATTCGTCAAAAAGAATATGATACGGCATAACCATCTGAGCCCGGTCGGAGATCAGGATCTTAGGCATAGGAACGCCTTTGTCCACAACAGACTTAATTTCGTTGAAAAGAACCGGGATATTCAGCGCAACTCCATTGCCGATAATATTTGTCGTATGATCATAGAAAACGCCTGACGGAAGCGTATGAAGTGCAAACTTACCATAGTTGTTTACTATAGTATGACCTGCGTTGGCGCCGCCCTGAAAACGGATAATTATATCCGATTCCTGAGCCATCATATCGGTAAGCTTTCCCTTACCCTCGTCGCCCCAGTTTGCACCTACGATTGCTCTTACCATGAAATTTTTCCTCCTTGCAGAAATCAAAGCAAAATTAGCGGTATTATCTATAATAACCGAAAAAGGAAACAATACCGCTAAATAAGTATATCACAAAACTTTCCTCTTGTAAATAGCTTTTGTGACAAAAATTAAATTACGTTGTCTGACGATTTTGAGCATAGGGATAATTCCCGTATTATAAAAATTTAAAAATACTCTTGACAAATGACATTTTCCGCTATATAATATCACTTGAGCAATTTATTGAATAAAAGCATAAAAGCATTAAATCTTTAAATTGGTATTACATAATCGGAAAGGTTGTATAAAATGATTGCAATGTGGGCGGTACTTATAATCTATCTGCTTATAATGGTGGGAATAGGCTGGTATTATAAGAAAAAGAACGACAGCGTTTCGGAATTTGTGCTTGGAGGGCGCACATTAGGGCCGTGGTTTACGGCGTTTGCATACGGTACTTCATATTTTTCCGCGGTAATTTTCGTAGGCTACGCCGGAAAATTCGGCTGGGCTTACGGTGCGGCTTCTACCTGGGTAGGAATAGGAAACGCCGTTATAGGCTCTCTGCTGGCATGGCTTGTACTAGGAAAGCGCTCAAGAATAATGTCCAAATCCCTTGAGGCTAAAACAATGCCTGAATTTTTTGAAAAACGGTACAACAGCAAAACGCTGAAAATAATATCGGCAATGATAGTTTTTGTTTTTCTTATTCCCTATACAGCTTCAGTATACAACGGCTTGTCAAGGCTGTTTGAGAAGGGCTTTGGTATCCCGTATAAATACTGTATTATAGGAATGGCTCTTTTTACAGCCGTTTATGTTATAATGGGCGGATATAAGGCAACGGCTATGAATGATTTTATCCAGGGTATCTTCATGCTGGTAGGTATAACCGCGGTTGTGCTTTCCGTTCTGAATATAAACGGGGGACTTTCAGCTTCAATGGATCTGCTGGGGAATATTCCGTCATCTGACGGCAGTATGGGAAAATACAGTAGCCTTTTCGGACCTGATCCCATAAACCTTGCCGGAGTAGTTATTCTTACGTCCCTAGGAACATGGGGACTGCCTCAGATGGTCGGAAAATTCTATGCGGTAAAGGACGATAGATCAATAAAAACAGGCACTGTGGTTTCAACTGTATTCGCTCTTATCGTAGCGGGCGGCTGCTATTTTCTCGGAGGCTTCGGACGTCTTTTTGTAAACGGCGCTGACGGCGCTCCTGAGGGGGGATTTGACGCAATTATCCCTCAGATGATGGAAAAGCTCCCGCAGCTGCTTTTCGGGATAGTAATAGTTCTTGTGCTTTCCGCTTCCATGTCAACGCTTTCGTCGCTGGTTCTGACTTCAAGCTCAGTTCTTACAATTGACCTTATTAAACCGCTATCAAGGAAAATGAGCGAAAAGAAAGAGCTTCTTATTATGAGGATACTTATCGCCGCTTTCCTTGCAGTATCGGTAATTCTGGCAATAATAACCCTTGAAAACCCGCAGACCGTTATCTCAACGCTGATGTCGATCTCCTGGGGTGCGCTTGCGGGAGCTTTCCTTGCACCATATATGTACGGTCTTTTCTGGAAAGGCGTTACAAAGGCCGCCGTTATTGCCTGCTTTATAAGCGGTGTAGGAATTACTGTAATCCATATGTTCTATTATACTTTCGGCGGCAGAACAGGTGACTTTTTCGGTCTGAATCTAGCTTCGCCCATCAATGCAGGAGCGTTCTCAATGCTGTTCGGACTTGTACTTGTTCCGATAGTAAGCCTGCTGACCCGAGGGAAGAAAAAGGATAAGGAATATGCAGACGAAGTATTCTCATGCTTCAGCTGTTCGGAGGAATAAAAAAGCAAAGCCTGACATTTCTGCTTAAATGTCAGGCTTATTTTATGAGTTTAATACATATTCTCCGCTTTGGATACGGCTTCTATAAGCGTAAGTCCCGTAAAGCTCTGCGCCGGAAAAAGTCTGCCGCTCTTTTTATCGTCAACAAACGCGCCTACAACTATCCCCGGTATACAGCTGTCAACGGAGTTCGGAGCATTAGGCCCTCCCAGATCAGTCCTGCACCAGCCGGGATCGGTAATATTCATCATTACGTCCGTACCCTCTATTACCGAGGAAAGATCCGTCGTAAACTTATCAAGCGCAGCCTTGCTGGCAGAATATCCTGCCTGCTCCGGCTCATTCTTTATTCCGCTCGTAGTATTTATTATTCTGCCGAAACCACGTTCGAGCATCTTCGGCAGAAAGTGATAGCATATCATTGCAGGAGCAATAGTATTGATCAAAAAGCTCTGTGTAAAATCTTCGACAGGCGTTTTGAAATACTCTGTACGGTAAGCTATCTGAACTGCGGCGTCGTTGAATACTATATCCACCTGAATACCGCTTTCATCTATTTTTCTCAGCATTTCCTTTACCGAATCAATATCAGAAAGCTCTGCCTCAACCTGAATTGCCTCTGAACCTATAGCAGTTACTTCCTTATAAATCGGTAACGTATGCTCGAGCTTCCTGCTGTGAAGTATCAGATTCGCACCGTGATTAGCCATAAAAACTGCGATCTGCCTTCCTATTCCTCTGCTTGCGCCTGTTACCAGCACCCATTTTCCTTTTACTTCAACCATATCAACAGCCATACGGAATTTACAGCTTAAGAATAGTAAAAGCGGTCCGTATGGCTATACCTCCATTTCCTTTTCCGCCTTAACTCAATATAATTACTTTGCCGAATTATAAATATTTTTCATATCCTGCTTATCAAGAATTTTAAATCCGCCGATAGTTCTTTTTCCGAAATGACTGCACTTTTCTGCCAGTTCACTGATCATATTGTCATTAAGCTCATAACCCAGCTCTTTTACAGTCACAGGCATATTTATGCTTCTGAAAAAGTTCTCGCAGGCTGATATTGCCATTAGAGCGGTTTCATTAATATCAGCTCCGCAGATACCGAAAACGTTTCTGCCGAATCGGGCAAACCTGTCCGGATCCTCCGTATAAACATATCTCGCCCAACTGCCCCATACCGCGCACAGTCCTGCACCATGAGCACAGTCGAACATTCCGCCCAGCTCGTGTTCAAGCTGATGAGTTGCCCAGTCGCCGCCGCCTCCAAGACCTGTAAGATTATTATGAGAAAGACTTCCCGCCCACATTATCTCCGCTCTTGCGTCATAATTTTCAGGCTCGTCAACAAGCTTTTGAGAATTCCTGATAACTGTTCTCATAAGCGCTTCGGCAATACTGTCGGTAAGCTCCATAGAATCGCAGCCGCCGAAATACCTCTCCATAGTATGCATAAGAATATCCGCCGCTCCGCTTGAAGTCTGATATGGCGGAAGAGTGTAGGTTAGCTCAGGATTCATTACCGCAAAAACAGGACGGGAACACTGAGATGAATATCCTCTTTTGAGCCAGCCGTTTTCATTTGTAATTACGCTCGAATCGCTTGTTTCACTGCCTGCAGCGGCAATAGTCAGGACGCAGCCTATCGGAAGGCATTTATCGGCAGTCCTCTTTCCATCGTATAGCTCCCATACGTCAAAATCACATACCGCACCGTATGCAATAGCCTTTGCCGAATCTATAACGCTTCCTCCGCCTACCGCAAGAATAAAATCAATACCCTTTTCTCGACAAAGCTTTATCCCCTCATATACTAAAGAAAGCCGAGGATTAGGCACAACTCCGCCCAGACTTTCATATTCGATGCCTGCTTCCCTCAGCGATCTGAAAATACGGTCCAAAAGACCGCTTTTTTCTGCACTTTTTCCTCCGTAATGTACCAGCACCTTTTTACAGCCCTGTTCTCTGACAAGCTCGCCTGTACGCTCGTCAGTATTTTTTCCGAACACTACCTTAGTAGGTATATGAAATTCAAAATTATTCATATTGACGCCTTCCCTTTCTGTTATATCTATTAGCTTAAAACGCTTTTTACCGCATCTTCCATTGCCTCAATTACCTTATCGCACCAATGATCGAATTCGGCGTCGGACTGCTGACACTCCTTATGGCTCAGCACATATTCAACCGCTCTTTTTACTCCCTGATCAAAGCGTATCTGAGCGTTAAAGCCGGGAACAAGACGCTTCAGCTTCGCATTATCAAATACTACCGAATTTGCTTTATCGCCTATAAGTCCTCCCTCAAAATCATACGAGCTGCACTTTGCAAGAAAATCCGACGGCACATAATAAGGCTTGTATTCAACCCCGAGAGCGCCTGCAAGCGCCGTATATATCTGATTCCAGGTCAGCGTTTCGTCGGAGGTTATCTGAACCGCTTCTCCTATTGCGTGAATATTTCCTATAAGTCCTGCAAAAGCCGCGGCAAAATCGTCGCAGTGAGTCATCGTCCAAAGAGAAGAGCCGTCGCCGTGTACTATTACAGGCTTGCCCTCAAGCATTCTTTTGACTACCTGCCAGCTTCCTCCGTTCCCGTGAACTCCTACAGGAACAGAACGGTCGCAGTAGGTGTGGCTGGGTCGTACTATCGTTACAGGAAAGCCGTTTTCACGATACATTTTCATCAGAAGATCCTCACAGGCTATCTTATTGCGGGAATACTCCCAGAATGGATTTGCAAGAGGAGTTCCCTCGCTGATAATATAGCTTCCCAGCGGCTTCTGATATGCCGAAGCTGAGCTTATAAAAATATACTGCTTTGTTTTTCCTGAAAAAAGCCTGAAATCACGCATAACCTGTTCAGGCACGAATCCGATAAAATCGGCAACGCAGTCAAAAGACATTCCGTTCAGCAGCTCAGCTGCTTTTTCCTCATCGCCTATATCACAGCAGATATGCTTAGCCCCCTCCAAATCGGCGTTTCTCGAGCCGCGGTTAAGCAGCCATACCTCTTCCCCCTTTGAAAGCAGGAGCTTTGTTATAGCTTCGGAAATAGTTCCTGTTCCGCCTATAAATAGAATTTTCATAAATGCACTCCTCATGATAAAAATCTTAAAAATTTACAATATAAGTATAGCAAGACTTGCAAAGTTATGCTATAATCATTACAGTTAAAAATAGTACGAATCTATACACAAGAAAGGAATGACAGCTATGCAGGAGCTGTTTGAATACAGCGATAAGCTCAATTCACCGTATGAAGCATTTATGTTCGACACAGATAATGAAAACTTTCCTGTCCGCTCTCACTGGCATTATTTTGTAGAGATAATATATATACTTGAAGGCTCTGTTATCGTCAGCAGCAAAAATATCAGCCATACTGCCGAAACCGGTACGCTGGTGGTTTTTCATCCTCAGACAGTTCATTCAATTTATCCGGACAACGGAAATTACTGCAGATATGCCGTACTGAAATTTGACGTTAACCGCCTTAATATATCAAACAACTATTCCCCCAAGCTTTCTTATATACTTTCGGCCGCAAAGGACGACAGCAATGCCGATATATTTTTCCGTTCTAAAGAGCTGACCGATATTCCCGTCAAGGAATTTTTTATAAGCTGTATACGCGAAATAAGAGATAAAAATTACGGCTACGATTTTATCGTACAAGCGCAGCTCTCCTCCCTGCTGGTTGAGCTTATAAGGATATGGCGGCAAAAGGGATTTGATACAAACCATATTTCCGTTAATCAGGTCGACGCCGAATCTATCCATACGATAACAGAATATATAGACTCTCATTTTGCAGATCCTTTGAAGGTTCAGACACTTGCAGATAAATGCGGTATGAGCTACTCATATTTTGCACGGCTGTTCAGGCAGCTATACGGGCAAAGCTGTAAAGAATACATTGAATTCATAAGAATATGCAAGGCTGAAGATATGCTGCTGTTTACAAATTCCGACCTGAACTATATAAGTCAGGAAACAGGTTTTTCAGATTGCAGTCATCTGATCAAAACCTTCAAAAAGCTAAAAGGGATAACTCCTAAGCAGTTCAGGCTGAAAATGAGGAGATAAAAAGCGCCTGTACGGAAGATAAAAATCCGTACAGGCGCAGTTTTCACCGCTAATTACTTAAAATATCTGTCGTAAAGACCCTTGAAGCCGCAGCCATGGCGAGCCTCGTCCTTAGCCATTTCATGAACTGTATCGTGAATAGCATCATAACCCAGCTCTTTAGCTCTCTTGGCGATCTCAAGCTTTCCTACTACAGCGCCGTTTTCAGCCATATATCTCAGCTCAAGGTTTTTCTTTGTTGACGGAGTTACTACCTCACCGAGCAGCTCAGCGAATTTTGCAGCGTGCTCAGCCTCTTCATAAGCCGCCTTTTCATAGAACAGACCGATCTCTGGGTAGCCCTCGCGGAAAGCTACTCTCGCCATTGCAAGATACATTCCGACCTCTGAGCATTCTCCGTTAAAGTTATCCCTAAGTCCCTGAACAACCTCTTCGTCAAGACCCTGAGCAACGCCTACCTTATGCTCGTCAGCCCATACAAGCTCTTCATCTGCCATTTTATTAAACTTTGAACCCGGAACTCCGCACTGAGGGCACTTCTCAGGCGGCTGCTCTCCTTCATAAATATAACCGCATACTGAACATACAAACTTTGACATAATATTGTCCTCCTCAATTTAAATTTTAATTTATTTACTTTATTATATAACCGACCGACTATATCGGTTTATGTTATAGCTTTCTTGCTACGATTAAAGTATACCACATAAGTGTACATTTGTCAACACTTTAATTATGACATTTTTTGCTGATTATTTATGCTTATATTTGTTAAACCTGCACAATAAACATATTATTTTTGAAATATATTATTTACAGTAAGAGTCAAGTTGATTCATATAGACAAATTCTAATTTATATGATAAAATATAATAGTGCTGATAATTTAAAATTAATATGAAAGGCCGGTGAAGATCCGCACATCCATATGCGGATATATTATGATAGATCTAAACAGTTCCCCAAAAGCGGTCAAGGCAATGGAGCTTTTTAAAAGCGGCTATAACTGTTCACAAGCAGTGATCGGAGCATGGCATGAGGAGATCGGACTTAATTTCAATACCGCCGTACATATTTCTTCAGGATTCGGCGGCGGAATGGGAAGGCTGAGAGAAGTATGCGGAAGCTGCTCAGGAGCATTTATGGTGCTAAGTATGAAATACGGCTATACCGATCCTAAAAATTATAAGGATAAAAAAAGATTATATGAGCTGATACAGAAATTTGCCGCAAGATTTAAGGAAGAAAACGGCTTTGATTCGATAGTATGCCGTGAGCTTCTGGGACTTTCGTCCGGCGCAAGCAGTCCTGCTCCATCAATTCGTACAGACAGCTATTATAAGAAACGTCCCTGTCCAGAACTTATAGGACTTTCTTCGTATCTTCTTACGGAGTTTATTTAATAATCACAGCTTTTAAAGGGCATAATAGCTTTAATATATTCTGCCGAAAGGATTGAAGCTATTATGAATTTAGACGCACTTTTCAACGGTTCAGCCGTGCGGCGTTTTTTTATTATCTGTACAGGAGCATTGATCTACGGCGCTTCTCTTGGACTGTTTCTTGCTCCTAACGATCTTGCTCCCGGAGGTGTGGGCGGTATCTCCATTATGCTCAACAGCTTTTTTCCGATCGGAGTAGGAAGCTTTACAATGCTTCTTAATCTTCCCCTGCTTGTCGTTGCTATTCTCAAATGGGGCTGGAAATTCCTGTTCAGTACAATAACCGCGATCATTATATCAGGTCTTGCAGCAGATGCCGCAGCATTTTTGGAGCCTGCAACAACTAATCCTATGCTTGCGGCAATTTTCGGCGGAGCTGTAATGGGAACAGGCTGTGCAGCCGTATTCCGATGCGGCTCAACTACCGGAGGTACGGACATCGTAACACAGCTCATAAGGCTTAAATATCCTCATCTGAAATTAGGAACTATTATATTGATAATAGACGGTTTTATTTCTGTCCTTGCAGGAATCGTGTTCAGAAGCTCTGAAAACGCTCTGTATTCGCTTCTGGCGCTTGCCGTTTTTTCTAAGGTACTTGATTTTATATTATACGGTACAGATTCAGCAAGACTGATTATAGTTATCAGCAGCAAAAGCCAGGAGATAGCCGACGGACTTCTGCATAAGATCGACGTAGGCTGTACTATTCTTAATGGCGTTTCAGGCTACAGACATGAGGACAGGGAGATTATCTTATGCGCTATGCGGAAACAGGCTCTTCCCTCCGCTCAAAAATTTATTCTGAAAACCGACAGCAGGGCGTTTATGCTTGTAACAAATACAAATGAAATATACGGTCAGGGCTTTAAGTCAGGCGGCTGATCTGAAAGGAACAATACAGATGGATCTCACAAAGTTCAAGGGTATAATATTCGATCTCGACGGTACGCTTGTCGACTCCTCTCATGTATGGAGCGATATTGATCAAAAATTCATGAAAAGGCGGGGTATCCGAATACCAGACGATTATTTTAAAAAGGTCTCCTGCATGAATTTCAGCCAGGCGGCCCGGTATACCATTGAAAGGTTCGGACTAAGCGAAACTGCCGAAGACATAATCGAAGAATGGTATTCAATGGCAGAGAACGAATATGCAAATAATGTACTCATAAAGCCCGGCGCAGACACATTTCTGCGCTACATAAAATCAAACGGAACTAAAATCGCACTTGCTACCGCCTCATCTGAGCCATTGTATTCATCTGCACTGAAAAACAACGGCATATATGACCTCTTTGACTTTTTTGCTACTACAGAGCAGGTCAGAAGAGGCAAGGGATTTCCTGACGTTTATGAGCTGGCAAGCAGCGGTATATCCTTAAAGCCGGAAGAATGTGCCGTATTTGAAGACATAGTTGAAGGAGTTCGAGGGGCAAAGGCAGGAAACTTCACCGCCGTAGCCTGCCTTGATAAACACTACGCCGCAGATTGGGAGGAAATGAAGCTCATTGCTGATTTTTATTTCAGTGATTACAGAACACTTATAAGATAACAAATCAACGCATATCCGTATATACTGACGGATATGCGTTTTCTGATTTTATCTGCTGCTGAATTAACTCTATTCTGTCATACTTATTTTCCTCTGATAATCACTTATATAGCCGCTTAAACGATCACCGCAGAAGTATTGGAATTTTACTGCTTTTTGTTCTAGAGCCGATACTCTTGCTGCATATTCGGAAGTTTCCTCCAGCCGTTTAAGCGACGTATCTATGGGAAGCAAAGCATTTTTACAGCCTGAAAGTATCTCCCTCCCCCTGCCGTTGAACGCAAGTATCCTGATATACGGAACCTCCCTTATATCTGACCTTTTTACTCCAAGCGCCAGATACAGAACAATACGCCTGAGCCTTGCCATAGTAATGTTTCTGCTTTTGCACAGAGTGAAAAATTCTCCGAGCGTTAACGGCATTTTTTTCATTACAGCCGTTATCCTGTCTGCAATACCGGCACTTACGTCGGGAATTTCAAGCAAACTGCTTCTGTCAGCGCAGGAAAGACAAAATAAGACCTCCCTGTCCATATTATCCATAAAGTATGTGATTTCGGGAACACAGCCTTCAGGTATAAAATCAGAGACCTTCCTGCCTTCTTTCAGCATTTCTCTGACAGCCGAAGCTGAAGCGAAGCTCCCCGAAGTGAATGAGTCATGATGACCGACAGCCTTTCTTGCCACGGGCGAAAGCTCAATATCGGAAGCAAGCGACTCCGCAGCTTTTGCATACTCGGAGGCAAGAATACTGTTAGGATTAGAAAGAGCTTCCCCTACCTTTTCGCCGTACTCAATACGAGCCGCCTCGCATACGGCAAGGGGATAGCTTTTTCCGGCGGCAAGCAGTTCCTTGACCAAAGAAGAGTTTTTTAGCTGTTTAGACGCCTCAGCCGCTTTTTTCAAAACAGCTGTATCCTGTACCTCGCTGCCGAAGGACAGTCTTTTTACAACGCCCTCTCCAAGGGAAGCAAGAAGCTTCACAGCCGAATAAGCAAATACCTCTCCGTTTGAACAGGAAAACGGACACGGCAGCTCTATTACCAGATCTGCTCCGTTTTTTACAGCGGTCTTTGCACGGAAGTATTTATCCGCCGCTGCACATTCCCCTCTCTGAACTGCGGCTCCGCTCATTACTGCAACGATATGCGTTGCCCCGTTTTTTCTTGTCTGATCTATAAGATACTTATGACCGTTATGAAACGGATTATATTCCGCAATTATTCCTGCAGTCAGCATTACTGTTCCTTTCGTATACAATGTATTGAACCGAAAACGTTTAAAAATGAATAAAAGAACGTATTTAAAATTGTGCAAAATGCATATTTATGAGAAATCCACTTGAAATCAAGCGGTATTACTGTTATAATAATACTATATGATAACAGGATAAAAGTCAAGTCCGGTTATTTATTTTTATTTGAGAGGGGATTTTTATTTAATGAAAATCTTAGTTGTAAACGCAGGCTCGTCTTCGCTTAAATATCAGCTGCTGGATATGACCGACGAATCGGTTATAGCAAAGGGAAACTGTGACAGAATAGGCATCGACGGTCATGTTTGTGCAAAAACAGGCGACGGAAGAAGCTTTGAAGCAAACTGCAGCTTTCCTACCCATACTGAGGCTTTTGAAAAGCTTGTAGAGATCCTGACCTCAGGCGAAACAAAAGTAATAGATTCTATGGCGGAAATTTCAGCCGTAGGCCACAGAATAGTTCAGGGAGCAGAGGTTTTCAAGGAGACCTGTATCGCTACCGACGAGGTTATCGACAAGATAGATTCTCTTGCCGAGCTTGCCCCTGTACATAACCATCCTCACGCGCTTGCGCTCCGCGCCTGCAAAAAGGTGCTTCCGGAGGGTGTTCCTCAGGTCGTAGTTTTTGATACCGCTTTTCATTCCACAATGCCCAGAAAGGCTTTCCTTTACGGTCTTCCCTACGAATGCTACGAAGAGCTTCACGTCAGAAAATACGGCTTCCACGGAACCTCGCACCGCTATGTTTCTTCTGAACTTGCAAGAGTTATGGGCAAGGATATAAAAGATCTGAAAATCGTTTCCTGTCATCTCGGAAACGGTTCGTCGATCACCGCTATAAACGGAGGTATTTCTGTAGATACATCTATGGGCTTTACCCCTCTTGACGGTCTGGTTATGGGTACCCGTTGCGGAGCGGTAGACCCGTCGGCAATCGAATTTGTAGAAAAGAAAAAGGGCTTTACTCCGGATCAGATGACTGAATATATGAATAAGCAGTCAGGCTTCCTCGGTCTTTCGGGTATCGGTTCAGACAACCGTGACATTACAGCTGCCGCTGAACAGGGCAATGAAAGAGCCAAGATAGTCGGAGAAGTCTTCTGCTATCAGATCAAAAAATTCATCGGTTCATATGCTGCGGCAATGAACGGTCTTGACGCTGTTATATTTACCGGAGGTATAGGAGAAAATGCTCCTGACGTCCGTGAACGTTCATGCTCTAATCTGGATATTCTGGGAGTTGAGATCGACTCTGAAGCTAATAAGGTAAGAGGAAAGCTTACAAAAATATCTACAGAAAATTCAAGAGCTCAGGTCTGGGTGATCCCTACAAATGAAGAACTGCTTATCGCAAGAGATACTCTGGCGCTGGTAGGCAAATAAAAATCAGAGCTTTTACGGCGGTTAGGCGGATAACGCAGAACCGCCGTTTTTATTATGCTCCTATGCCGTGTAAAAATTCCCGTGAATGTTAATACGCAGTTAATATTAACTGTGTATAATTATTTATAGTTAAAAAGCTTTGAGAGGAGGTATGTTCCCCGCAGGGAGCATAATAATCTTATAATGAGTAAAATCAGCAAAAGCGGAGGAATGATCTCCGGAGACGATTACGACTACGAAAAGGCAATTGCCGAAGACGAGCGTTCAAAACGTCTGGAGGAAGAAAACGCATACCGATCAGCTGCCGAAGAGCAGAAAAAAAAAGAACGCCAGGAGCGTGAAGAACGTGACAGACGCATAGCTCAGGAACACATAGAGCTTATGAAGCTTAAAAGCGGCGTTATAGAAAGATCTGAGATCATAAAGGAGGAGCATGAAGCTAAGAGAGAACTCCACGGAGCCGAAAGGCTGTCAAACTTCTGGTATCACAATAAGATATGGATCATATTTACTGCGTTTCTTCTTGCTGTAGCAGGATATATTACCTACGATACTATTACAAGGGAAAAACCTGATATAACCGTTATGATGATCGCAGACAATGGCTTGCAGCTGCGAACCGAAGAGCTTGAGGCTTTCTTTGAAAAATATACGGACGACCTGAACGGTGACGGCAAAGTCCATGTATCCGTTCTTGCGCTGCCTCTTACTTCAGGAAGCGCCGATACAATGCAGCAGGGCTATCAGTCTAAATTCTTAGCTCAGCTTCAGTCCTCAGAATGCATAATGGTAATAACCGATTCAAATACTAATCCTGATTTTCAGGAGATAATGAAATCAGATCTGTCAAAGGATTTTCCCGATAATCCTTATATTGACGAAAAAGGACTTTCTCTTAATTTTAAGTTTTTGTCGGAAGAGCTGAAATACGAATATCTGCCGAATGACGTTCATTTATGCTTGCGTATACCTATAAAGACTGTGAGCGACTCCCTGGAGGAAATGAAGGAGAGCTATAATAAAAACTTTGAGATATTTTCCCGTATAGCTGAGGATCTGGCAAAAACGGCAGAGGGAACAAACGATCCAGGTCTTCCTACAGAGCCAGTAAAGAAAAATTCTACTTCACAGTCTAAAACCGAATCAGAATAAGGTTAAGCCTCCGGTTCATTAAAGAACCGAAGGCTTTATTTTTTTACTAGATCAATCTCCGAAAGAAATTCCTATATCCTTTGCAGTTTTAACCAACTGATCGTCTTCAGGAACAAATTTGGTTTTTCCCGCAACCTCTGAAAGCGGATTTTCCGATACGACATCATCTATCATAGCTACAGCATATCCAAATTTCCCGTCTGCTATAAGCTCGGCGGCGTGAACTCCGAACTTAGTCGCAAGTACCCTGTCGTAAGCGGAAGGACTACCTCCCCTCAGCATATGCCCTGGTACGCAGACTCTTGTTTCACAGCCTGTCTTTTCCTCGATCTGCCTTGCAATACGATTAGTAGCGGTAGTAATTCCTGCTTCAGCTCGAAGCCTTGCCCGCTCCTTTTTCTTCAGCTTAGCTTCATCTGTATCAAATGCACCCTCGGCTACAGCAAGAATTGAAAAGTCCTTTCCCGAACGGTTTCTTCTTTCACAGGCTTCGCAGAGCTTGTCAATATTATACGGTATCTCGGGTATAACTATCATATCCGCTCCGCCGGCAATACCAGAATAAAGAGTAAGCCACCCCGCCTTATTGCCCATTATCTCAACGACCAAGGTACGTCCGTGTGAATTAGCCGTGGTATGAAGCCTGTCGATTACGTCAGTAGCAATATCAACAGCGGTGTGAAAGCCGAATGTAACGCTTGTTCCCCAAATATCGTTGTCAATAGTTTTGGGAAGACCTATTACGTTCAGACCCTCCTCAGAAAGCAGGTTAGCGGTTTTGTGAGTTCCGTTGCCACCTAAGGTAAGCAGACAGTCAAGCTTCTGCTTTTTATAGTTTTCCTTCATTGCCTTTACCTTATCCACATTGTCCTCGCCGACTACCTTCATCATTTTAAAAGGCGTGCGCTTTGTTCCGAAGATCGTTCCGCCGGTAGTAAGGATACCTGAAAAATCTGATCTTGCCATTTCCCTGCACTGGTTATTTATAAGGCCGGAAAAGCCGTCCTGAATACCGATTATCTCTACGCCGTCCCCGAACCGCTCATAGCAAGCTTTGGCAACGCCCCTTATAGTAGCGTTAAGTCCGGGACAATCTCCCCCGCTTGTCAAAATTCCGACTCTTCTTTTCATAGTTATCAGGTTCCTTTCGGTTAATATTTATCGTCTTCATCGTCAAGCACTATTTTCAGTTTATCGTCACTGTTCAAATCGTCCTCTTCTTCGGGATATACAAACTGATTTACGGGCTTTTCGGTTTCATTCAAACTGCTGCTGTCTGCTTCCTCAAACTCACTGTCGTCGTATTCATATCTTGCGCCAGAGGTATGAGATGTTTTTTCATCAGCAAGCCTGAATTTTGCTATCATATTTTTAAGTATCAAAGACTGCTCCGACAATTCTTCGCTTGCGGAAGCAGAGCCTACCGCCGTAGCCGTATTAGCCGCAACTACCGCTGAGATCTGATCGACTCCTGTATTTATCTGAACTATAGCTTCTGCCTGAGCCGCAGAAGCGTCGGTAATATTCTTTACGAGCCCCTTTGTAGTATTAGAGCCGCCGACTATTTTATGCAGCGATTCGGCAGTCTGCTTTGCAAGCTTTGAACCCTTGCTGACCGCAGAGGTCGAGTTTTCGATCAGCGCCGCAGTCTGCTTTGCCGCTTCAGCCGAACGCGAAGCAAGTCGTCTTACCTCGTCAGCAACAACTCCGAAGCCTTTTGATCCCTCTCTTGCCGCCTCTACAGCTGCATTTAGGGCAAGAATATTTGTCTGGAAGGATATTTCGTCTATTACCTTTATAATATTTGCTATTTCTGATGACGCTGAATATATCTGCTCCATAGCGTCAAGCATCTTTGACATATCCTCGTTGCAGCTGTTGATAGCCGTAGTATTTTCAGCAACGATATTATATGCATTCTTAGCGTTCTCCGAGTTCTGCTGAACCTGCTTTGAAACGTCGCTTAGCGTAGCTGAAAGCTGCTCTATCGCACTTGCCTGCTCCGTTGAACCCTGAGAAAGCGCCTGAGCCGAATTTGAAACTCTTACCGCGCCTGAATTGACCTGCTCTGACGAGGTATTTATCGAAGCAAAGGTTTCGGAGAGCGATTCAAATATCTCATTAAACGTACTTTTTATTTTAAAGAAATCGCCTTTGAAAGTACCTTCCATACGGTGGCACAGATTTCCTTCAGATATCTGAGTAAGAGCCACAGTTATAAGATTTATATACTGTCTCAGACAGACTATTGTTTCCTCAAGCGAGCTGGAAAGAATACCGATCTCGTCCTTTGAATACCATACGTCTACCGGATCGGTAAGATTTCCCTGAGCAAGCTGACGTATACGGTTTGTAGTAGATATTATCGGCTTTGAGATAGTTTTTGCGAAAACTATTGAAATTATAACTGTAACCGCAAGAATTGCCGCTCCAAGCAGCAATATATTTTTCAATGCGTCCGAGCTTGTACTCATAAAGCTCTTGGTCGGACAAACAACTACCAAAGTACCATCAAAATAATTTGTTTTAGAAAAGCCGGCAATATATTCTACACCGTCGTATTCAAACTCATCGGACCCCTGAGGCTTATCTGCAGCGTTTGAAAAACAGGCGGCCATATCCTTATATGTATCGTCTGCCCGTGCAAGGTCTACCGGATTAAATCTGCTTATAGCCTTCTGAATATCCTTATGAAGAACAGTTTCTCCTGAGGAATTTATAATATAGGCATATCCCGAATCAGAAAATGAAATTCCTTCTACTACACTGTTTATAAGCTCTGCGTTTACTGCCGCCGCCGCAACAAACTCAACGTCCGAGTCTGACATAACAGGATAAAGAATTCCGAAATACATTTTATTTTTGACCGTAACTATATCCGTTACTACCGTATCCTTCCTGTTTACCGTATGTATAATATCTTCTGGAGCTATTACGTCGGCGCTGGCTCCGCCGGTAGTTTCAAGCATATCGCCAGAGGTGCTGTAAACCGCAAAAGAAAAATTCTCAATATCATCTGAAAGCTTATCAGTAAGCTGTTCAATTCGCTCCTTATTGCTCTGCGCCTGATAAAAGCTCCGCGCTGCCGCTACGTTACGGAAATTCTCAATATAGCCGTCAACAGCGTTGTTAAAGGTTTCCGACGCCTGTACAGCAAGAGGATATATTGTCTTTTTCAACGTATCCTCGGTAGATCTGTTTATATATGAAACTGCCACAACGCTCAGTATTATCGTTATTCCGAAAGAAAGCGCCAACAACGATACCATTAATTTAGAACGGACTGTTTTCAACTTTATTCCCCCTGTTCAAAGCTTTACTGTATAATTTCATTATATCAGAATTGCACAAAAAATTCAATAGGCTGGCTTATATTTTTTTGTACTTTTACAAAACGCTCAGGCATACTATAATACAGGAAGAAAAAGCCTGAAATATACTTAAAGCGGGGAGATATGAATTGTTCGTAAGTATTAAACTAAGAAAAACCGGGTGTGCCGTAATAATCCTTACTCTTATTATCAGCATTGTATCAGTAGTATTCATACCGTCAGAAGTTACTGCTCAGGAACGGGAGGGAATCAAGGTCCCGATAATAATGTATCACAGTATTCTCAAAGACGAGGCTATGTGGGGAGATTACGTTCTGTCGCCGATAGAGCTTGAAAAAGATATAGTATATCTTAAAAATAACGGTTATGAAGCGGTTTTTGTCAGTCAGCTCATAGATTATGTTGAAAACGGCACGGAACTTCCCGAAAAACCGGTCATTATATCTTTTGACGACGGAGATTACAATAACCTTACCTATGTTCTGCCGCTTCTGAAAAAATACAGCTTCAAGGCGACAATTTCTATTGTAGGAAAATATTCTGAAATAGCCTGCGAGGAAGCTGAGCCTTCTCCCTCCTATTCGTATCTGGACTGGGAGGATATAAAAAAGCTTCATGAAAGCGGATATATAGAGATCGCCAATCACACCTATGATATGCATTCGCTTGAAGGACGCCAGGGCTCAACTATGAATAAAGGCGAAAGCTATGAAGATTACCGTCAGGCGTTTTATAACGACGCATTCAAGACCCAGCATCTTCTGGAGGATAACTGCGGATTTTCTCCTGAGGTTTACACCTATCCCTACGGATTGAACTGCGACGCTTCAAGACACCTTGTAAAAAGCTGCGGATTTAAAGCCAGTCTGGGAGTAGAAGAAAAAATGAATTATATATGCCGAGGCGACAGCGACTGTCTTTACGATATGTACCGATATAACCGCCCCAGCTATATAAGTACGGAGGAGTTTATGAAGCGTGTACTGAACTGACCTAAGCTGCTGAACATGTTTCCTGTAATTGCCTGATTATGCAGAACCATGTTTTTTATTCTTTTAACAGTTGACGAATTATGCAATTTGTACTATAATAAGAGTTGTCAGCTGCAAAAGATGTTAAAGGACAGGTGATTATATTGAAATTAAAGCGTTTATGCCGTGTTCTGGTATTCATAGCTTCCGCGGCGGTTTTGTGCTCGCTGTTCAGCATAACCGCCTTTGCGAAAAGCTCGGCGGAATTTTATATACCCGACGGAGCCGTTCCCGCAGGAGAAGAATTTGAGGTAACGGTTAAATTCACTTCTGATAAAAATATAGATACTGTAGAAACCAACTTCGTTTACGACGATTCAGCAGTACGTTTTGTTTCAGGCGACGGAGCAAGCGGAGGAGGAGGTATACTTACTGTTAAGGAATTTCCCTCAAGCAAAAGTAAAGAGCTTTCGGTTACGCTGAGATTTACTGCATTAAAAAAAGGCACATCCGAAATGTCGCTTTCAAACTGTGCTGTAAGTTCGCAGGACTTTTCGCATTTTGATTATCCTACCGCATATGCTAGCATTACAGTAGGTAACAGTAACGGTACGGTAACTACAGTTCCCCCATCAGACAGCGCCATTGATTCCTCTCAGTCACCAGCAACCTCTGCTACAACCGCTACAGATGAAAACGGCATACCGGCTCAGGGTATACTCACTTCTCTGACGGTATCGGAGGGTAAGCTTATTCCCTCTTTTTCATACGATATTTACGATTATGTAGTTAAGGTCGACAACTCAGTGGATTACTGCGAGATAGAGGGCGTTACCGCAAGTCCGCTTGATTATATATGGTATACAGGAAGCAAATATCTTCAGGTGGGAGATAATATAAGAACGATAACAGTTACCGATAATGACGGAAACGAGCATACATACACAATAACTATCCAGCGAGCAGGCGAACCTGAAGCTGCTTCGCAGAACGAAACTGAAACTCATACTCAGGCGGTCACATCATCAGTTAGAAAAACTACGGCAGATAAGCCGGAAAACAATTTGGGAGCGTTTGATAAATACAAGCAGGTTCTTATTCCGGCGCTGGGTATCGTAATGTTCGTTCTTATTCTCGCGCTTGTTATTCTTATAGTCTGGCTGAGAAAAAAAGCAGAGGAACGCAGAGAGCTTAAAGAGGAAGAAAAGGCACGCAGAAAACGCAAAAGCATTCAGACTAAAAAGAAATAGGATCTAAAATTTATAATAAATAAACGGCTCTCCGTAAAATAAGCGGACAGCCGTTTTTCTGTATCTGTATTATCTGCTTTTAACAGCAAAACGCTTCTGCTGCCCAGCGGCGTCAGAAGCGTTTTTATTTAAATTCAGCTTATTCCCATTTCCAGTTTCTTATCTCCGGAAGATCAAGTCCGTATTCCGCAATATACTGCTTATGCTCTACTAGCTTATCCATCATCTGCTGATACAGATAAGCTCCTGTATTGCCAAGCTGAGGAAGTCTTTTGATTATTTCAAGAACAAGATGGAAACGATCTATCTCGTTCTGAACTCTCATATCGAAAGGAGTTGTTATAGTTCCCTCTTCATTATAGCCGCAGACATACAGATTTCTGTTGTGTCTGTGGTAAAGCAGCTCATGTATAAGCGTAGGATAGCCGTGGAATGCAAATACTATAGGCTTGTCCTTAGTGAACAGAGCATCGAAGTCGGCATCTGAAAGTCCATGGGGGTGCTTCGACTGAGGCTGAAGCTTGAACAGGTCAACTACGTTGATAAACCTGATCTTTACTTCGGGCAGGTTCTTTCTCAAAATAGTGACTGCGGCAAGCGCTTCAAGAGTAGGAGTATCTCCGCAGCAGGCAAGAACAACGTCAGGCTCCTGTCCCTGATCATTTGAAGCCCACTCCCATATACCGATACCCTGTGTGCAATGCTTTACAGCCTGCTCCATAGTCAGCCACTGCTGTCTTGGGTGCTTTGAGGTCACCATTACGTTTACATAGTTTTTGGAACGTATGCAATGGTCGAAACAGCTCAGCAGACAGTTAGTATCAGGCGGCAGATACATTCTTACAACATCTGCCTTCTTGTTGGCAACGTGGTCTAGGAAGCCGGGGTCCTGATGTGTAAAGCCGTTGTGGTCCTGCTGCCATACGTTAGATGAAAGAATGTAGTTTAGCGACGCGATCTTGTGTCTCCAAGGCAGCTCTGATGTTACCTTGAGCCATTTTGCATGCTGTGAGAACATAGAGTCTACTATTCTGATAAACGCTTCATAGCTTGCAAAGAAGCCGTGACGTCCTGTCAGCAGGTAACCCTCAAGCCAGCCTTCGCACATATGCTCGGAAAGCATTGAGTCCATAACTCTTCCGTCTGAAGCAAGATACTCGTCGTTATCAAGCTTATCTGCATTCCAATCACGGTTTGTAGCCTCGAATACTGCTCCCAGACGATTGGACATGGTTTCGTCAGGCCCGAAAATACGGAAGTTCCTTGTTTCTTCATTAAGCCTGAAAATATCCCTTACAAACTTGCCCAGTTCTATCATATCCTGAGCTTCAACAGAACCGGGAGCAGGAATATCAACGGCGTAATTCCTGAAATCCGGAAGTCTGAGGTCACGCAGCAGAATTCCGCCGTTAGCGTGAGGATTAGCGCCCATTCTTCTTTCGCCCTTAGGACATAGCTCTTCAAGCTCCGGAATAAGCCTGCCGTTTTCGTCAAACAGCTCTTCTGGCCTGTAGCTGAGCAGCCAATCCCTGAGCTGTTCCAAATGCTCAGGCTTTTCCATAGTCATAGGAACCTGATGAGCACGGAATGTACCCTCGATCTGATTTCCGTCAACCGTCTGAGGACCTGTCCAGCCCTTAGGCGAACGGAAAACGATCATAGGCCACATAGGACGCTCTGTTACGCCGTCCTCACGGGCAGCCTTCTGAATTGCCTTGATCTCCTCGATAACGGTATCAAGAGTTTCAGCCATAAGCTTGTGCATTGTCATCGGGTCGTCGCCTTCTACAAAGTAAGGCTTCCAGCCGCAGCCCTCGAAAAACTTCTGAATTTCGTCATGAGAAATTCTTGAGAAGATAGTCGGGTTTGAGATCTTGTATCCGTTAAGGTGCAGAATAGGCAGTACTGCTCCGTCAGTCTTAGGATTAAGGAACTTATTTGAATGCCATGCCGTAGCAAGAGGACCTGTTTCAGCCTCGCCGTCACCTACAACGCAGGTAGTGATAAGATCCGGATTATCAAAAACAGCTCCGAATGAATGAGCAAGCGAATAGCCAAGCTCGCCGCCCTCGTTTATTGAGCCGGGGGTTTCGGGAGCAACGTGTGAGGAAATTCCGCCCGGAAACGAGAACTGCTTAAACAGCTTCTTCATGCCCTCGGTATCACGGGAAATATTAGGATAAACCTCGGAATAGGAACCCTCGAGATATGTATTCGCAACCATGAAGTTTCCTCCATGGCCGGGACCTGATATATATATCATATCAAGGTCATATTTTCTTATAACACGGTTGAGATGAGTATAAATAAAATTCTGCCCGGGAACCGTACCCCAGTGGCCTACGATTTTTTTCTTGACATGATCCATTGTGAGCGGCTCACGCAGCAGCGGATTGTCCAGCAGATAAAGCTGACCTGCCGAAAGATAGTTTGCAGCGCGCCAATATGCATCCATTTTTTCTAATAGCTCGGAAGAAATATTAACTGTGTCTGACATTCCTATACCTCCATTTATTGTGCGGTAAATAAATTCAGCCGAAAACGAAAACGTTTTCACTAAGAAAATTATAGCATAGCTTTCTTTTAATTTCAAGAAAAATATATGAAAATAGGTGAAGATTTTATACTTTATGCAGCAAGATATATAAGCTATGTGGCAATAAACATAGCTGAAATCATTAAATACAAAAGAATAGATATTCCGTTTTCGTTCGCCGTACTATATGAACTTTATTAATAACGTTTTGAAAAGGCGCTAAGCTGCTGATATTTCGGCGCTGAAAATTTAACGCCGTTTCCTGCTACGATTTGTGCAGATATAAAACACGCTGTAAACCAACGCCCCCAGAACTCCAGATATAATATCACCCATAGTATTGCTGTTACCTCCCTGCATATTAAGTCCCAGAGCGGTATCGGCGGTAAATTCGTATATTTCCCAGAATCCCGCACAGGCGCAGGAAAAGAAGAACGCAAACAGAAGCTTCAGCAAATTATCCTGAGTCGCTTTGCGTTTACGGAAAATATAGCTTATAATGACTATTCCCGCCTGAGCCAGCAGAATACCGCTCAGCATATGCACCAGCTTATCATAAAAGCCAACGGTTTTATAAAGATTTATTACCGAGCCGAGCGACGCTGCGAAAAAGTGAAAAATCATTGCAAGAGAATAAAAGCCTGACGAAAATCTGAACGCTGCGGCGCTTATTACCGCCCAAGAAGCATAAGAGCCTATAATTTTCGCAGACGTAGTTTCAATATCAAATACATACGTTACTATAACGCATACAGTAAGAGCCGCAAGTCCTGCCGCAGAGATCAATGCCTTGCATTTTAATGAGCTTTTTCTGTTATCAGTCATTTTAACACTCCTCAGTTTTAATAATACTATTGATTATAACATATATTTGAGAAAAATCAAGGGTATCGGGAAGACTGAAGGCAGAAATTATTTATCGTTTTATACAAATAACTGCCGTACATTTTAATCAAAAAGGCGATTGATTCTAATTAATATATGTGTTATAATATCTAACAGTATTAGATATTAATTTAGATAAGGTGATCATAATGGATTACAGCGGACTTGTTCAGCAGCTTTTTGAAGCATTGAAGAATTCTTATTACAGAAGCCCCCTATTTAATTTCAGCGAATTTTTTCAGGGCGAACTTAAAATGCTTAATTTTCTGGACACAAGCGAAAGCGACAATATAACTCCATCTGAGCTTTGCAGAGCATTGTCTGTGACCAGCGCAAGAACGGCAGCTGCTCTTAAATCAGCAGAAAAAAAGGGATTCATAAGCCGCCGCATATCCGAAAGCGACAGGCGTAAGGTAATCGTCAGCATTACAGACGAAGGCAGGTTTTACGTTGAGCAGAAAAGAAGCTGTCTTATAAACGAGCTGAAGTTTCTGCTTGAACGTCTTGGAGAAAGTGATTCCGCAGAATTGGTAAGAATAATAAAAAGGCTAACGGAAATATCCGAAAACCGCAGTATAACGGGAGATGATGTATAATGAATATGCACGAATTTTATATGGGAAAGGTTTTTAACGCCTACGATTATTTCGGAGCGCATAAGGAAAACGGAAAAATGATATTCAGGACTTTTGCACCGGCAGCAGCAGGAGTTTCTGTAATTGGCGAATTCAACGGCTGGAAAGAAGAGCCTATGAAAAATAACGGAGGAGTTTTCGAGCTTTGCTCAGAATCCGCCGATTTTGATCAAATGTACAAATACGTTATCTATTCGTCAGACGGAGAACGCAGGGAGCATTGTGATCCTTACGGTTTCGGAATGGAACTTCGTCCTGCATTCGCCTCAATAACCAGAGATCTGGACACATATCATTTTACAGATGAAAAATGGCTTGCTGAACGTGATAAAAATTACAACAAACCAATGAGTATTTATGAGGTGCATTTAGGCTCTTGGAAAACGAATCCCGATGATGAGAACGGCTGGTATACCTATGATAAGATCGCAGATATGCTTATAGAGTACGCTGTTGAAAATCATTTTACACATCTTGAATTTCTGCCTCTAAGCGAACACCCTGCCGACTGCTCATGGGGTTATCAAAATACAGGATTTTTCGCACCTACTTCACGCTACGGAACTGCGGCTCAGCTTATGGAGCTGGTTGATAAATGCCACAATGCAGGGATCGGCGTCATAATGGATTTTGTTCCGGTCCACTTTGCTCTCGACGGCTATGCCCTGGCGAAATACGACGGCTCATATCTTTACGAATACCCAAGCAGCGATGTTTCAATAAGTGAATGGGGGACCTGTAATTTTATACACTCTAGACGTGAGGTCTGCTGCTTTATTCAGTCCGCAGCTGATTACTGGCTTGAAAAATACCACTTTGACGGGCTTCGTATGGACGCAATAAGCAGAGCCATCTACTGGCAGGGAGAGCCGGCAAGAGGCGTAAACGGAAATACTGTGGATTTCCTCAAATTCATGAACAGCGGTTTAAAGCACCGTCACCCTACGGCAATGCTTATTGCCGAGGACTCTACCGCTTTTCCCAAGATAACCGCACCGGCTGAATACGGAGGTCTTGGCTTTGATTATAAATGGGATCTCGGTTTTATGAACGATACATTTGATTTTTTCCGTACTCCGCCCGACGAACGCCCTGCTCATTATCACAAGCTGACCTTTTCTATGGCGTATTTTTATAACGAACTGTATCTTTTACCGTTTTCTCATGACGAAAACGTACACGGAAAGGCTACGGTAATACAAAAAATGTGGGGAGATTACGAGGATAAATTCAAGCAGGCGCGCGCTTTTTATATGTATGTCTTTACACACCCCGGCAAAAAGCTGAATTTTATGGGGGGAGAAATTGCCCAGTTCCGCGAATGGGACGAAACAAGGGAACAGGATTGGGATCTGCTAAAATATCCTGCTCACGACAGCTTTCACAAATACATAATAAAGCTGGGAGAAATCTATAAATCTTATTCCTCGCTTTATGACGGCGATTATGATATGGCATCGTTTAAGTGGCTTATAGTTGATAAAGCGGAACAATGCCTTTACGCCTATGAGCGTATTAACGGGAAAGAATCGGCAGTATGCTGCTTCAATTTCTCTGATAAGCCCCAGAAGGCTGTACTGTGTTTTGACGAACCGTTTTCACTTAAAGAACTGCTGAACAGCGACTGGAATATCTACGGCGGCACAACAGAAACTCCAAAACGCTCAGCTGCTTATAAAAGCTCTGATTTTGATGATAAACACTCTGTGGCATTGACACTTTCTGCATTCAGCGGAAGAATCTTTATAAAAACAAAAATTAAGGACAAGGATAAATATGTTAGAATATAAATTGAGGATAGTAAAATTATATAATGGTGAGGAATTTTTGACAATTGACTTTGAAAATGAAAAGTATGAAATACTATCTACATTTTTAGAGGATGATGTAACACCTTTTGAAGAATGGATAAAGGAAGACTTTGACGCTGTATTAAGTGGACAAGCAGAATATCGTGAAAATAATGGCAATGTTTGCGGAGTGGAGATAACAGCAAGTACGACCAAGATATTCAATAATTTAGCCGAGGACGGAATGGGAAACTGGTGCGAGGTAGACACAAAGGAATTGCGCCAATTGATAGACGAGTGGTGTGAAAAAGTCAGAGAATTTAAAGCGAAAAAGAAAAAAACTCATGAGAAAAACTCTGGTTGAAGTATTTACACAGATGTAATTAGATACATATATGATTTGCGACAGACTACATGACATCGGAGCTTAACCTGAATCCGTCGCAGAGGATGATAACAGGAATAGCTTCCGGAGTGCTGATGGATCATGGGCTTAATAAGGCTGATAATTACTTTAATTGGTCGGGATTAAGACAGAAGAGTGATTTAAGTTATGTTGGTAAAACGGATGTAGACGATATAAATATAGCTGAGATGCCGGATGGGGTTAAGGATATACAGAGTACAATAAAAGAAATAAATGATTATAAACCTCCTAAAGGTGGTGGAGGGATTACATCTATAATAAAAATTGATGAAATTAAATACACTTTTGGTCACGGTGGCAGACATCTTGAAGGAACTGGGTTATCAGTAGATGAAGTTAATAATGCTATCACGCAAGAACTATCTAAAAATCCATTAAATTGTGGACAGTTTTGTAAAAGACAATTTAATTTTAAGGATGTAACAATTGAATTTTCCGCATTTGGTGTTTCAGATAAAATAATTAATATCGGTACTTATTATATAAAATAATATAAGGGAGGATTATATGATAAATAACAAATTGTTAACAAACCAAGAGAAACATTGGCTTAGTTTTATGCAAACTGGTGACAAAGAAGTAGATAATATATTAGAGTTACAAATTAACAATGCAGTGATTAAGAGACATTATGATAAATATCTTATATTTATTAAATTTTCAATTCCTAGTAATATTCAAAAAATAAATATAGAAAATGGAACCCCAATTGAATTAAGAGTATTCAGAGATTCAAAGCCACCTGTTCAAATGTTTCTGCATATAAAAGATAAATATATTACCGAATTAGAAATTTTCAGTGCAGATTCATCTGAGATTAGTGGATTGGACGCAATAAATAATTATAAATTATTTTTAGATATTAAAAGGTTAAATGAAAATGGAAATGTATCTAAATAATAATGGAAAGATAATCTCAGCCTTTCCGGAAGGAGTAGAATGATGAATTATATATATAAAGAATATAAAATGAAAAATGGAATAGAAGGTATAAGTATAATATTTTCAGAAAAAAAATATGAATTATTAAGTACCTTTTTATCTTCTGAAGTTACACAATTTGAAGAATGGATAAAAGAAAATTTCGACATGGTAATAGAAGGAAAGGAGCGCAAGCGAGAAATAGCCGGTAATGTATGCGGAGTGGAAATAACTTTACAAAAAACAATGATCTATGATATGCTTGCCGAGGACGGAATGGGAAACTGGTGCGAGGTAGACACAAAGGAACTGCGTCAATTGATAGACGAGTGGTGTGACAAGGTAAGAGAATTTAAAAGAAAACGGCAGGGTTTAAATTTTGCAAAAGACAATTAGTGTAATCCTTACGGAGGTATTAATTGATGAATAAAATGACCATAAGAGAAATATATAAATGTAATTATATCGAGGATGATGGAAAATTATATCCATTACAGAAATGGTATAATAGATTAATAGACAAAAATATTTCAGAAATTAATATAGCAGATGTATTAAAAATGATACGTCAAAAAGAGTCTATTGAATTAGCAATATTAAAAGCAATAGAATTTTTAAAAAGAGATCCTCTTGTGGGTGAATTGTATGAAGGAGAACTTTTAAAAAAGCTTTATACAATTGATGAAATAAACTTACACGACCATTACAATGATATTCAACTTATCCTATCAAAAGCAATAATTCATTCTAATAATTATAAATGGTTATGTAAAGAAGAAAAAGAAGAATTTAATGATTTAATAAATAAATTCATGGATAAAATCAATAACAAATAAGGTGAAAAGAAAAATAAAAACCGACTGTCATACGCTGACTAATGTTAATGATTCAGTGATGAAAATATGATACAATAAACATTTTGACAATAATAGAAAATAACTTAATACATAATAATATAATTAATACAGGAGAGCAACCGGATATATAATAATGATTGTGTCGGAGATTGACGATTCGCTAGTATATCCCATGTTTTTCTTCTAACAATTTGCATAAAAATCGCAAGCCATTTTGTGTAATTAAGCAGATTTTACCGCAATACTGAAGATTTATGCCATGCTATGTTGATTTTTTTTATTAATTATTGTATAATAATTTTATTATACAATAATTAGGAGTGATATTTAATGGCATCTTTAAACTCTGTGAAGGAACTTACCGTTCCGTCAATTCAGATAAGCAATAACGTAATTACTTACAATGATTCATTTATCTGTATAGACAATATCTCCCTTATTACAATTTCCCCTGTGCCTTCTAACAAGTCGTGGATATATGCGTGTATTATCGGAGCTTTAGGAACAGCAATATCGGATTTAAGCACCTTTTTAGCCGGATTGATGATTATAACATCTTTGATATGGATCGCCGCTGTTATCTGGTACAATATAAACCGCGGTGATAATTTGCAAATCAATTTGAATTCAGGAATGTCATTATATTTCCATTGCCAGAACAGAGAATTTTTAAACCAGGTAGTTAAATTATTATTACAGAAGATGGACGGCAAAAAAACTGAAACTACCACTATTAAGTTTGATTCATGTACTATATCCGGCGGCAGCTTCTTCAATCAATCAACTATTAAATAATTATGGAGAGAAACTTTATGAATATTGAATTTAAGGACAACATTATCAGCGGGGGCGAATTTTTTTCTAATGCTGTTATTAATAATGGAAACAGTCAAATAAACTCTGATTTTATCCAGTGCTTAAATAGCGTGATTGAAGGGTCTGATAGTCTTACTGAAAAAAATTGCGCTTTAAAAGCCAAGGAACTATATAATAAAGAAAATAAAAAAGGGTTGAAAAGCTTTGTAACAGATAACATAGCCACCTTTACTACCGGTACTTTTGCAACTGTTTGCGGCGGAGTTTTAATTGAGTTTATCAAACAGATACTAAAATGGTAATAGCGGTTGATTTCGCTTCATTCGTGGTCTTAAATTCGGCTATAGGTGCGAATGCATATAGTTCAGCGGATACATATGACTCCGCTACATGGTCTATTAGCGCTACATCAGCGCAGAGCAGTAAATCAGTTACTAAAACGTTGAAGGCTGGTAACAAGGTTAAGATAAACAATGGTACAACAAAGAATGTTATAGTTACTAGTTGGACTGGTGAAGACGGGGTACTGTACTCTGATATAACCTCTACTTCTCCTAATGGAAGCAACAAAATTACTATTGATAACAATGATAGTTATGAATATTTCATAACTATGACATCTTCATATAAGCCAACTGCCGAAGTTAAAAACAAGATAACTTTGAATAACTATGATGAAGATGACATCAAGGCGTCCGGGTATACCAGAACACCTAAATAAATATATAATACTTTGAGGTTTTATGCTGCTGCAGAAAAGAAATTCAAAATTACTTTTTTCAGCAGCATAAACGATATATTTGGGGGAACAGCAGTGAAGTATTCTAAAAGAGTTATACCGTTAATATTATCAGCTTTTATATTGGTATCATGTAGTTCAGAAAATAAAGTTTCGACCGGTGAAGGATATACTCCCGCAATTGAGCTTAATTATTTGACGCTTGATGATGTTCAAGAACATATTACTGACGTTAAAACTGATTATGAAAATATGTCTATCGATCCAAACGCGCTGAACGCTCTTGCTGATAATTTTCCTGAAAAGGCTGACTGTGTTAAACTAAGGCAGATTTCTGACTTTGATAATAAATATAATATATTAAGACCATACTTTATTTCTGACGAATCCTATGACGATGATTATTTTCTGGGATTCGATAATTCATTGCCTGCCGGATATTCTTACGATGACGGCTATAGCTATCTTAATATTTCTTCAAACGGAGGTATCGGATTTACAACAGGTGTTTCTGCATATGACAGTGAAACAGTTGAAACGATTTTTGTTGATTGGCCGTATGAAGACAAGAAATATATTCTTTCAGGTAAAGAATACAGCATAAGCGATGGTGTAGATTATGTAAACGACTTTCTTGAACGGCTGTCGGAAAACGGTTGCGGAGAAATGCGTATCGGCTATGTAGATGTATTAAAATATAAACAAGAATATGCATATTTTTACCATATACAAAGAACTGTCGACGGAATGGAACTTAACAGATTTTTTTACAGCGACGGTGATTTTGATAAATATCCCTATTTTGGAATAAAGGTGTTTGTTACAGAACCTGATAAAATAAATGAATTTTTAGGCAATCATGGTTTTTGCGTTATAGATGAAATTACAGACAGTCCAAGAAAGTATGTAAGCCTGCAATCGGCTTTAGATCAGTGTGAAAACATTTTGGCAGCTAATCATAAGTATAATGTAAAAGAGATAGGTTTTGGGTATATTCCCGAAATCAGAAAAGAAAATGGTTCGTCTTGGAATAAGGAAACGGATGGACAGTTTTATTTTCAAGAAAATACAGGGTATTACGCCGAGCCTGGTTGGTTTATATGGCTTGATACGACTCGTGACTATGAACGATTGGTTTTTATAAATGCAATAACAGGCGAAGCTGCAACATTATTTAATAATGTGGATATATAAAAAAGGATTATGGTGAATAAAATGTCGCTGCTGAGGAGCTTTAAAATACAATGTACTAAAATTTTTACTGATCCTTTAATCGTAGTGTGTTCTCTTTTAGTTTTGGCTCTTTGCTGTATTACTGACGTTTTCAACGATACTGACAGCGGGAAAGAATATTCAGTAATTACAATGCTTTTGACAAGAAATATTTCAGATTTTTCTGAAAGCAACACCATTGTCTGTGAAAATGTTATCCGATCTGCTATGAGTGGCTGGCTTATAATGTTTACGCCAATTATATGCGTACTTCCGTTTGTCAAAAGTATTTCAAAAGAGAAAACTTCCTACAAAAGATTTGAAATAGTACGCTGCGGAAAAAATGCATTCATACTTTCTAGATTTCTGGCGGGGGCATTATCCTCAGGAGTTATTTTAAGCGTTGGTTATGGATTATTTATGCTGTTGTCGGCATTGCTTTTTCCGTCCGCGGTATTAGTAGGCGGAAATATGGTGCGGATCGCTTTACGTGGAATGAGTGTATCAGGTTTCATTTTCAGTCGATTGGCGGGTGCGTTTCTTATCGGAATAGTGTGCTTTTTACCTGCATATTTGATGTCTCTTTATAGCAGTAACAAATATATGATAATATGTATACCTTTTATGCTGCTGCATTTTTACAATGTGCTTATTAATAGAATAATCAGCGGTACGGAATCTGATATAAAAAAATATGTTCAGCTTTTTTTAGTAAACGGTATTTTTAAGGCCTATGAAAATCGACTTGTGAAATATGAAATATTTATAGTAGGCTTACTTATCGCTTTATCTGTTATTTTCGGAATATTAACTGTACGCAAAAGGAATGATTGCTGTGAATAGTATAAAAAATGCATTCAGCATTGCAAAAATTGAGTACGTTAAATGGATATTAAGTCCAAGATTGATGATCTTTTTATGCTCTCTGATATTTATAAATCAATTTGCAGCTATTCCTTTGCTTAAAATGTCGTCGGAGACAGATATACCGCTTAATACATTTGAACCTTTTATAGCTATAGCAAATTCCGATGTGCTAATGATGTTAATGCCGGTAGTATTTATGACCTTGATAGCAGATTTTCCGAAAAATGATGGTAATCTGCTGTTTTGCGTACAGCGTTCAGGTAAAAACAGCTGGCTTTGCGGACAAATAATTTTTCTTATTTATGCCTGTGTGACTTTTATTTTTTCTATATTTGTAAGTACTGTTATATGCTCTTTCGGTAATACGGAATGCTCGCAACAGTGGTCAAAAACAATAACCGATTATACAAGAATGTTTCCGGACAATTCACAGAGCTTCGGAGCGCTGCTTATTCCTGAAAATCTGTATTATCAATATGAACCGATTAGATCGGCGATCAATTCTGCGGCTCTTATGTTTCTGTTTTTGATATTCTGCGGACTTCTTATGCTTGTTTTTTCAGAGCTCGGCAAAAAGCTGATTGGTGTTGGAATAAATGTGTTTTTACTTTTAGCGGGCGGAGCTTCAGTATATATTGATACAAATCTAAAGTGGATATTTCCTTGCAGTAATGCAATAGTAAAGCTACATTTCACAAAATATTTTCGCAGACAGATTTATGAACTGTCCTGTTCCTATATATTCTTTGCTGTGCTGATAGCTGTACTTATTATTCTTTCATTTCTTTTTATCCGTTCAGCAGATTTTGTTACCGCAGAGGAGGATTAAGTTGAACATTATAGAAGTTAGATATGTAAATGACACTTTAGATTTTACGGACTTGGCTTGTGGGTATGAATATATGACATGGGACAAAGTGAAGCCGTGCGAGTATAAGATAAATCATTCAGAATATGTAGCTATTGGGAATGCAGGTAGAGGCGTTTTCGGTTCATTACAATTATCGGAAAGCGGTTCTACAGGAATTGATGGAGATGAATCAGGAATTTTTTTCAATCGTGAATTTGCTGTTGAAGCAAATAATTATATAGAAAACTATGATTCTTCAAAACCAAGTGATTTTAAGCAGGAATATGATAAAAACTACGCCTATACTAAGAAGATTACACAGGATCAGTGGGATAAACTAATACAATATCATAATGAACACAACACATATGATTTGCTTTGGAACAACTGTATATTGGTTGCTACAAGAGCCTGGAATCTCATTTATCCAGACGACCAAATCGATACAAATACAATACCATCTGTTGTAAAGAATAGAATAAAAGAAAAGCCAAACTCATTTGTTTATGATTTATATTCGGTTTTGGGATATAGCTTATGAAAAAATTAATTCTGAAATTATTGGTTGCTCTGCTTATACACATACTATATTTTGTCGTAATCGCAGGAATCGGCATTACAAATACAGTTCTTGGTAGAAAAGCGGTATGGCTGGAGTTATCCCTTTTTTTGATACTGGAAATTCTTCTACTCGCAGCCTATTTCATCGCACCTCTATCTTCAAAAGTCCACAAGATTATCTATTGGATTGTTTCTGAACTATTTAGTCTGTTTACCGCATGGTTTTGGATGTACTTTATTGCGGGACCTATTTGGAAATATTAATTCTATCCTTAATCATATTATCACTAATGTTATACCACCTCATGTTGAATTTAATTATTGTCCGGCTTATCTTATGCAAATACTTGCAAACATGACAACTAAGAAAAAAACTGAAATAAACGATCATTCCAATGTCCTTGGTCGTGATGTCAAGGGAAAATATGCAGATGCAAAAGAGTCATTTATAATTTCAAGCGGAGAGATTCCTGGATTTAAGCAGTTAAAAATCGGAGGGTTAGCAGACCCGCATTTACAGATAACATATTACTTAATAGCATATAATAATTTTGTTAGTACAGTATAAATACACGCTAAAGAGGAGTGTTGTTTTGAAGAAAATAAGAAACGATAGCAAACGTATTTTTCCTGTAACGTTAGTTATAACTATTGGTTTATATATGTTTCACTTCTTACTTATACCTTTTTTGTATAAAAATTTCACCGTATTTAAAAACCTAGATGATGTATCTGGTTTTGTGATGATAATTTCAACGATAATAGCGGTAGCAGCAGAAATGATACTAGTTTCTGAAAAAATACGTTATTGGTTGGTGAGTGATGTTATCTATGTTATATTAGTATATATATATCACGGAAAAGGATTATATGGGATAGGTATGGTTGGAATTAACTTAGATGGAGCTACTTCAGGATATCGCAGGGAAGCGGTGCCTTTTGGTGTTGCTATAATAACGGGATTTGTAATAATATCAGAAATTTTGTCATGGTTTATTGTAAAAGTTTATAAATACATACAAAATTATAATACAAACAATGATTCAAAATAATGGGTTTGGATAATAGCAATATAGAAGTACCACAAATGCAATTTCAAAATATATCAAAAGCACTTACCCTTATATAAATGCTTCCTGCGTTCCTCCTCAGCAAGTTTAGAAACATAATCCCCCATAGAAATCTCATAATAGGTTTTCGCAATATCAGCATAAACCACATACAACTGCTTGCAGTTCTCAAAATCAGTTTTGAGAGCTGCTATTTTTTTGCTCGAATATCCTGAGCGGATTAAAATCAACTGCGCTAATGCTAATAAAAAAACTGAGCATATTTCTCAAATAAAGGGAAATATGCTCAGTTTTTGTCCTTCCTTATGACAGCGCTGACATCTGCAAGCAAATAAGTAAAGATGTTTTTCTCTACAACAAAATTAACAGAACACGCAGGCAATTTGTGCAATTTAGATGAACTTTAAAAAACTTTCTCATTTCACCCCGACAAAACAGCCTGCTAATCTCCTTAACTTATGGAGGGCAATATTTTTCAGACTGCTTTTTCAAACAAAGAAATAAAACTTTTCTTTAAATCCTTAGATGAGAGGTTACGCTTTGCAAATTGCACAGGATATACGGCTGAGAATTATGCAATACAGACGAAGTTTCAAAAAGTTTTCCGAAGCTACCGTAAAAATCAAGGATTTTTGTCCTGACGTATAAAGGTGAAAATGCACTCTCTTAAAAAATTCAAGGAGGTACAAAGTATGACAATGAAAAACAAACAGGAGCTTATCGCACAGGCAGCCGCGCTTCTGAACGCAATGCTTGAGGCGGAGGACGATACCTCGGCGGCTGCGCTGCCAAAATCAAGCAAACCTATTGAAATGCTCACTGTCAAGGAATGTACGGAGGCTGTAAAAGGTTTATCCGAACACACCGTCCGTCAGCTCATTGCACAGAACAAGCTGCCGTATATCCGCACAAGTCAGGGACGGCACGGAAAAATTCTCATTTCAAAATTGGCGTTACTCTCGTATTTCGGAGGTGTTGCCTAAAGCCGAACTGGCTTTTGGACAAAAACGCAATAAACGAGGTAAAGTACTGTAATGAATTCCTGCAAGCCTATCCGCTTAAATGTATCGGCGGCAAACTTTATGACATTGACGGAGAAGTTTCCGACAGCATTGTCAGCGTCAGAATTTCTTAAATGCTCGTGTACGGGGATTCAAGGGCTTGAAAACAAGTTATATACCAATTGTCATTTAAGGTGTGCAGTGGAAAGCTGCTGCAATGATACTTTTGATAGAAGTGGACGGTATGGGAATGGATGTCAAAAGTATCTTTGCGTTACTTTCGCAGAAAGTAACAAATGCGAGACGCTCAAAAACAAGGAGGGGATTGTTTTACAAATATGAAAAGAACAATCAGCGGACGTATCGGAAAGGAGCACAGCCTTGCCCACAACAACCGTGAATTAATCACCGATAATGTTGACCGCAGCAAAATCAAAAACAATATTATTATCATCCAAGAAAGCATTGAGGATGTTTACCATGAGCTTTTCGACAAGGCTCTGACAGAATACAATGCCAAACAAAACCGCAAGGACCGTATCATCAGGGATTACTATGAGCATATCCGGCACAGCAGGCAGGAGCGTGACTTCCACGAGGTCATTTTTCAGATTGGAAATATGAACGATACCCCTGTTGGATCTGAAATTGGCAAAATTACTGCCGATATACTAAAACAGTTTGCCGAGGAATTTCAGGCAAGAAACCCACAGCTTCGTGTTTTCAACGCTGTGATACATATGGATGAGGAAACACCGCACCTGCACCTCGATTTTGTTCCCTTTGCAACAGGTCAGAAGCGTGGACTTTCAACAAGGGTATCGCTTACAAAAGCACTTGAACAGCAGGGCGGATTTAAGGCGGAGGGCAAAATGAACACCTCCTGCAAGCTGTGGATTGATACAGAAAAGCAACGGCTTTCGGAGCTTATGCACGCCAGAGGCATTGAGCGGGAGCAGCTCGGAACGAACAATGAGCATTTGTCGGTGCTTGATTTCAAGAAGCAGGAACGTTCCAAAGAGGTTGCGCGGCTTGAAAACAAAATCGAGTGTGCGGATAATCTTCTAAAGCGCCGAAATGACCTGCTGAACGATGTCGAAGCCGTTATCGACAGGCTGGACGGTGATTATTGGGAGAAAAAGGAAGCTGTTAAAACGCTTGAAGCTGAGTTATCAGATAAATCAGCGGCATTATCGGAAACCTCTGCCGTCGTTGCAGAAAATATGTCTATCCTTGACCGGACCGCCGATAAGGTCAGCAAAATTGTTGATATTGACAGCATTTCCGTAAAAGAAACGCTGTTCGGCGGTAAGGTTACGGTCGCTAAGGAGGATTACGATAGTCTGACTGTTCTTGCCAAAAAACACGTTACCGCTGTATATCATGAAAATGAACTGTCCTCTGAAATAGAAAAGCTAAATAAGGACAAGACAAGTTACGGCAAACGTTAAATTTGAAGTATTTGCGGAACAGTGATTTGAGGAATATGCTAAGCTTAATCTTCGGAATACCTCATATGAGCGTATGCTCCAGCTTCGTAATCGTGTATATCCTGCCATCGGTCATCTGCGAATAGACAAAATAACGGGACGGCACATTCAGCAGTTTATCAACGATCTTGCACTGAATGGGAAAAGCATGAAAACAGGCAAGCCTCTTTCACGCAAAACGGCGGTTCATCACCTTAGCTTTATTTCAGATGTGTTTGCATTCGCTGTGAGGATGGATATGCTATCGGATAATCCTTGCCGAAATGTTACTGTGCCCAAGGGCGAGAAAAAGGAAAAGGAAATCTACACCATTGAGGAAATAGAACAGCTTTTCCGACTGCTTGAAAATGCGCCGTTAAAGTATCGTACATTCTTTACGCTGGCTATATACAGTGGTCCGCATAGGCGAGCTGCTCGGTCTGGAATGGAAGGATATTGACTGGGATAATCATGTCATATCCGTCCGCAGAACATCTAACTATTCCGCTAAAAAGGGGATTTACACCGATACTACCAAGACGAAAAAATCACAGCGTTCGCTGAAATTTCCAACTGCAGTAATGGATTTGCTGAAATCTTATAAAGCCGAACAGGACGAGGAAAAGGCTAAGCCGGGAAGTAAGTGGATTGATTATAACAGGCTGTTTGTAAAGTATGACGGGCGACCTATGAATAACAATACGCCGTATTTTTGGTTCAATGAATTTTGTGAGGAAAACAACTTTCGTTTCTGTGACATACACTCCCTGCGGCATTTCTATGCAAGCGCTCTTATCAATGAGGGCGTAGACGCCGCGGCAATTTCGGTAGCGTTAAGTCACTCGGTTATCAGTACAACCACCTCAATTTACTGTCATGTATTTCAGCAGGCACAAGCAAGGGCGGGTGAAGCAATTGCTTCCGTTCTTGATTTTTCTTCAAAAGGCAAAGGAGCATAAGTTACGGCAAATGACAGGGAGTCGGAATAATGGACAAATAAAGGACAGAAGCTCGTAAACTCCTGTCCTGTAAAAGAAAAAACCACATAAAATCAACGATTTTATGTGGTAGATAATGGTGACGGAAGCTTGAATATAGACGAACTCATTTTCACCTCTAATACTTTTGGATACATAGTGAAGTTGAAATAGTTGTTTGCGATATTAACGATTCAGACGGTGCTCTGTTAACATTTACTGCTTGAACTTAAGATTATGGATATGAAAACTCCCTATCACCGAGATGATAGGGAGCTGCTTTTATAATGCTGCATCAAGTAGCTTTTGACTAATCCTGTTTGTTACTTCAAGATAATATTTCATTTCGGCATCATTCATTTCACCGTCGTCAAGTTCGCTCATCTTTTCCATTGTTTCGGAATATTGTGTGAGGTATTCTGTATATTCACTGAGTAAGCTTAAATCATCCGGTGACTCATTGAACTTTTTCATAAAGTCACAGTATTCATCAAAGAAATCCTCATAGCTGTCAAGAGCTTCTTTAAACTCAGGTCGCATGCCATCAACCAGATTTTCAGCAGGTTTATCTTCTTCCGGCACTTTTGTTTCAGTTTCGCTATCAGACTCAGTATTTTCTTCACTGTCAGAAGTATTGTTGTCAGCTTGACCTGCATCTTCTTTGATCTTTTCGACATCTTCTCGGAAATCTTCTATCTTTTTCTTTGCCTTTTCAATGTCATCATCCCAAAGCTCGCTTCTCAAATCTGTCCAGAATTCATATATGTCAGAACGCATATCATACCAATCTTCATATACATCAGAACGAGTATCGTACCACCGTTCATATTCATTTGAACGCATATCATACCACTCGCTGTATTCTGAATATTCTTCGTTATCGTACGCATCATCAAGCAGACCATCATAGAAGTCATCATACATATCTTCAAGAATACCATCGTATATGCCGTCATAAATTTCTTCGCCGCCGTCATCGTATATACTGTCATACAACTCGTCGAGTTCATCATATTTGTCATCGTTAGACATACCTGAATTAACAATATCCTCGGCGTATTCAAGGCTATATTCACACATTTTTACGCACAGATTATAGTTTGTATCATAGACTCTCGCACAGAAATCGTCCATTTTTTCTGTGCCGGAAAGAAATTTTGTGTATGTATCTATCTCTGACTTTAAGGTTTCATATTCACTTGATAATGCTGCCAGTGTATCTTCTATATCCTTAATGACAACATCGTTAATATCTTCATCTGAATTAGCCGACGGTACTTTTGTTTCCTCTTCGTCAGATGCCTCTGTTCTGTTTTCAGCAGTTTCCTTTTCCGTTACCTCTGCTGAGCTTGTTGTTGCTTCGCTTGAGGATTTATCCTCGGAATTCTCTTTGCTGCCACACGCAGAAAAAGAAAGAAGCACTGAAACTGCACAAAGCAGACCTGTTAATTTTCTTATTTTCATATTGTATCCTCCTAAAACTCACATCATTCCGATGCTTTAATACTTCTTTTGCTTTTTATCTTTGCAATCAGTAACAGCACAGCACCAATAACTGATATGGTTATACCGATGTAACAAATAATGCTTGCAATTCCCCAATTGTAAGAACTGCTTGGGATAACACCTCTGTCTTCAAAATCAAACCGGATGAACTGCATAATTGCAAAGGAAATAATGTTAAAAATCAAAATTGCTATAGGCTTCTTAATCACTGAAAATAAGAGTGTAAGTACCGAAAATAAAGCAAATGCAATGATAACAACCATATTAGCTATAGCTGTTTCCTCATATAAGCCTGTTTTAATAGCGGCAGAATCTATCTTTATAAATTCTATCAAGGAAATATGTACTGCATCCTCGTTTTTCATATCTGCTTCTTCCGAGTAGACAGAATCAGGATAACTCATAAGTCGCTCGCTATAATCGTCATTAGCTGATGCAAAAGGAACAAACAATGTAATAATCATTAGAAATGCACCAACAATCGCATCTAAAGCAGGATACAATAAAGTTTTATCTTTCATAAATAAACCCTCCAATATTATAGTTTGTATAAATATGAATTATTCTTCATATAATTATGCTACAATACTTCCTATTTGCCAAGCGATATAGGAAGTATAATTCTTATATATGGTAAACAGGAGGAAGAAGAATGCTTATTTTTGATTTCAGAGCGATAGGGAACAAATTGCTGGCAATACGCAAGAAGGCAGGACTTACTCAAAGCGAAGTAGCCGAAGCCGCAAACTTATCTGACAGGACTTATGCCGATATAGAACGTGGCACGGTGAATATGCGCATTGAAACCGTGTTAAAAATATGCGAAGCCCTGCATATAACGCCGGATATTGTTCTTACCGAAGAATGTCCAAGTCTTTCGACTAAACAAGCTGAGCTTATTGCAGAGCTTGACAAATGCACACCGCAACAAAAGGAAACAGCGCTGGAGCTTATAGCTGTCTATTTGAGGTCACTTAATCTTCCGTAACATTGTTCTTCTCATCAACAGGGAGTTTTTCTTCATCAGCAAGAGCTACTTCCTGTTTTAATATTTCTGCCACCTCCTGCATTTTCTTTCGGCTTTGACATTTTTCACGGTGCTTATGTATCAAATATGCACTGCCGCCAATGATAGCCGTACATATGACCCCGATTGTAATGCCACCTACTCTTGCATTTTTTACACAATGCACCTTATCTTCATCAAGCATACGGACAATCTTGATAAGACCGTCAACCATTGTGCTTTCGTTGCCACCACCGCATCTTTTCAAGAAGCGTGTAACGTGGTCTGCGGACTTGCCTTTGAGGTGAGATAAATCTTCGATTATAAGTGTTGTTGTGTTATTCATAGTGAATACCTCCGAAAAATAATCTTTATTTTAATTTTGCACTTGACTTAAGTGCAATTTTATTATATAATATCATTGTGGAAATGTAAAGTAAGTTTGCATTACTTTTAAGGTAAGGAGAATGTGGTTATGCACTATAATACAGAAATAATAGGTAAAGTGATTGAGTCTGAAAGGAAAAAATTAGGATTCTCTCAGGAAAGATTAGGAAAAAAATTAAGAGTTGTAGGCAAACAGATTTCAAATTACGAGCGAGGAAAAACACTTCCGCCTATAGATGTTTTATTTAAAATGTGTGATATTTTCAATTGTGAATTAGGATACTTGTTAGGAGAGCGTGATTATTCAAAAGGCACAAAAATCAAAACACTCATATCAGAAGAAACAGGGCTAAATATTGAAACCTTAGAAATAATTAAAACAATAACAGGAACAGAACATTCGTGTATTAACTGGGGATATGAATCAGAAAAATACAGAAGGGTGCTGAATAAACTTCTCATTTCAACTGAGTTTATTGATTTTGTAAAGGCTCTTGGGGATATGGAAGATGTTTATGCAGCGAAGAAGAAAACACAGCAACCATTAGAGAAGCTGTGTAAAGAACTTGGAAGCGAACTGTTTGACGTTGCTTGTAAACACACTGGTTCTTGTGCTGAAGAACTCGAAAGTTTGAATTTAACAGCGGAAGAAATTAATGCAATCAATCTTTTTGATAAAGCACAGGATGAGTGCTATTCGCTATACTTAAAAAACGAATACGACATTAAAGTGTGTAAGTATAGCGTTCAGGAAGCACTTACGCTTTTGATAAACCGGTTGTATTCGGATGAATGATTTTATAGGGTTAAAATGAAGAAGGTATGGAATAAAATTAAAACCGTAATTACTTTGCCACAATTTATAACCGTTGGAATACTATTGGTATCAGCTCTCATATCTATTCATATATCATATGCTTACTTAAGTTTAAATGGTTTTGTATCATCGATATTTTCAAATATATTTGCTGATTTAGTAACAGGAATAGCAGTATGTTTAATATCAGGTATAAAGCAATTAAGCATATATAAGACAGACGGAAAAATAGCTTGGCTTCGTGGGATACATAATGATTTCTTGAAGTTCAATAGTCATTATAAAGAAATGCTGCGAAAGGTTAATGACTCAACAATTACAACAACAGAACTATATAACGAGATATACGATGTACTGTGTGAAGGAAACGATATTAATGCGATAATTTCTCAAAGTCAGCATAATAAGTCTTTACCTTTTAATCCATATGTATTTTTAAAAAAAGAGTTAAACTACGATGCCGTTGAGCATAAGAAGAAAAATGATATCACACATGAAAAGATTACAAATATAAATATGGATACAGTAACAACACAGTATTTGCGAGAAATTTTTAATGAAATGGAACGCTCTTTATTCGTAATAAACGGCTCGATTGTTTTAAAAATCAAAGAGCTTGAAATCAAACAGAACATATCGAATAGATTTATTTTTTAAAGCAGCATTGCAGATTACCCTCGAAGAGCGCAAAGACTTGTGATAGCTCCGCTGTCAGAAGTATCTTTGCGTTACTTCTTGCGAAGAAGTAACAAGAAGCATAGCCAACCTCATCCCTGAAAAGTGATTTATCTCCACCTCCTATATGCCGAAAAACCGAATATTTCAGATAGCTGTTTTTGTGTGAATTGCATAGAAACAGCTATTTTTCTGTCCCGAAAAAACGCTTCAAAAAGTGTCACTTTCGGGATTTTTTTGTTTATGCTGCACCAAAACACGAACAGCAAACACAGCACAATGACGAACAGACTAATCCCTACTGGTTATGACACCATACCCCCGGAAAATCGACTTTTTCAGACCCGATATTTCTGGTATTCTGTCAATTTACGCAAACGTATGTTTCGGTGTATAATGAAGATACGAACAAAACGAGTACGTTAAGTTCGCAGCATCTTAAAAATTGAATATCCCCATTTACCCGAAATGTCCCCCTTACATATACAAAAGTGTATGTCAGCTTTACGCTGTATTACGTTTTAAAGGAGGAATTTCAATGAGAAATTCAACTTGGACATCTTCGGGGAGGTTAAGGCAACCGTCAGCGTTCCCTCTGCCGCCGAGTATTACGGCGTAGAGGTGCGTAACGGAATGACCACCTGCATTTTCCACAATGACAAAACTCCGTCGATGAAGCTCTACGACGACCACTTCTATTGCTTTGGCTGCACAGAACACGGCGATGTTGTAAACTTCACAGCAAAGCTATTTGGTTTGTCGCAATATGAAGCCGCAAAACGACCTGCTTGAGCCAGAGGACGTTATAACCTTACAGGAATTTCTCGGCTATTGTCTGCTGAACACCACGAAGGCTCAGGCTATGCTGTTTCTTGTAGGACGAGGCGGAGAAGGCAAAAGCCGTATCGGTGTAATTCTCGAAAAGCTGTTCGGCAAGACTTGTTATTTCGACAGCATTGTTGCTCTTTCAAAAAATAAATTTCGACAGGGCAATCTTGTAGGCAAGACAATTCTTGTTGATGATGATATGAGCTTTGAAGCTATCAAGGACACGTCGTTTCTGAAAAGTCTTGTAACGGCGGAAACAAGTATTTCCGTAGAAAAGAAAAATGTTCAGGCTGTGCAGGCGAAGCTCTGTGCAAGAGCTATCGTGTTTTCAAACGGCAATCCGACTTCACTTTATGATAAGACGGACGGTTGGCACAGACGACTTATCGTGCTTAACACAAAGCCTGTTCCCACAGGAAGAAAGCCTGACCGCTATCTTTCGGAAAAGCTTATAGCAGAGCTTGACGGAATTTTCTTCTGGGCACTTGACGGCTTGAAGCGTCTTATTGCCAACGACTTTATTTTTACACTCAGCGAAAAAACCAAGGAAACAATGGAAGCTATAAAGCAGGAAAATTGTAACATTGCAGAGTTTATGAACGACGCACAGGCTGTTCAGCTTTTACCCGACTACACAACCAGTTCCGTTGATATTTACAACGCTTATGTGAATTGGTGTCACGGCAACGGCTTGCAGGAGCTGAAACAGAAAAGCTTTTACGACTGGCTTTACCATAACTGCGAAACGTATAATCTTGTACCTACGAACAAGGCGTATAACGGCAGAAATTATGTCAGAGGTTATGTGGGAATCCGTGTTTCATACAGAAGTCATATCGAGTAAAAAAACTTTCTCCAAGTGAAAAAGGTATGTACGTACATACCAGACTATACAAATTTCTCTCTTTCAGGGTATGTATGTACGCAGCGTTTTGAACTGGAATGAAAATTTTTTCTTCGGGAAAGTTGTCAAGCTCTGATGAGCAGATTTCTTCCCTTGCAGGACAAGGGCGCACTTATATACCACAGCGGTGGTATGTGCGCTCTGCGAGGCTCTCTTGAAAAAGTTACTCAGCACTTTCGTGCATTCCTGTTGATAGCAAGCATCGCCCTTGTGGCTACACAACCGCTTTTTTGCAAACTATGCTTACCGTAACTTCGTGACAGCAAGCATAGCGTTTGTCTATACATCGCTTGGTTTTCTACGAAACCGCCGTTGCGACAAATGCAAAAAACTTGTTGGAGGAACCCAAACCCTCTTGTGTGAAAATCGGCAATACAGCCGAGAATGAAACGAGCCGCCGAGTGAAAAAACAGAGTGGCTATTATTGTATATAATACTCCGATACCGTTTCCCTCACATACGAAAGTATGTCAGCAATTGCTGATTTTATCTGAAAGAGGGTATGTTTATGAAAACATCCACCGAAACGGTTAGCTGCACGGAGTACACCGAAATCAGCGAATTTGAGCTTGACTGTGTTGCAAAAATGTTTCTTACCATGATACAGGAGTTCTATGCAACAGAAGAAGGACAAGCAGCCTTTGAAGCTTGGATTTCTGAGAAAGAATGCAAAGCCGCCTGAGGACGAATCCCTGCCGATTCCCCGAATTACCGTATTCGGGGGACGGCAGTACATAGATGTAAAAACAGAAATTTTCCGCTTTAAAGTGTTGAATGTTAGGGCGATATATGCTATACTTAAAACAGGAAAAGTCATTTTCAACAGAAAGGAAAATAAGATGAAAGCAGTAATTTATGCGAGATACTCCTCAGACAATCAGCGTGAGGAAAGTATCGAGGGACAGCTTCGTGAGTGTATGGCTTTTGCTGAGCGTAAAGGATATACCGTAATAAAATCATACGCAGACAGAGCGATTTCAGGCAAGCGTGCAGATAACCGTCCTGAATTTCAGCGAATGATAGCCGACAGTGCGAAAGGCGAATTTGATGTCGTAATCGTATGGAAGATTGACCGTTTCAGCCGTGATAAATACGACAGCGTAATCTATAAATCCAAGCTGAATAAAAATGGGGTCAGCGTGATTTCTGCAACAGAGCCTATTGACGATAGCCCAGAAGGAAAACTGATGGAGTCCATTTTCGAGGGATTTTCAGAATATTATGTCAAAGACCTCGAACTAAAAACAAGCCGAGGAATGACAGAGAATGCAATAAAGGGAAAATTCAACGGCGGTCATATAACCTATGGTTATACGATTGACAGCGAAAAGCATTTTCAGAAGCACGAAACGGAAGCTCCGATAGTAGCAGAGATTTTCAGAAAATATGCTGAGGGTGAGGCTATCCGCAGCATTATTGACGACCTGACAAGCAAAGGCGTTACAAATCGTGGCAGGAAGCTGACATACCATTTCATCAACTGGATTTTGAAAAATCGCAGATATATCGGAGAATATACATTCCGAGATACGATGAATACGGACGCAATTCCACCGATTGTTTCAGAGGAAATATTTGATAAGTGTCAGAAAAGATTATCTGCAAATAAGCACAAGGCGGCAAGCTTTAAAAAGGTTGATGAACGCTATTATCTCACAGGTAAAATCTTCTGCGGCGAGTGTGGAACTTCAATGTCGGGCATTAGTGGAACGAGCAAAACGAAAGAAAACTATCGCTATTATCAATGTATGAAATCCAAGAAAAAGACCTGAAAAAAGAAAATCGTACAGAAGGCTTTGATTGAGGATAAGGTTTTTGACTCGATTATGCATATACTCAAAGACAAAAGTCTTGTTGCTAAAATCAGTGAGAAATGCTACGCAATGCAGAACACGGAAAGCTCGGAAGTGCCCATTCTTAAAAAGCAGTTAAAGGCTGTGAAAAAGGAAATTGCTAATGTTATGGAGGCAATTAAGGCTGGAATTATTACAAAATCCACGAAAACAACGCTTACTGACCTTGAAGAAAAGCAGGAGGCAATCGAAGTTGCACTTCCCAAAGAGCAAATCTGCCGCCCGATACTTTCAAGAGAGCAGATTGAATTTTGGATAATGCAGTTTGCGAAAACAGATTTCAAGGACGAGCTTCAGAAACAGCGTCTTATTGATATTTTCATAAATAGCGTTTTTGTTTATGAGGACAGGCTTGTTGTTTTCCTCAATTTCAAGGAGGGCGAGGTTACCCTGAGCCTTGAAAATGTAAACGAGGACATAAAAAAAGAGAACACCCACAAGTGTGAGTGTTCGTCTTCGTTTGTAAATGGTGACCCGTACGGGAATCGAACCCATGATTCCGCCGTGAAAGGGCGGTGTCTTAACCGCTTGACCAACGGGCCTTGTGATATGAGAGCGTTGTATGAATGGTAGCGGTAACTGGATTTGAACCAGTGACACCCTGGGTATGAACCAAGTGCTCTAGCCAACTGAGCTATACCGCCTTAACCGCAGCCCTCATAGCGACTTAATTATTATACACTATAAAATTGGGCTTGTCAACAGTTTTTTATAAAAAAAATGTTTTTTTAGCTTTTTTGTTTACTTGGCACAATTTCAAGGCACACCTATCAGCTGTTATTGTTTGCTGCGACAATATATTAATGCCCTAATATTATATAAGTTATTCCTTTAGCACTCTCAACCGAAGAGTGCTAATTTTCATCTGCTTTTCACAAAGTTATGACACAAAAAACATAATACAGAACTATTATATAGATAACAAAAGAAAGGTGATACCAATGTATAATAGATAACACTTAAACCAAAATAAAATTATTAATGTGTATTATAAGAAGGAGGAATTTATATGTTTGGACTTACGCCGTTTGAAAGAAAAAGCTTTGACCTTTTTGACGCTTTTCATGACTTTGAAAAGGATTTTTTCGCAGGTAATATGCCGATAAATTCTTGCAGAACAGATATACGTGACGATGGAGATAAATTTGTGCTTGAAGCTGAGCTTCCGGGATTTGATAAAAGCGATATAAAGCTTGATATTAACGGAAATTACCTGATCCTGTCAGCAGAGCATAACACCGAATCTGAAGACAAATCAAAGAATGGCAATTATATTTGCCGTGAACGCAGCTTCGGCTCGTATCAGCGCAGCTTCGATATTTCAGCCGTAAAAGCAGATGAAATAAACGCCGAATATAAAAACGGTGTCCTGACAGTTGCGCTTCCTAAGAAAACCGAAAGCTCGCCTGGCATTAAACGCCTTGAGATCAAATAAATTTTACAGCCTCCGCACCGTAGAGATGCGGAGGTTTTTGCATTTGATATAATGTAAATCGTTTACCGTCATGTGTTTTTTGTTTAAAAGGGAAAACTTTAAGGAAGAAGGTTTAAAATCTTTGCCTTTCTTAATATTTTATGATACAATATATTATAGAAGTTAAAATAATTCTAATAAAACGGAGGATTTATAAATGAACATCGCTGTCGCCCAGTCCGGAGGACCAACCTGTGCAATCAATGCGTCGCTTGTAGGAGTTTTCAGGCAGGCTCTGAAAACCCCTGAAATTGACGCAGTATTCGGATCTATTAACGGTATTGAAGGAATCATAAACGACGAACTAATAGACCTGAAACTTATAATTAAATCAAATGAGGATATGGAGCTTTTAAGGCAAACTCCCTCTACCGTACTCGGCTCCTGCCGCTATAAGCTTCCCGCTTCGGAAAAGGACAGCGCTGTTTATGAAAAAATAATGTGCTGCTTTGAAAAGCACCGTATAGAGGCATTTTTCTATATAGGCGGAAACGATTCTATGGATACCGTTATGAAGCTTTCCGAACATCTCAAAGCTGCCGGCTCCTCCGTAAAAGTTATTGGCATTCCTAAAACAATCGACAACGATCTCCCTGTTACCGACCATACACCCGGCTTCGGTTCGGCGGCAAAGTACGTTGCTGCAACCGTTCAGGAAATTATTCGGGACAGCTCGGTATATTCAATTGAATCTATCACCATTGTTGAAATTATGGGGCGTCATGCCGGCTGGCTCACAGCCTCTACCTGCGTACTGCGCGCCAACGGAGAAATTGCTCCGCACCTGATCTATCTTCCGGAAAGAGAATTTTCAGTTGAAAGCTTTATTGAGGACGTCCGAGCAATGCAGGCAAAGCATAAAGCCGTTGTTATTGCGGTTTCAGAGGGCGTTGAAATATCGGAAAAGGACGGAGATTTCCGTTCAGGAGTTACAGACAGCTTCGGTCATAAGTATCTTTCGGGAATCGGCAAGGCATTGGAACAGATACTCCGAAAAGAGATCGGCTGCAAGGTACGGTCTATCGAACTGAACGTTATGCAGCGATGCTCCTCTCATATATGCTCGAAAACCGATATAGACGAAGCTGAGGAAATAGGCTCAAAGGGCGTTTCCGCAGCTCTCAGAGGTGAAACGGGCAAAACTATGGTTTTCAAAAGAATTTCAAGCTCTCCGTATGTCGTCACAATTGAATCCACCGATGCTTCCAATGTTGCAAACAAGGAAAAGTTTTTCCCTGAAAAATGGATAAACAGTCAAGGAAACAATGTTACAGATTCCGCTATTTCCTACTTTTTTCCCCTAATACAGGGCGATGTTAAAATTGCAATGCGAAACGGAATGCCGCTGCATTTTAAGCTGTAGTCTATTTTAGATCATATCGTCGTTTAAGGGCTTATTAAAAACGGCTGTATGAATTTATTCAGGTGATTTTATCAATAAGCCTGTACCCACAGCCCTGAAGTTATGATATGCTGTTATTTTTACGCATTTTTATTGTGCAAAGTGTACGAAAAAGGCTGAGAAACATTGTGCAAAAATCTCTGTCAAAAATATAGAAAAAACTATAGTAATTTATGAAATAATCTGTTATAATAGAATTGTTACCGTATGATAGGCTTGTAATGTCCTGACAGCTTTAATAGGATTGTCAAGGTACTATAAAAATACGGAATTCAAAATTTTTTTTGGAGGTAGATACCAATGGCAAATAAGTATTGTTACCTTTTCTCCGAGGGTAATGCTAGCATGAGAGAACTCCTCGGCGGTAAGGGCGCTAACCTTGCAGAAATGACCAATATCGGTCTTCCTGTTCCTCAGGGTTTCACGATCACAACCGAAGCCTGCACACAGTATTATGAGGACGGTAAGCAGATCAATGATGAAATTCAGGCTCAGATCAATGAGTATATCGGCAAAATGGAAGAAATCACCGGAAAGAAATTCGGCGACAAGGAGAATCCTCTTCTCGTTTCTGTACGTTCAGGTGCAAGAGCTTCAATGCCCGGCATGATGGATACGATCTTAAACCTCGGTCTTAATGAAGAGGTTGTAGAGGTTATTGCTGAAAAGTCAAATAACCCAAGATGGGCATGGGACTGCTACAGAAGATTTATTCAGATGTATTCCGACGTAGTTATGGAAGTCGGCAAGAAATATTTTGAAGAGCTTATCGACGAAATGAAGGCTAAGAAAGGCGTTACTCAGGACGTTGACCTGACTGCCGACGACCTCAAGGAGCTTGCAGGTCAGTTCAAGGCCGAATACAAGGAAAAGATTGGTTCAGACTTCCCTTCAGATCCTAAGGAACAGCTGATGGGAGCAGTTAAGGCTGTATTCCGTTCATGGGACAACCCGAGAGCTAACGTTTACAGAAGAGACAACGATATTCCTTATTCATGGGGTACAGCTGTCAATGTTCAGTCGATGGCTTTCGGAAACATGGGCGACGACTGCGGTACAGGCGTTGCATTTACCCGTGACCCTGCTACAGGCGCCAAGGGTCTGTTCGGAGAGTTCCTGACAAACGCTCAGGGCGAGGACGTTGTTGCAGGCGTTCGTACACCTATGCACATCTCCGAAATGGAGCAGAAATTCCCTGAAGCTTTCGCTCAATTCAACGAGGTATGCAATACTCTTGAAAATCACTACAGAGATATGCAGGACATGGAGTTTACAGTAGAACACGGAAAGCTTTTCATGCTCCAGACAAGAAACGGAAAGAGAACAGCTCAGGCTGCTCTGAAGATCGCCTGCGATCTCGTTGACGAAGGTATGAGAACTGAAGAAGAAGCAGTTGCTATGATCGACCCGAGAAACCTCGATACACTGCTTCACCCTCAGTTTGACGCAAAGGCTCTTAAAGCCGCAGTTCCTATGGGCAAGGGTCTGGGCGCTTCTCCCGGAGCTGCCTGCGGTAAGGTCGTATTTACAGCAGAAGACGCTGAAGCTTGGAATGCTAAGGGAGAAAAGGTCGTTCTCGTAAGACTTGAAACTTCACCTGAGGATATTACAGGTATGAAGGCTTCACAGGGTATTCTTACAGTAAGAGGCGGTATGACTTCACACGCTGCAGTTGTTGCCCGCGGTATGGGAACCTGCTGCGTATCCGGCTGCTCTGATATCGTTATGGATGAAGCTAACAAGAAGTTTACTCTCGGCGGCAAGGAATTCCACGAGGGAGACTATATTTCCATCGACGGTTCTACAGGTAACATCTACGACGGAATCATTCCTACAGTTGACGCTACTATTGCCGGTGAATTCGGAAGGATCATGTCATGGGCAGACAAGTACAGAAAGCTCAAAGTAAGAACAAATGCCGATACCCCTGCTGACGCTAAGAAGGCAAGAGAGCTTGGCGCTGAAGGAATCGGTCTCTGCCGTACTGAGCATATGTTCTTTGAAGCCGACAGAATCGCTGCTTTCAGAGAGATGATCTGCTCCGATACAGTTGAAGAAAGAGAAGCTGCTCTCGCTAAGATCGAGCCTATGCAGCAGAGCGACTTTGAAGCTCTTTATGAAGCACTTGAAGGAAATCCTGTAACAATCAGATTCCTTGATCCTCCTCTTCATGAATTTGTTCCTACAGAAGAAGCTGATATTAAGGCGCTTGCTGACGCTCAGGGCAAGTCCGTAGAAACGATCAAGGCTATTATCGCTTCCCTTCACGAATTTAACCCGATGATGGGTCACAGAGGCTGCCGTCTTGCGGTAACTTATCCTGAAATCGCAAAGATGCAGACAAAGGCTGTTATTAAGGCAGCGATCAATGTTAAGAACGCTCATCCCGACTGGACTATTGTTCCTGAAATAATGATCCCGCTTATCGGCGACGTTAAGGAGCTTAAATACGTTAAGAAGGTTGTAGTTGAAACTGCTGACGCTGTTATTGCAGAAGCCGGTTCAGACCTCAAGTATGAAGTTGGTACAATGATCGAGATCCCGAGAGCCGCTCTTACAGCTGATGATATTGCTAAGGAAGCTGACTTCTTCTGCTTCGGAACCAACGACCTTACGCAGATGACATTCGGCTTCTCAAGAGACGACGCAGGCAAGTTCCTTGACGCTTACTACGACGCTAAGATCTTCGAGAACGATCCGTTTGCTAAGCTTGATCAGACAGGCGTAGGCAAGCTTATGGAAATGGCTATCAAGCTTGGTAAGCCTGTAAATCCGAAGCTTCATATCGGTATCTGCGGAGAGCACGGCGGAGATCCTACATCTGTAGAGTTCTGCCATAAGATCGGTCTTGACTATGTATCCTGCTCGCCTTTCAGAGTGCCGATCGCGAGACTGGCTGCTGCACAGGCTGCTATCGCTGACAAGAAGTAATTCTTAAACAGGATAACATAGTGCTGTAAACAAATTAACCTCCACGGCTTTCTGGCTGTGGAGGTTTTTGATGTTTCGGAATCCATATGAGAAAATGTTAGACAAACACACAAATTTATGATATACTGAGCATAAAGCGGAGAGTGTTAAATGAACTATAAAGCTATCTTTTTTGATCGGGACGGTACGCTTACATATTTTGATAGCAAAAAGGAATTTTGGCGTAACAATATTATTAGCGAATGGAGCGGAAAACCTTTTGTATTACCATATGACAAAATGATGAAACTTTTTGAACTTGCCAGCGAAGGAAGAACACCTTGGTATAGAACCGTTGATGATGAACGGGAGTTTTTCAAAAAGTTTTACAAATATTTACTGATCGGTGAAGGCGTCAAAGAGGATATAGATAGCCGTTCTACATTATTGTTTAGTAAATTGTGGTGCAATAGAGATCGGGTTCTGTTTCCTGAAACGATTGAAGTGTTGGAGTATTTTCATAGTCACGGATATAAAATGGGCGTGATTAGCGATACCTCTCCGTCTCTTGAATATACCTTGCAACAATTAGGAGTTTCAAAATATTTTACATCATTCACCGCAAGTTCATTAGTCGGGGCAGGAAAACCAAGCCCAGTCATTTTTAATGCAGCTTTGAATGCACAAGGCGTTTCGGCAAAAGAAAGCTTATATGTTGATGATCATAAGCCGGAAGCCGACGGAGCAAGAGAACAAGGCTTCACTTCTTTTTTGATAGATAGAAGCGGCAATAATTCTGATAAATGGAGTATTCAAAGTTTAAAGCAGTTAATTGATTTTGTGGAGAAATAATTATGATGACAAATCAAATCGAAGATTACATAAAAGAAAGCTTAATTGATGAAGCTAAAGCATTGGCTTTAGAATTTGTCGATTTTTTAAGAAATAACAATATAGAATTTTACAAGGACAATAGTTCTTGTTGGAAAGATAAAATATATTATTGGCTTAAATTCAAGGGCGAATGCGTTGCTTTCATAGCCATAAAAGATCCTGACGAGCCTAAAAATCTTTGGACTGTTTGGTCTAATGATAGTACAGCTTTTAGCAACGACATTATGGATGATGAAATCAAGAACAATGCTTGGAATCATATTGATTTCTGTGCTCATTGCGGTTCTTGTAACGGCGGCAAAAATAAAATCATCTTCGGAAAAGAATTTAACGGAGTGTGTGGTTGCACATTTAGAGTCGATAATCCACAACGAAGCGATTTACCTTTCTTAAAGGAAATGGTGAAACTATGTAAATTGTATATTTCCAACCATGATATAATTAAGCAAGGTTGAACAGAACTATAAATATGAATTTGACCAGATATATTTGATTGGGCATAATTGGAGGGTAATACTATGAAACATTGTGGAACACAACAAATTCAAACATCTCGTCTGCTGTTAAGACCATTTACAGATGGGGATTGTGATAATATGCTAAAAAATTGGGTATCCAATCCTCTGGTACAGACTGAATACGGCGAACCTGTTTATACAACTCTTTCAGAAGTAAAACAACTCTTAGATAAATGGCAAAAGAATTATTCTAATTCTGATTTTTACAGATGGGCAATCATAGAAAAGAAAAGTTTGGAAAACATAGGGCAAATCGCCTTTTGCAGGGTTTATTCCGATTGTAAAACCGCAGAAATCGAATACTGTATAGGCGAAAGTTTTTGGGGCAACGGATATGCAAATGAAGCATTATCTGCTGTTATCGACTATGTGTTTTCCAATACAGATTTTCACAAACTTGAGGCTTATCATCGTATAGAAAATATAAAATCAGCAAGAGTATTGCAAAAATCGAGTATGCATATTACAGATGCTGTTCAAAGGTTTGTCAGAGAAGGCACTTTACCCAAAGGTGAGGTTTGTTATTGCATTACTAACGATTAGATAACTTCCAGTTTGTAGGTCAGATTAAAACAGAATATTTTACATAGCAGTCAAGAAAAAGCTTGGCTGCTTTTTGCACAAAAAATTCCCGCCATCATTTGATAACGGGAATCACACTGGAGGCGCCACCCGGATTTGAACCGGGGATCAAGGTGTTGCAGACCTACGCCTTACCACTTGGCTATAGCGCCTTATATGGAGCGGATTACGAGGCTCGAACTCGCTACCTCCACCTTGGCAAGGTGGCGCTCTACCAGATGAGCTAAATCCGCATATTTTTATAATTACGATGGTGCCTCCGGACGGAATCGAACCATCGACACGGGGATTTTCAGTCCCCTGCTCTACCTACTGAGCTACAGAGGCAAATACCTAAAGCACTCAGCTTTGTATGCTTTAATACAGTATATGCAATAGATTTAAAAAAATGAATGGCGACCTGAATGGGGCTCGAACCCACGACCTCTAGCGTGACAGGCTAGCGTTCTAACCAACTGAACTACCAGGCCATAAAGCGAATGAAACTCATTCGCTATGGTGGGAACAACAGGGCTCGAACCTGTGACCCTCTGCTTGTAAGGCAGATGCTCTCCCAGCTGAGCTATGCTCCCACATTTTTATCGCTTCAAGCGACGATATTAATTATACACTATCTTTTGCTATTTGTCAATAGGTTTTTTAAAATTTCTTTTGAATTACCGCACAGATTTATTATCAGCCCGAATAACCTAAAAATCCCGGCTCGGACTGATAATTTTTCTGCGGCGATTTAATTTTACTCTTACCTATAAACCGTATCTTTCAAGTACACTCTTTTTATCGCTTAGATCCAGCGTTCTTATTTTGCTTCTCAGTGGAAGAATGCGCGGCGGAGCAACTGATATTTCGTCTATTCCCATAGCCAGAAAGACCTCGGCAAGAGAAAGGTCTCCGCCAAGCTCTCCGCAGATCCCTACCCATTTTCCGTATTTATGAGCATTATCGCAGGCTGTTTTCATCAGTCTTAAAAGCGCCGTATGATTATTGGGGCAATAGCTTTCAAGCCGCATATTCTGCCTGTCCATTGCCAATGTGTACTGCTCAAGATCGTTGGTACCTATGCTGAAAAAGTCAGCCTCAGGAGCAAGCAGGTCGCTTAAAACCGCAGCAGCAGGAGTTTCTATCATTACACCTATCTCAATATTGTCGCTGTAAGGCTGTTCTGACGCTCTCAGCTGTGTCTTAGCTTCTTCTATTAGGACTTTAGTTCTTCTTATCTCCCCAACATCTGTGATCATAGGAAGCATTATTGCAAGCTGTCCATAGACTGACGCCCGTAATAACGCCCTCAGCTGAGTTTTGAACATCTCGGGCCGTTCAAGGCACAGTCTTATAGACCGCAGCCCGAGAGCAGGATTTTCTTCCTTTTCAAGTCCGAAATAACTGATATTTTTATCAGCGCCTATATCCATAGTACGGATTATAACTCTCTTTCCATTCATCTGCTCAAGAACTCTGCGGTAGCTGTAAAACTGATACTCCTCGTTAGGAGAGTCATTGTTTTCGAGATACAGGAACTCGCTCCTGAACAGACCTATCCCTCCTGCGTCGTTTTCAATTACGCTGTCCAGATCGGATAGACCGCCTATATTTGCATAAAGCTTTATCTCAGTTCCGTCAAGAGTAATATTCCTCCTGCCCCTGAGCCGTTTCAGAAGCTCTCTCTTTTTTGCTTCTGCTGTCTGCTTCTTATCCAGCTCTTGGCGAGTCTTATCGTCAGGCTCTATATACAGCATACCGCTGTATCCGTCAACCATAGCTTCACAGCCGTTATAGCTTTCAAGAAGTCCCTTGCCTATACCGATCACAGCCGGAATATTCATCGTTCTGGCAAGTATTGCAGTATGTGAATTGGAAGAGCCGTAGCAGGTACAGAACGCAGCTGCCTTTGATTTGTCGAGCCTTACCGTTTCCGACGGGACCAGATCGTCGGCGCATATGATAGATTTTTCATTAACACTGAAATTGTTCTCCGATTTATTCTGGATATGTCTTATAAGCCTGTCGCATACGTCCTTTACATCTGCGGAACGTTCTTTTATGTAATCGGAATCCATTTCGCTCAGCACCTGTGAAAAGTCTCTGGCTGTCTTTGCAACGGCGTAATCAGCATTGTAATGATCACGGGCAATTAAATCTCTGACCTCTTTCTCAAAATCAATATCCTTGATAATCATCTGCTGTATAAGAAAAATTCCTGCGTCATTTTCACCGACTTCTCCGACAGCTTTATGATAAAGCTCGTCAAGCTGCGACAGCGCACAGGCTTTAGCGTATTCGTAACGCTGAAGCTCCAAATCAGGATTATCGATCTTTCTTTTCTGAACTACGCTTTCGTCTCTGCGGTAAAAAGCTATCCTGCCGCTTACTATACCTCCGAAAACCGGTTTACCCTTCAGCTTGATCATTACTTTTTCACTCCTTCCGATTACAGGTCAAATATTTCACTTTTAATTTATATCATATGTTATATATATTATACCATTTTATCAGGATAATTCAAGGAGTTTTTGTACAATTTACATATCTTTAATAAACAAATAAATAGGTTTATAGCTGAACAAATTAACTGCATAGTCGATAAATCAATATCCTACGGTGTCGCAAATAGAAAAATCTTGTTGATTTACCCTTCAAGAAAAAAATGCATGCGAGATTGTCAGTATGTTAGATTTAAAAAAATATTTAATAAGTTAAATTTAATGTTGACATTTAATATACTATTATGTATAATAAGAATATGGAGGAATATATATGAAAAAACTTATTTTTACAATACTTTTTGTTTCATCAATCTTAAGCGCCTGCTCAAAAAACGCTGAAAATCCGATGCAAAGCTCAGCTCAATCTGCAAGAGAAAACGCAATATCCTCTCAAACGGCTGAAAATGCATGGGAAAGCGTAATTGACAAACCGGGTAATGAAAACGCAGAGATCGACCTAAGCGTTGATTTTGACAGCTACGATAATTTTATCGATTCTGAAAAGCTTAGGGAATACCTGGAGAAAAGAGGTCTGAATGAAAATCAGATTTCTGATCCGATCTACGACAAAGATAAATTTTCTATTGACAATATAACGCTTTATGAAAGCTGCTCATATTTCTCCTTTACCGAGCTTAGCACTAAAAAATCAATAACCGTTTGCCTTGCATTTACTCATTATGACAGCTTTGATTCTATGGCAGAATTTTTTGATGCTGATCTAAATGATCCTACAGCTTACAACTCTGCGGAAAACTGGGGGGCTGACAAAGAAAAGCAGGTATATGCTATAAAAAATGAAAGAATCAGTCTGTACAGACTGACCGGAAAAGGACTGCTCTACAGTATTTTCTCCGATGATCTGTCAGATGATGAGCTTTACGGCTATATTGAAAAAATAAAGTTTTAATAAAAGCGGCGGGATCCTTTATTTCAGAATCCCGCCGCTGATTTATTTCACAGTTTCAACCTTGATCAGATTGGTAGTTCCGCTCATTCCCAAAGGAACTCCAGCAGTTACAACGACCAGATCGCCGTGCTTAAGGTAACCCTTATTTAAAGAAACTTCAATAGCATGGTCGATAAGCTCGTCGGTATTTGTTTTCTCATCTATAACACCCGGCTGTATACCCCAAGACATATTCATCTGACGGCAGGTCGTTTCGTCAGTAGTAAGACCGATAATAGGACAATCGGGACGGTATTTTGAGAGCATTCTCGCCGTTGTTCCTCCCTTTGTGACCGTAAGGATAGCCGCCGCCTTCAAGTCATGAGCTGTGGTGACAGTAGCATGAGAAATAGCCTCTGTTACCGTTGAGCTTTCAGAGTCGCCCCTCTTTTTAAAGCGCCCTATATAATCTATATCCTTTTCAGTCGTTTCAGCAATAAGCGCCATAGTTTTGACAGCCTCCATAGGAAATGCGCCTGCGGCTGTTTCTCCCGAAAGCATAATTGCGGAGGTACCGTCATATATAGCGTTGGCAACGTCAGTTATCTCGGCACGGGTAGGACGCGGATTAGTGATCATAGATTCAAGCATCTGCGTAGCAGTTATAACCTGCTTTCCGGCATTGTAAGCCTTATGGATAAGCTCCTTTTGTATTGCCGGAATTTTTTCAAAGGGTATTTCTACTCCCATATCTCCCCTTGCAACCATTATACCGTCCGCTGCGTCGAGGATCTCGTCAATATTCTCTACTCCCTCCGAATTTTCAATTTTAGCTATGATCCTTGGGTTGAACCAGCCTAAGCTCTGTGTAAACTTTCTTAAATAAATTACATCTGCACCAGTTCTTACAAACGAAGCGGCAATAAAATCAAAGCCCATTTTTGCCCCAAATTCCAGATCAGCCATATCGGCATCGGAAATATAAGGCATTGAAAGCTTTACGCCGGGAACGTTTATCCCCTTATGATCTGAAAGCTTTCCTCCGTGAATAACCTCGCAGACAATGTCCGTATCTGATACAGATTTGACTGCAAGCTCAATTACGCCGTCATTTATAAGAATTTTCGAGCCTACGTTAACGTCCTTTGGTAGATGTTCAAAGGTGATGGATGCGATCTTGTCCGTACCCTCTATATCTCTTGTAGTAAGCGTAAACTCATCTCCGGTTTTTATATTAACGGGCTTATGATCCTTAAAATCACGCAGACGTATTTCCGGACCCTTCGTATCCAAAAGCGTTGCCACATTAAGACCAAGCTCTTCACTGAGCTTTCTGACAGTTTCAAAACGCTGTCTGTGAACCTCATGGTCAGAGTGTGAGAAATTAAACCTTGCTACGTCCATACCTGACTTCATAAGCTCCCGCATTATATTTTCATCGTCAGTCGCAGGACCTATAGTACATACGATCTTTGTCTTTCTCATTTTATTCCCAACTTTCAATATTTAATTCTACATTAATTATAACCTACATTTTGGGCTTAGTCAATAGAAATAATTCCGCCCGAAAGTAAAATTTAAGTAAGAGACTAAAAGCTTGGTTTTTCGGCAAATACTTATTTTAAACAAGATCTCAGTTTGAATCAAGAGTCATAGCATTATACACAACCTTTAATTTGAATTTAAGCAAATATTACAATCCATCATAATATACATATAAACACTCTTCATTTTATGCATATTTATTGAAAATACACTTGACAAACAGAAAAAAATGCTGTATACTTTAATACATAAAAGCACAAAAAGATAAAAGCTTTAAATCACAACATCAAGGAGTTAAATACAATGATAGTTATTTTAAATTCAACAGCAACGAAAAACAACGTTCAGGAGCTTGTTGCTGAGCTTCATTCAAAGGGTCTTAAAACAAATCTCAGTGAGGGTTCTCATACGACGATCGTCGGTATTATCGGAGATACTACCAAAATTGATATTGATACTCTGAAGGGTTCATCATTTGTTGAGGACGTTAAACGTGTTTCTGAGCCGTATAAAGCGGCTAACCGCAAAATGCACCCTGAGGATTCAATGATAAAAGTAACGGATAACGTTACGATAGGCGAGGGTACTTTCAATGTAATTGCAGGTCCCTGCTCCGTTGAAACCGAGGAACAGATAATAGAGGTTGCAAAAGACGTAAAAGCAAGCGGCGCTACGCTTCTGAGAGGCGGCGCATTTAAGCCGAGAACCTCCCCCTATTCATTTCAAGGACTTGAGGGCGAAGGCCTGAAGCTGCTGCTTGAAGCAAAGAAGGAGACCGGACTTCCTATCGTAACCGAAATAATGAATCTTGTTCACCTGGATATGTTCAGCGACGTAGATGTTATCCAGGTCGGCGCAAGAAATATGCAGAACTTCGATCTGCTTAAGGTCCTTGGAAAGTGCAGAAAGCCTATTCTCCTGAAACGCGGACTTTCCAGCACTATCGAGGAATGGCTGATGAGTGCCGAATATATTATGGCAGGCGGAAACCCAAACGTAATTCTATGTGAAAGAGGAATAAGAACCTTTGAAAACTCAACCAGGAATACGCTTGATATTTCCGCAGTACCTATGCTTAAAAAGCTTACGCATCTGCCGATTATAATAGACCCGAGCCATGCCACAGGTCTTTCATGGATGGTAGCGCCTCTTGCCAAAACTGCAGTTGCTGCCGGCGCCGACGGTCTTATGGTAGAAGTGCATAACAACCCCGCTAAAGCTCTCTGCGACGGAGCGCAATCCCTTGACCCGAAGCAGTTTGATGAATTAATGAAGGATATAAAGCGCAGAACAGCCTTTGAGGGAAAAGCTTTAGGTAAATAAAACTTATTTGCAAAATAATAAAAATGCGAACTCAGACCGCTGCCTGTGTTCGCATTTTTACTTCTGAATACCAATAAACTGTACCTTTTATTTATCCTTATACTTCTCTACAGTATTTTCAACCTTATCCACACTGTTTTTTTCGGTAATTTCCACCTTATATGAATAGCGTTTACTTTCACCGTTCTCCTTAACTTCAGTGGTCTCAATAAAATACAGTAGCTCTTCGCCTCTGAAAAAATATTCAGCCGAAAAACCCGTAACCTCTCCGCTTTCAGCGTCAGCTCCTATTTTTTCTGCGTCGTAGATATGAACGATATGGGTTACTCCGTTCTCTTCCGTTACCTCTGCGCTTGTTACTGCCGCCGGAGCAAAAAGTATCAGACCCTCGTCAGCCTGGGGGTGAGTAGCATCTCGGGTATACAGATTAAAATTCTTATCGCCTTTTTGAACATGGCTGTACTCTCCGTTCTCATAGGAAAAACTCTCTGCTCCGTTATTGAACTGGGCGTACTCTGAGTTTTCGCTTTTTCCCTCGTAAGAATACATCAGTATGTCCTTTTCATCGTATTTAAACGTAAAAGTCTGTTCGATCTCTTCGGTTTCGGTATTTGTCATTATTACCTTTGCGCTGTCAAGAGCCTTATATTCTTCCCTTGCCTTTTTTATCAGCTCGTCACCGTCTACGCTGGGATTTAACGAACATGAAGTTAATATCAATGCGCTTAACGCTGCCGCAGCAGCTATCCTTAATACAGTAAATTTCATTTTTCTCTCCGGCCGCCTTATAATCCCTTGCAGGTCTTTGCGTATACGATAAGTGCCGCAGGGATAGTAAATATCTGAGAGATCGTAGCGTTTATAACAAGTCCGAGATTGAACTTGATAACGTAAAGATCGACCGCAAAGCTTTCAAGTCCTACTCTCTTGCCCCACGCAAGCCATCCTACATAGGCTTTTCCCTCACATACATACGCAATAAACGCTCCCAGTATAATCCCCGCAAGCATAAAAAATATAAAGGCAAAGGTCTTTTTGAAATTCTTCATTTTTATATTCTCCGTAACCGGCCTGTCCGGCCTTTATTTAAATTGAAAACAGGCGAACCAAGTCCGCCTGAATTTTTCATACTCAAAGGACCTCAAAGAAAACTACTTTCTCCTTGAAGTACCTCTTCTTTTATTATCCATAACGTGCTTCAGATCGGAAAAACGTTCCTCGCTTACGCTTTTGAATTTACTGAGCATATCTTCAAAATCAGCATTTCCCGAACCCGACCTGGAATCATATACAGGCGGCGGATTTTTTGAGAAATCCTGCGGCTCTTTATCAAAGCTCTTTTTTCTCGGCGCATTCTGACTCTGATAGCCGCCGGGTCTGCTCTGAGAATTCTGCCTGTTCTGTCCCCCGCGCTGATTATTGAAACCGCCCTCTCGCGGCTTTCTCGGCGGAGCAGGCAAAGCCTTTTTTATAGACAGACTGATCTTATTATCCTCGCCAAGCGACAGAACCTTTACCTTAACGGTCTGCCCCTCCTGAAGAAAATCCTTGATCTCACTTACAAAGGTGTTCGCCACCTCTGAAATATGAACCATTCCCGTAGTATCCTTATCAAGCTCTACAAAAGCTCCAAACTTTGTGATACCGGTTACCTTACCCTCGTAAATCTTTCCAACCTCAAGCTGCATTTGATTTTGTAATCCTCTCTGAATTTAATATTTTTTACCGCTTTCCGCGGTCTGAAAACTATGATCCAACTCCCCGAATAATACAGCAAGAGACTGATACCATAGGCAGAGCAGCATAATTTATCCTCATTTACCGTATCAGATATGTATGCTATTTTCCCTCTACTACATAAAATCTTCTCTCGTTCGGATAAGCATAACCAAGTCTTTCAATAGCTATGCGTTCCATATATTCAGACTCATCGTCCGCACTGAGAAGCCTTATATATTCATCATTCTGCTGTTCGGCTTCAGTTATTTTAGCTGAAAGCCCTTCGCTCTGCTTTTTCAGCTGGGCGATCTGAGCCTGCTGAGAAATAATATTGAATACCGAATAGATAATCAGACAGAAAACGGCAATAGTGGTAATGATCTTCACCAGACCGGCCCTTTTTCCGCCTTCATCTGCCGCTTCTCTGCTGTGCCTGTTTCTCGACGGCATTTTACCACGCTTCCTTTCTTTAAACTATCCTCACATCTTTTCATACTACTCATAAATATTATACACCATTAAAATCTATACTTTCAAGACCTTTTGTACGTTTTTTTTACTTTTATGAAATTTTGGGTACTTTTTCACAAAAGCCGACTTAATAAATAGTGCAATTTTAGCAATAAATCCTGCCGCAGGAGAGATAAAAATACGCCAGATAAAGCTTGTAACCGCATTTACCGCAGAAACTACTATATTCCCCAGAACTATACGTTCAAGCAGCGCACCTATTGCCATTCCCACAAACGTAAAAAATCTCAGCTGTCCTGTCTGGGCCGCTCCGAAAATAAAATATATAAAGCCGAAAAACAATGCGTATACAAAATCTTCGATAAAAAACATTGCCTTGTTATGCTTGACAGCCGTCCTGAATACTCTCAGGCAGTCGTATACTGCCCCAAGACCTGCTCCGGCTAAACAGGAAAGCAAAAACACCTGAGTTTCAGCCGCAACGCCCAGCTGCATAGGAATCATATAAGCCACCTCACTTGAATATCTTTCCGAAAGCCGACAGCTTTTTCTTTCTGTCCTTATCGCCGTATATAAGTGCGCATATATCGCCCTCTACAGACAGATCTCCGCTTTCGACGCTCATTTCATTAATGTGAAGATCAGTTCCCTTTATCGTCAGTTCTCCCAGCTGAGTGAAAAGCGCTATCTCTGTTTCGTTAAAACTGTCTACGTCCGTTACTCCCGACAATACAAGATGCGAGCGGTTTTCCAGTATAACGTTATGCTTACCCTGAATTTCAGACATATAAATACCTCCCGTTAAATTATTCCGTATTAATTTATATGTCTGAATATATCTGAAAATTCTGGAGAATTTATAAACGTTTTTTCAGATTATAAATATTCGTAAAAACCCCGTCCGCCTCAGGATACAGCGGACGGGGTTTTATCAGCATACGAAGCTGCCGTTTTTGTAATCTACCGTTATAACCGAATCAGGCTCGACCTCGCCTGCAATGATCTTTCTGGCTATAAGCGTTTCGATCTTTCTCTGAATAAATCTTTTCAGCGGTCTTGCACCGTAATTCGGATCAAAGCCCTGCTCAATGACAGCGTTTTTAGCAGCGTCGGTGATCTCAATTCCTACCTGCTTATCGGCAAGGCGCTTTCTCAGCTCGTTTATCATAAGGTCTGCGATCTTCAGTATCTCAGCCTTCTGCAGCGGCTTGTAGTAAATAATCTCGTCCAGACGGTTTAAAAATTCAGGTCTGAACTGGTTTTTCAGCAGCTTATCTACCTGTTCTCTGGCTTCCTCTGAAATCTCGCCGCTGTCTGTAATTCCGTCAAGAATGTAAGGTGAGCCTAGATTAGAGGTAAGAATTATTATCGTATTCTTGAAATCAACGGTTCTTCCCTGGGAATCGGTTATCCTTCCGTCGTCCAGCACCTGAAGCAGAATGTTGAATACGTCCGGATGAGCCTTTTCTATCTCGTCCAGCAGAACTACGGAATAAGGCTTTCTCCTTACGGCTTCTGTAAGCTGTCCTCCCTCCTCGTAGCCAACGTATCCGGGAGGCGCTCCGATAAGACGGCTTACACTGAACTTCTCCATATACTCCGACATATCTATACGGACAATATTTTTCTCATCGTCAAACAGCGACTCTGCCAGCGCTTTTGCAAGCTCAGTCTTTCCAACTCCTGTGGGGCCGAGGAACAGAAACGAACCTATAGGCTGACTGGGATTGGCTATTCCGGCTCTTGAACGCATAATAGCTTCCGTTACCTTTTCTACCGCTTCATTCTGTCCTATTACACGCCTGTGCAGAATATCCTCAAGGCCAAGCAGCTTTTCACGCTCGCCCTCCATAAGCTTTGAAACTGGGATTCCTGTCCAGCGGCAGATTATCTTTGCTATCTCCTCATCGGTTACCTTATCTCTCAGCAAGGTATTGGAGGTATAGCTTTTTTCCGCATTGCGCTCCTCCTCCTCAAGCTGCTTCTGCAATGACGGAAGCCTGCCGTACTTAAGCTCGGCAAGTTTATTCAGATCGTAGCTGCGTTCGGCCTTTTCTATTTCGGCGTTACAGGCCTCAATTTCCTCTCTCAGCTTCTGAACCTTGGAAATTGCGTTCTTTTCGTTCTCCCACTTGGCTTTCATCTCATTAAACTGCTCACGCATTTCCGAAAGCTCCTTTTGAACCTCCTTCAAATGCTCCAATGCAAGCTTGTCGGTTTCCTTTTTAAGCGCCGCTTCCTCAATTTCATGCTGCATTATCTTACGCTGTATCTCATCAAGCTCCGTCGGCATAGAATCCATCTCGGTACGGATAAGCGCACACGCCTCGTCAACCAGGTCTATAGCTTTATCCGGCAGGAACCTGTCGGAAATATACCTGTTTGACAGCGTAGCGGCGGCTATAAGCGCCTGATCCTGAATCTTTACGCCGTGATATACTTCATAACGTTCTTTAAGTCCTCTTAGGATCGAAATAGTATCCTCAACGGTAGGCTCGTCTACAAGCACAGTCTGAAAACGTCTTTCAAGCGCAGCGTCCTTCTCAATATACTGACGGTATTCGTTAAGCGTGGTCGCGCCGATACAGTGCAGTTCACCTCTTGCAAGCAGCGGTTTAAGCAGATTTCCTGCGTCCATTGCTCCGTCTGTCTTTCCCGCTCCGACGATAGTATGAAGCTCGTCGATAAACAGAATTATCTGACCCTCGCTCTTTTTGACCTCCTGCAAAACAGCTTTAAGACGCTCCTCAAACTCTCCCCTGTACTTTGCACCTGCTACAAGCGCTCCCATATCAAGTGAAAATACCTTTCTGTCCTTAAGATTATCGGGAACATCGCCCCTTACAATACGCTGAGCAAGTCCCTCGGCAATAGCGGTCTTTCCTACGCCCGGCTCGCCGATAAGCACAGGGTTGTTCTTTGTCTTCCTAGAAAGTATCCTTATAACGTTTCTTATTTCGTTATCTCTTCCGATAACAGGGTCCAGCTTTCCCTCTCTTGCCATTTCCACAAGCTCCTGCCCGTACTTTTTAAGCACATCGTAGGTTTCCTCGGGATTCTGGCTTGTAACCTGTGCGCTTCCCCTTACCTCTTGAAGCGCCGACAGAAATTTAGATTTAGTAATATTAAATGCTTTGAGTATTTCTCCCACCGCTTTATTGGGAGCTTCCATAATTCCAAGTACGATATGCTCAACGGAAACGTACTCGTCTTTCATTCGTGCCGCCTGCGCCTCCGCTTCTGCAAGAGCCTTGTCAAGCTCGCTTGAAATATAGACCGAACCCTGCTCTCTTCCTCCTACCTGAACCTTCGGAAGAGCATTTACCGCATTTTCAGCAGAGTCTGCAATACTCTGAGGATCAGCTCCCATTTTTAAAAACAGCTGAGGAATAAGCCCGTTTTCCTGCTTCAGCAGTGCAAACAGCAAATGCTCCTGATCGACTGCCTGATTGGAATTTCTTGAAGCAACAGACTGAGCCTCCTGCAATGCCTCAAGCGATTTCTGTGTGAATTTCTGAATGTTCATAAACTTAACCCCCTTATTTCAAATCAAACCTTAAATAACTGCTACGCCTTTACTCAGATAATCCGAATAAAGTCCTCCTATTTTCCTTTCCGCCGTCTGAGGTGAATCGGAATCCTCAAAATATATTTTAACAGCAGAATCTATCATATTGATATATCCGCCTATTGAATCTGCGATCTGAGTATCGGAAAGTCCGCTTCCGGACGGAGCGTAAAACTCCCGTGAAAACGACAGCTCCGAAAACTCCCACGGCACGCCTCCGACAAATATTCGGGAAAGATACTTATCCTCCACCGACTTCCAGAGCTTAAAGAACTCATGAAGCGTCTGTATCAGCCGGCTGCTCTGAGTTCGGAACGAGATCCTGAGCTTTCCGACTGCTCCCTCAAAGGAACGGTAAAGCTCAATGCTGTACTTTATCGTCGGCTTATACTTGTATTTAAGCGGACTCTTTATTGACAGCATAGCGTCCGACGGCTGATCCAACAGCTGAAATCTTCCGTCCATAAGCTTTTCTATCCTTGAAAAAATATCCCTCATTCTCATTTCGGGAGTCAGAAGCGATACCCTTTCCGCCAATATCTGATTTATAAGATTTGACCTGCTTGTATTCATTGAATAAGCAAGCTCGTCTATTGCCTCAACGACGTCGTCCATAAGTACCAGACTGTATACGCTTTTCTTCATTTTTACATCATCTCGTTTCCCTTTACTGCATTATTCTTCTCTCAACTATAGTAATTATTCTGTTGTCCTCTTTTTATTGTTCAGCTTTCTATATACTATTATACCATATTTATATAACTTGTCAAGGCAATTATATAATAAGTCCTGTAAATTATATAGCTGCATAAAAAAGCCGCCCAAATAAAGACGGCTTATGTGCATTATTTACATTATTTTTTCTTGTCAAACCAGACCCTTACGTTAAAATCGGCGGAACAGGCAGGGCATCTTGTAGAATGTCTGCCCTTAACCCTCGGAAGCCTTAAAACCTTTCCGCAGTTCGGACAGCGCTTGAAGCAGTAGGTTTTATTCTGCATTGCTCTGCTTTTACGCTCCGAAAACCAGCTCCTTACACCTGTAAAAAGCTTCTGAAACTTTATATTTTCGCTCATTCTTTTTACCGTATTTCTTGACATTACACGGTAAAACGTAAATACAAATACGGCTATTCCAAGAATATAAAGCAGCCACGAATGAACAAACACATTTATGAGCATAACCGCTATATACAATACAGACAATCCGTAAAACAAATTGTCCGTTCCATATCTTCCGTACATAAACCTCGCTATTTTCTCTCTGAAATTCATCGCTGTTCCCTCGCCCTGATTTCAGGACGCGGCTCCTTTCTGTGGATTTATTCTAATAATTACGGGGCAGTCCTATCCGACTACCCCGTTAAAAACTATCCGTTTAATTCCTTATAATACTCGTTCTGTTTCTCGTAAACCGTTTCCGGAGTATAGCGCTTGATCGCCTTTTCATTTTTGGTAAAGCTTATTGCTTCGACCCAATCGTCAAGCTTTGTCTGGAATTCATCGCCCTTCATTTCCTGAAGAATAGTATCCTTCTTTTCCTCTGTATAATCGGTTCTCTCCGAAACGTCGCCCTTTATTATAATATAATAAGCGCTGTCGTTTTCATACGCCGCCGCTTTCCCCACTTCAAGACCGTTTACTTCAGTAAGCAGCTTTCCGTAATTGCTTTCAAGGTCTTCATCTTCATAAGAACCATAGTTTACCATTGTTTCATTAGGATACGGATCCTTCTCTTCGGAAGAACTGTCCGTTTCAGAAGAATTTCCGCTCTCTGCGGCGCTTTCAGACGAAATATCCGAAGAATCAGCGCTTTCCGCAGATGATGTATCCGAAACCGACGAGGTATCGTCCGAGCTGTCTGAACTGTCAGCAGCGCTGCTATCCGCTGCGGAGCTTTCGGAGCTGTCCGAACTTTCCGTACTGCTGCTGCCGTTCTGAGAAGAAGACTGCTCCTCTTTATATTTATTATACTCGTCTATAACCTGATCGAACTCTTCAAAGGAAAGTCCCTCTGCCTTTTCAAGATATTCGTCTCTCAGAGCAAGATTTTTCTCATTCTCGGTTTTCTTTGTTTCCTCGTCCTCAGAGGTGGATTTGCTTATGGATATAGTTTTATAACGAAGGTAGTTTTCATTTACATAGGTCTGAATCTGATCGGCAGATACCTCTTCTTTTCCGCCCTCGCCGTAGAAGTAATTAAAAAGCTTTTCACGCTTCTTAGTGCAGAGATAAACCTCCTTCAGGGACTCCTTGCTTATACCTTCCTTTTCGTAAAGATCTCCCTGATTATCCCATGAATCGTTGACATTTGAATTGATTTCTTTAAGTTCGTCGGAAGTAAGCTCAAGACCGAACTCTTCAAACTTCTTTGTTATCGCAACATATTCCTTGGTATTTTTGAGAGCCTGCTCGGAAATATATTCCGAAAACGGCTTGCCCTCTATCTCCTGGCTGAAATAATCCTCTGTAACTCCGCCGTTGTAATAAAGCATAGTTATCTGATAGGACATTTCATTCAGCATATAATCAATATAAATTCCCGCGCGTATCTCCTCATTATCAGCCTTTATCGTATAGCTGGTATCGGAACAGCCCGCAGCTGAACAGGCAATAATTGCAGCGGTCAGCAAAGCGGCGGTTTTTTTGAATCCTGCCATATTTATATACATTCCTTTCGCGAATATTCTTGATCCAAAGCGGACGATCCGCCTGTGAGTACACCTTAACTTATATATTATACAACGTTTTTTCAGATAAGTCAAGTATTTCTGCTCAAATAAGAATGACACGATACAAGCGGCTTTGCATTACATATAAGCTTAAACTTCAACGGTGACAGAACCGTGAAAGCTCAAGAATAATCTGATGAAAATCAAATATCCTCCGTATATGAAAAACGGAGGATATTAAAGATCTTATTCCGCAGAACTGTCAGCAGCTTCAGAACTGCTTTGAACAGCCGAGTCGTTTTCACCGTCAGCCGTGCTTTCATCTTTCAGTGGGATATTATAGCCGTTTTCATTTTCTTTTCCATAGGTGGACATATATACCTTAGTGAATTTGATTTCCGCAGCCGGCTGATAATTCTTTCCGCTTTCACTGTCCGGAACGTCCTCGTCAACTATCTTAGAGGAATTTATTTTGTCAAGAACCTCCCAGCCGTCATATACCTGACCGAAAAATGTATACATCTGAATATAATTGGGAACACCGCCGTACTGCTCAAATATCCCGCTTACCCGCTTAAAGCCGTTGGCGTCTTCAGAATCGGAGTTCTCCCTCAGCTCGCCTATATCAACTGCGTCGTTAAGCACGGTAAATACGCTGCCTGCCTTGCTTTTGCTGAATGTCCCCCCCTGTTTTACCAGCGAGCCAAGCGTTCCCTTCAGCGGAAGTACATTCGGCGAAACCTCAAGCTTAAGCATAGTAACATCGGTATTTTCGTCAGCCATTCCGTCCTTGGTTTTGCTGCCGCCTATAAATCCGCCTGTAACTCCGCCGCTTTTAAGCAGAGTACATACATAGGTATCGTTAAAATATCCGTCGTTTACAAGCTTCTCAAAAAACTCGCAGTATTCCGGCGCTTCGTCCTTAAACAACACAGCCTTGAATGTTCCCTCCGTAGTTTCAAAAACAGCTACGGGCGCGTCGTCCGACGGTTCTTTAAGCTGAATAAAGTCAGATTCCGAATAATCTATTGTTTTATTCTTGCCCCCTGCAAAAAACATTATAACGGCAAAGACCACAACAAAAATCACCGCTATCAGCGACAGCTGAAAATAGGTTTTTGTTTTTCTTTTTCTAAATGGGTCGTTCATTGAATTGTTTCCGTTCATTTTAAGTCCTTTCATTTTAACGGTCCTGCTGAAAGCGGAGCGTTCTGATATTACTTTTTGGTTATCCTTGTACCCTGTCTGGTTTCCTCAACAATATAGCCGAGCGATACGATCTTATCCCTGAGTGAATCTGCAAGAGCAAAATCCTTTGCCTTTCTAGCCTGCTTCCTCTGCTCGGCAAGCTTAGCTATCTCCTCCGGAAGTTCCTCAGCGTCTGCGGCTGCAAGCCTTTGTGCGGCTTCTGTCAGCCCGAGAGAAAGCACCTTGTCAAAATCCTCGATAAGCGCAAGCTTTGTCGCAGCGTCAGCCTCCGATTTAACAACGTCGTATAAGGCGGTAATCGCGTTAGAGGTATTGAGATCGTCGTCCATAGCGGAAACAAAGCCCGCTCTCAACCTTTCAAATTCAGCCTTATCTATATCTCCCTTTTTTTCAGGCATAAGCGCGGCTATCCTGGATATAAGCTTATTGTAGGCGGCCTTCGCGTTATCCAGATTCTCATATGAAAATACCAGCGACTTCCTGTAATGAGAAAGCAGACAGAAAAACCTGTATATCATCGGTGAATAGCCTTTCGATTCCAGAAGCGAAACCGTAAGAAATTCTCCCTTTGATTTTGACATTTTTCCGCTGTTTGTATTCAGGTGGTGTACATGAAACCAGTAATTGCACCACTTATGACCCGTATAAGCCTCAGACTGTGCTATTTCGTTAGTATGGTGAGGAAAAGCGTTGTCAATTCCTCCGCAGTGAATATCGAGATACTCTCCAAGATGTTTCATTGAAATACAAGAACATTCTATATGCCAACCCGGGTAGCCGACTCCCCAAGGCGAATCCCATTTCAGCTCCTGATCGTCAAACTTGGATTTTGTGAACCAGAGGACAAAATCAGCTTTACTGCGCTTATTTGAATCCTCCTCAACTCCTTCTCTTACGCCTACTGCCAGATCCTCTTCTTTAAAATCGCTGAAAACATAGTATTTTTCAAGCTTAGAGGTATCAAAATAAATATTTCCTCCCGCCTCGTAAGCATAGCCCTTTTCAATAAGGCTCTCGATTACTTTGATAAACTCTCCGATACAGTCGGTCGCAGGCTCTATTACGTCGGGAGTTTTTATATTCAGCTTTTTACAGTCCTCAAAGAAAGCGTCCGTATAAAACTTTGCTATTTCCATTACGGTTTTATGCTCGCGCTTTGCACCCTTGAGCATTTTATCATCGCCCGTATCTCCGTCCGAGGTAAGATGGCCGACGTCGGTAATATTCATAACCCGCTTTACGTCCAGACCCGAATAGCGGAAATACTTTTCAAGCACGTCCTCCATTATATAGCTGCGGAGATTTCCGATATGAGCATAATGATAAACCGTTGGACCGCAGGTATACATTGCGACTTTTCCCGGCTCATTAGGCACAAATTCCTCGATACTGTGTGTGAGAGTATTATAGATATTCATATTTTACCTCTTTCCTTATAGCTTTCCGTTTTTATATTCAGCAAATTATTTCGTTCAATTTAATTAATTCAGCTTTCTTTATCTAATTCCCCTACCCTTTTCTCAAGCTTTTCAAGCCTTATCCTGTAAGCGCAAAGCTCGGTCGCAACAGGGTCGGGTATGTGTATCTGGTCGAGATCCTGACAGCCAGCTCCCGTTTTCTTTCCGTTGCGCCTTACTATCCTTGCCGGAACTCCTACCGCAGTACAGTTTGGAGGAACTTCCTCAAGCACAACCGCGTTAGCCGCAATCTTTGCTCCGTCGCCGACCTTAAACGGGCCGAGTATCTTTGCCCCCGAACCTACCATTACGTTGTTTCCCAGCGTAGGGTGTCTTTTGCCGTGATCCTTGCCTGTTCCTCCAAGCGTTACTCCCTGATACAGCAGACAATTATCTCCTATCTCAGCCGTTTCTCCTATAACTACTCCACTTCCGTGGTCGATAAGAAGTCCTTTTCCTATTTTTGCGCCCGGGTGGATCTCGATCCCTGTCAGAAATCTTGCAAGCTGTGAAACGATCCTCGCAAGTGTTCCGTGCTTTCGTATATAAAGCTGATGGGCGGCTCTGTACATTATAACCGCATGAAGTCCCGAATATGTCAGAATGATCTCCAGCGAGCTGTGAGCCGCCGGATCGCGGTCCTTAACTGACTGAATATCCGTCTTTATATTATCAATAAACGACACGATCATCTCTCCTTTCATATTTTAGTTCTCTAAAAGTTTATTATCTGATTACAAGCTTATCGGAATAAGCTTTAAAAACGGCATTGAAAAACATCTCTGCCGTACTGCCGCCGCCGCACAGGCTTAAAGAATACATAATTACAGTGCTTGTCTGCCGCAGCGGTATGCTTTAATATAAAATTTCTCTTATATGGATCATCCGGAGGAGGTATATTCCCGAATTGCATTACGAAAACCTCCAGACTGAGCTATATATCAACAAGGACTGCCTCCGAACCATGCCTTAGCACAGTTCCAGGAGGCAGCCCTGAGCTGCGGTTCCACTCCGATTTTTTCCGAACACATAAAAGCATTCGGACTTGAAATCTTTAACGCAGAATATACGGGGCGCGATACTGAGGCTTTTGACCTGTTCCCGAAAATAAATACGCCCTGCTGGCAGCCGCACTTCGCAAAGTGTGCCATGAAGCCTTTCACCCGCCGGCTTCTCTCTGCAATGACAACCGCAATGCTACTCTTGCTGTTACGCATTTGATACTCTTCTATTGTATGAAATATATTTATTAGGTGTTACTACTTGCTTGAATCTATATACGACCAGTAGCCTTTAAGATAGATCCCGCCTGAAATAACGGTCAGCACGGCGGATATCCATATAAGTATCTCATTGATAATAAATATATCCTTATCAAATCCGCTGTATCCTACCAAAAACATGACTGCAATAAGAGCAAACATTGTAAAGGCGGTTTTGAGCTTTCCCCATATTCCGGCGGCAACTACAACGCCTTCGTTTGCAACAACCAGCCTGAGTCCCGATACCATAAATTCTCTTGCCAGAATAATCACGACGGCTGCCGGGTCGATCCAGTCAAGATATGTAAAGCAGCACAGCGCCGACATTACCAGCATTTTGTCAGCAAGAGGATCGAGAAATTTTCCGAAGGTAGTAACCAGATTATGCTTTCTTGCCAGCTTACCGTCAAACCAGTCGGTAATTGAAGCAAGCGCAAAAACCCCAAGCGCAATATATATATTATACGGAATAGAGTCTATAAGCAGCGCCGCCATAAAAAGCGGTATAAGACAAACCCTGAGTACTGTAAGCTTGTTTGGTAAATTCATCTGTCCAATCTTTCCTTTCTATCCTCCGAAGCCTGCCGGCGGATAACAACGACGCTCAGACGCGCGCCGGAAAACAAATTTAATAAAAGCTGTAAATATCAACTGAACTTATATTCTTGTGCCGATAAGATCGTAATCCAGCGTATCGTCAATATGAACGCTGACATAATCGCCCTCACGAAGCTTTGTATCGCTGATAAAGAAGATCTTTCCGTCTATTTCGGGCGCATCGGCAGCGCTTCTGCCGTACCAGCATTCCGCATAACGGTCAAAGCCCTCAGTAACTACCTCTATAGTTTTGTCCAAAGCCTTTTCATTGAGAGAATCAGAAATAAACATCTGCTCCTCCATTATAAGCTCTGCCCGTCTTTCACGTATCTTCAGCGGGATCTGATCCTCCATACCGGCAGCCGGAGTTCCCTCCTCTGCGGAATATGCAAAACAGCCGAGCCTGTCAAAACGCATCTCTCTGACAAATTCGCACAGCTCCTCAAACTGCTCGTCGGTTTCCCCCGGAAATCCTGCGATCAAAGTTGTTCTTAGCGTAATACCAGGTATTCTTCTGCGTATTTTCTGAATAAGCGCCGTAAGCGTTTCCCTGTCGCCGTGACGGTTCATTCTTTTGAGTACCTCTTTATTGCAGTGCTGGATCGGAATATCAAGATACTTTACAAGCTTTTCCTCTTGGGCTATTGCGTCCAGCAGCTCATCGGTAATTCTTTCGGGATAAGCGTAAAGAGTTCTTATCCACTTCAAGCCGTCTATCCTGCAAAGCTCCCTTAAAAGCTTAGCAAGCGACGGTTCACCGTATATATCCTCCCCATAACGGGTCGTATCCTGAGCTACGACTACAAGCTCTGTAACTCCGTTTTCCGCAAGCCACTTCGCCTCGGAGATAATATCTTCAAGCTTCCTGCTTCTGAAGCGTCCTCTTATAGACGGTATAGCACAGTAAGTACAGCAGTTATCGCAGCCCTCGGCTATTTTGATATAAGCGTAAAACGGCTGAGTCGAGATAATCCTGCCGCCCTCAAGGCAAAGACCGCATTTATCTCCGAAATCGGTTATGCTCTCCTGCCTTTCCAGAACCTCCCTGATAATACTGCAAAGCTTATCGTTAGAGCCTATACCGATAACGGCGTCAAGCTCCGGTATCTCATTTAGAACCTCTTCACGGTATCTTTCCGCAAGACAGCCGGTGCATATTACCGCCTTTATCCTGCCCTCCTGCTTCAATGTACAGAACTCGAGAATAGTGTCAATAGCTTCCTGCTTTGCAGATTCGATAAAACCGCAGGTATTGACGATAACCACATCGGAAAGAGCGGCGTCCTGAACGATCTCAAAGCCTTCGCTGCGGAGGCTGTAAAGCATATGCTCGGCGTCAACCTGATTTTTCGGACATCCAAGGGATACCATTCCAACTCGTACAGACATTAAAACAATCTCCAATCAAACCTTAAAACGTTACCGCCGCTGATCTCCGGCGTTTCCTTCAGAATAATCTATTATATTATCGCACTTTTGATAACAAATGTCAAGTGTTTTATGTCGTTTCACAAGGAAGTCGATTCTGATTTTTGTTTGAACAGGTATACCTGGTAACTATTTTGTCGGACAAATTAGTTTGAGCTGTTGTTTTCCGGCTACACGTTAAGGAAAAGACAGAAAAATTATATTTTTATTACAGCAAAAAAATTTACTGTCAAGTTCTGCGATCCAGCCACTGCTCGTCGAGCCAATCTATACGGGAAAGTATCCAATTTATCAGCTCATATGAGCAGTCTGTCGCCCATTCGTCCGTTTTGTTAAGATCGGACTTGTACTTTTCCAGTATTTGCGTTTCCTCTGAAATACAGTTTTTAAGCACATCGGAGTTCTTCATTTCAGTCCATTTCTCCCTGACCGAGTTCAGAAACCAATCCTGCTTTATAAGCAGGATAAACCACGGATTTGAACGGTCTCCGTACTTGTCGGCAAAGCTCTGGTCACAGAACCCTCCCGCATAGTATTTTCCGTCAGGGGAATCGCTGTACGCCCAATTGAAATCCCACGGCGACGTAAAGGTAAGCTTAGGACACCTGCTTTTTTCAGAAAAATCCACGCAGAAATAAAAGCTTCCTTCTCCGCAGTCGTAATCGTGGACTATTTCATATAGTATATACATATCAACAGCAGATCCGATATCCATAACTGCCCGAACTGTTTCCTCCGCACTTTCATACTGCGACTCGGTCAGGTCGAAGTTTTCATCAAATGTCAGGTAATTTCCGTTCTCGCAGGCTTCGTAAACTATTCTGAAAAGATTATCGGCGTATTTGTCTATAAAATCTATCTGATCCTGAGAGTACAGATCGTTCTTGACCGAATATTCGGCGGGAACGAACTGCCTTGTTTCACCGTTTATATCAGTTACGGCAGCCCCGCAGTAATCCATCGTTATATAGTAATTATCTGTATCGGAAGCTGCATAATTATCCATTTCAAGATAATATCCTATATCTGTCCCCGTATATCCCTCCTCCGGCTCGGTTACGTCAACGCGGTTTTTATTGATCTGACACTGCTCGCAAAGCAGATATATACCCTGAAACTCCTCGTTTACATATAAATGCACAAGCTGTGAATCCGAACAGAAATACTTTCCGTCCATGATCGCCCTGCCCATTCTGAATGCTATATCGTTTCTTATAAGATCCCAGTCGGATTTAAGCAGCACCCAGCTCCTGAATTCAGCTCCGCCGTTAAGTCCCAGCATATTTGTTTTTGTATCGAACCTTATTCTATAGGGAACGGTATTATTAAGAATCTGGTTTACATCACCGTAGTATGCGCTGGAATTTCCTCTTACCCTTATCCCCGCCGAAGCCTCGTCTATAGTCAGCTTATCTTCACAATTGAAAACATCGACAACGCAGGGAATATACTCCTCAAGAGATACTATCTCCTCCGAATCCCTTGTAGTAACGCTTATTATCGGGATCTTACAGTTTTCCGAAACCTTTTTATTAAAGTCCTGCTTAATAGTTTTATCTATTCCGAATTCCCCGTAGCTTGCCGGTATCTCGTTTACAGGCTGCTTTGAAGTAACCGGAAGAGTAACTGCGGGTTCAGCGGCAGTCGTTACAGCTGCCGATTTTTCCTGATTCGGTACTGACGAGCCGTCAGAGCTTTTTGCACAGCCCGAAAACACAAATACTCCGGCGCATAAGACGCATATCAGCGAAATAAATTTTCTTTTCATCAGTAAGCACTCCTCAACTAATTTATGACCGTTTATCAGCTGTGAATATTATAACTCGGCTTACACCGTTTGTCAATTGAATAAACATATTATAAAATAAATTCCTCAATAGTCACATTTATTTATGGCTTGATTTGTAAAAAGTGCTGATTCGCCATAAAAAGGCATTATTATGTATAAACATAAAATTTTTATTCCAAAGGCGCAATTTTGTACGATCCAATTAAAAACTCGTATAAATCTATTATAAATAATATTATATGCTAAATTAGAAGTATTATCTGTTATTCATTTTTTCTTGTTAATAAGCTATAATTATTTAGCGTAAAGAGGTTATTATTTTATTAACCTTGCATAAATTGTAAAAAATCAGCTTATAAACGAAAGGAATGAAATATATTATGGATCTAAGAAAACCGCTGTATATACTGACTGCCGCAGTATTGCTTGCAGGTTGCAGCAGCACTGACAAAGGCTCGTCTGCGGTTCAGACGGACAGCTCTGAAAGTGTAATCGTTTCCGAGGACGGAACTGAAATCAAGCTCAACGACAGCGAGGTCACTTTTTCATCTCAAAGCGGAATTTATCCGGAGACCTTTAAGCTTGAGCTTTCCTGTGAAAACGCAAAGGCTGTTTACTATACTACAGACGGAAGCGATCCCAGAACAAGCGATACCAGAATAAAATATACCGAACCTGTGGAAATAGCAGACCGCAAAAACGATGAAAATACAATTTCCTCCGTTGATCCCCTCCTGTTTACGGGAAGCTATTCAAAGTATCTGTATAAAAAGAAAGCCTTTGAAACTACCGTAACGGCGCCTGAAAACTCGGCTGTGGACAAATGTACGGTAGTAAGAGCCGCCGCCGAAGCTGAGGACGGATCATATTCACAGGCCTTTACAGGCACCTTTTACATAGGTTCAGCCGAGGAGCATATCCAGGGACTCAAGGAAAGCTGCGAGGCTATGGGAACTGAGCTTGCCGTAATAAGCATAAGCATGGATCAAGACGATCTATTTGACAGCGAAAAGGGCATTTATGTAAAGGGAGATATTTTTGACAAAGCCTTTGAGGAATACCTTGAAAGCGGAGAAAAAATAGACGGCGAAACCGCCCGCCGGCTTGACGCCAATTACAAGCAGAAAGGCAGGGACTGGGAACGCAGCTGTCATATAGACTTTTTTGAATTCGGCACAGACAGCGCCGAGCTGACCCTGTCACAGGACTGCGGAATAAGGATACAGGGAAACTATTCACGCTCCGATCTTCAGAAGGGCTTCCGGCTTTTCGCCCGCAGAGATTACGGCGACAATAAGTTCAGGTATCCTGTTTTCGGAGAAGAACTTAAAAGCTCCTCAGGAAAAACTATCGACAGCTTTAAGACGCTTGTACTCCGTGCCGGAGGAAACTGTGCGTTTACCGCGAAATTCAATGATACATACTGGCAGGAGCTTGTAAGCAGTCTGGACTGTACGACTAAAGCCTCGCGTCCGTGCGTAGTTTATCTCAACGGAGAATACTGGGGACTTTATGTTCTTGAAGAAGATTACTCAGACAACTACTTTGAGGATCATTACGGAGTAGTAAAAGAGAACATTGCGGTTTACAAAGGCGACGCAGAAAGTCTTAAACTCGGATATGCCCTTGATGAAGGAACTCTGCCTGAGGGTGAAACTGACGAAAGATACTTTTTTAACGAGCTGAACGACTTTTTCAAAAATCATAAGGATCTGACACAACAGAGCGATTATGAGGAATTTTCCAAGCTTGTTGATATTGAAAGCGCAAGAGATTATTTCCTGGCTGAAATATGGATAAACAATAAGTGGGACTGGCCGGGCAAGAACTGGTCTATGTGGAAAACGACAGAGACCGACTCTTCCAATGAATATGCCGACGGCAGATGGCGGTTTATGTTCTACGATATGGAATTCGGAGGAGTAAGCGGAGAAAGCGACGCTTATGCAAATACCGTTAAAGACGACAATTACAAGCCGCAGGGGCTTCTGGATAAGAGCACTAACAATCCTGCCGTGCTCTGCTACGCTTATCTTATGACAAACGAGGATTTCAGAAACGACTTCAATTCACGGCTTCTGGAAATGTCGGAGGGCGTCTTTGAAAAGGATAACGCAATTAAGCTGCTTGACAGCTATACAGCTGCTTACGAACCGCTTTTCGATCAGTTTTTTGACAGATATCCCGGCTCGGGAAGTACCGATAATGCAGTAAACGGAGGCTACGCTTCTGTTGCCTGCATAAGGGATTTCCTGAACAAGCGTGGAGATAATATCCAAAAGATAACAGATTGGATAAACGAGCAGTATTCGTAAACAAACAGGAATGTTCAGAAAGGAGAAACGCTCTGTAAAAAAGAGCGTGTTATATAAAAATGGCGCAGTACCAAAGCGTTTTTAAGCGCTATGAGCTAAAATACAGGCTGAGGGGCAGTCAGTATGCAGATTTTCTGGAGGCTGTTTCAGCTCTTATGACGTCGGACTGTTACGGAAGAACGACGATCTGCAACATATATTTTGACACTCCCGATTTCAGGCTTATAAGAGCTTCCCTCGAAAAACCGATATACAAGGAAAAATTAAGGCTGCGCACTTACGGAGTGCCAAACGAAGCTTCTCCGTCCTTTGCGGAGCTGAAGAAAAAATACAAGGGGATCGTATATAAGCGAAGAATATCCCTCCCATACCGAGAGGCCTATGGCTGGCTCGTAAACGGAGGACCTCCGCCTGAAGATCAGGTCGCAGAAGAAATACAAAAATTCATTGAATTTTACGGGCGTCTTATTCCTGCGGGCGCGCTCTTTTATGACCGAACCTCATATATAGGAAATGAAGATCCTTCGCTCAGACTTACGATAGACGAAAACGTCAGATGGCGGGCCGAAAATTCAAGTCTTACCGAAGGGGATCATGGAAAAAGCCTCTTCGGAAACAGCGAATACATAATGGAAATAAAAATACCCGATTCAATGCCGCTCTGGCTGTCGCATATTCTGGATAAGCTGAAAATTTATCCGGAATCATGCTCGAAATACGGAACGGCTTATATATCAATGCTAAAAAGTAATACCAAAGGAGTAAATTTAAATGTCTGATTTGTTTTTAAGCATAATAAAGAACGGCCTGACCGCCGGAAGCTTTCTGATATGCACTGCCTTTTCACTTATACTCGGTCTTATTATGGCGTTTGCTTATTCAAGAAAAACGAGGTATACCCAAAGCTTTCTTCTTACGCTGGTCATACTTCCCGCCGCAGTACAGACGGTAATAATGCTTGTTAACGGCAACGTAGGTACTGGTATTGCAGTAGCCGGAGCGTTTACTCTGGTAAGATTCCGTTCCGTTCCCGGCAGCGCAAAGGAGATCTCAGCAATATTCATGGCAATGGCGGCAGGTCTTGCCTGCGGAACGGGCTATGTCGGAATAGCGTCGCTGTTCACTGTAATTATGTGTGCAGTTATGCTGATAACCGCATATACCAAATTCGGTACGCCTAAAGCCGAGGAAAGAAATCTTAAGATCACTATCCCGGAGAGTCTTGACTACAGCAGTATATTCGATGAAATATTTGCCGGATATACAAGCGCACACGAGTTGATAAACGTTAAAACCGCCAACCTCGGCAGTCTTTACAAGCTTGATTATATGATAGTTATGAAGGATCCTTTAAAAGAAAAGGAAATGATCGACAAGATAAGATGTTTAAACGGCAATCTTGAGATCAGCTGCGGAAGACCAGTAAGCAGCGAAGCTTCACTTTAAAAATCAACCGCTTTCTGAAAAAATTCAGAAAGCGGTTTTTTTATTATCGTACTATGTTTCAGATAAAACAGCATTTATCTTTTTGATATATCTGCTATATTGCTTTCCGTTCAATGTGCTATTTTGTACAAAATGTATTTGATCCTACTAATATCGTTTACAGCGATTGATTAATACTTTAAGATATGCAATAATATTTATTTTATGATAAAATGATCCCCTTACCGCTAGACAATATGCTCTGCAATAAGAGGATCTTATTTTATAATTTAAGTCAATGGAATAGCAACGGTTATCTCCGTTCCCTTTCCTAAACTGCTGGTGATAGAGATCTCTCCGTTATGATATGCAACTATATGCTTTACTATTGAAAGTCCAAGACCCGTTCCGCCCGTCTGCTTTGATCGGCTTTTATCAACGCGGTAAAATCTTTCAAATACTCTTTCCCTATCCCTGTCGGCTATTCCTATCCCGTTATCTCTTACGGTAATAACAGCGTTGTCACCTTTTCTTGAAACCTCTACCCATACGGAACCGCCGTCATTATTGTATTTGACCGCATTATCCATAAGATTGAGAAGAAGCTCCGTCATATAGCTCTGATTTCCCTTGATAACTACATTATCACCCTTAACAAATACCGAAACCTTATGATTATACGCTTTATTCTGCAATATCTCCTCAACGTCCTGAGCAGTATGAAGAATATCGACCTCGTCGCTTTCGCTGTTGGCATGCTCCTCAATTTCCGACAGCCTGATAATATCGTTTATAAGATACAGCAGACGCTCGGCTTCCCTATAGATAGTTCCGCCGTATTTCTTAATATCTTCAGAACCGGTAATGATCCCGCCCTCCATCATTTCTCCGAAGCCCTTGATAGTAGTAAGAGGCGTTTTCAGCTCATGAGATACATTTGCTGAGAAATCATGTCTTATCTGTTCGCTCTTTATGCTTTCAGTAACGTCCGCCATAAGAATAATAATTCCGTAATCTCCGTTAAAGGCAGACTTATTTATAAACGTTCTGAAATAACGGTTCTTAACTGTAACTACACCGCTTGCCGAATCGCTTTCATCAAGCTTTTCAAGCAGCTCCATCAGTTCCTTATTGACCGTGAGATGAGTCAGCTTTTCATGTGAATGAGGGTCAAAATGCGGATTAAGAAGCTTAACTGCGCTTCTGTTTACCGAAAGCACTGTATGATCGGAATCCAGCAGTATCATTGCCTCCACCATATTGTCAGTAATAAGAGTTATCTTTTCCTTTTCACGTTTTAGCTTTGCAACGTTTTTGGAGATCCTCTTCATAAGCAGGTCGGCGTTTTTGATTATAGGCTTAAGTTCTTCATAGGGTGTATCCAGACCTCCGAGTCCGTCGCCGTTGATATCAAACTGGGTAACCAGTCTGTTTATAGGCTTTATAAGACTTTCCGACAACTTGATTGAAATGATCGTTGTTACAACAAAAATTCCCCCTGCAGCGCAGATTATTATCGGAATTACTGAAATAAAAATTGAAAGAAGATTGCTTCTTTCCCTCGCAAATCTTAAAACTCCCTCATCGTATTTTACTGCGTAATAATAAACAGTTTTGTCAAGGGTTTCAGAGAATCTTGTCGACTCTCCCATTCCCTCCTCCAGAGCCTGTTTTATCTCTTTACGATCAAGATGATTTTCCATTTCAGCCGGCTCTGCTTGATTATCATATAAAACATCGCCGTAATTATCAACATAAGTCAGTCTTACGTTATAATCCAAAGCATTTTTAAGGCTTGCGTCAAGCTCAGAAAGATCCGCATTTTCCCCGATACTCTGAACAGCTATGTCAGCGGCGGCTTTAAGCTCGTCCTGAGCTGCGCTTTTATAGAAAGAATAGCTTATTCTGCCGATTATCAGCGAAAATAAAGACAGAGAAACCGCAACAACAGCAGTCATGACCCTGAAAATTTTTTTCTGCATTGCCCTTAGCCTCCCCGCTGTAAATTCAAAGCTTTGCTACCCGCACTTATATCCGACGCCTCTTACAGTTTTTATAATATCCCTGCACCCCGCCGCTTCAAGCTTCTGCCTCAGCGTCTTTATATGCATATCTACCGTTCTTGTTTCTCCTGCAAACTCGTATCCCCATACCATTTCCATAAGCTTGTCCCTTGTTACGGCGATAGACTGATTCCTCATAAGATACATCAACAACTCAAATTCCTTATAAGTAAGCGTTACCTCTGTTCCGTTATAAGTAACTATCCTCCGTGAAGCGTCAAGCGAACAGCCTCCGATTTCAAACACCTCGGACTCTCCGCCCTGCTTTGACGTGCGCCTTAATACAGCCTTAATTCTTGAAAGCAGCTCCATAACTCCGAACGGCTTTGTAATATAATCGTCTGCGCCGGATTCCAGTCCCCTTACCTTTTCAAGCTCGCTTGTTTTTGCAGTAAGCATAATAACCGGTATCTCTCTGAGCCTTGCTTCGCTTTTAAGCTTGCCGAGTATAGTCAGACCGTCCTCGTCCGGCAGCATTATATCAAGAAGGATAAGCGACGGCGCTCCGCTTTTAAGTTCTTCATAAAATGGCTTAGCCTTGGGAAATGCCTTTACCTTGTAGCCCCCTGATCTTAGTGCGCAGGAAACCAGCTCCCGTATTCCGTCGTCGTCCTCGACGCAGTAAATAACCGACATAATATCAATCCTTTCAAAACCGATCCGTCCTCGGTCTATCCCTTTGATCAGAAATCCTTTTTCGGAAGCGCAAATATCTGCTGATACTTTTCAACCTCCGAATCAAAAGCCTCGCCGCTGGTCTTTACCGTTCTCAGATATTCATGAGTTTCAAAATTATCGTCGTTTACCTGAACAAGACATACCGCAATATTGGAGCAGTGATCCGAAACCCTTTCAAGATTCGTCAGAAGATCGGTAAAGATAAAGCCAAGCTCTATTGTACACATACCTCTCTGAAGCCTTTTAACGTGCCTGCTTTTCAGCTTTGTCCTGAGCTGATCAACGACCTCCTCAAGAGGCTCTACCAGATAGGCGCTGTAAAGATCCTGCTCCGTAAACGCCTTTACTGCCAGATCAAGAATTTCCTTTACCGCTTCACAGATCACCTTCAGCTCCTTGACTGCCTGAACTGAAAATTCAATATCCTTGTCATGCTTTTCCTTAGCCGTTTCCGCCATGTTCTTAGCATGATCCGAGATACGCTCAAAGTCTCCGATAGTATGCAGAAGAGTAGCTACCGACTGCGAATCCCTATAGGACAGATCCGTACTGGAAAGCTTGACAAGATAAGCTCCGAGTCTGTCCTCGTACATATCTACTGCGCTCTCCATGCTGCTTATCTGCTCCGCCTTGTCGTCGCTGTAATTCTCAAAAAGCTCCATAGCAAGCAGAATAGATCTCCTTGAAATATCAGCCATATTAGATGCAACCGTCCTGCACTGCTCTATAGCGAAGGAAGGGGACTGCAAAAATCTTTCGTCAAGCAGCTTGAACTGATCCTCTGCGCTGACCGGCTGCTCATTCCTGCTGTCCTTTATAGTAAGGTATGCAAGCTTTTCAAGCAGCTTAATAAACGGAAGCAGAACTAAGGTAGTTGTGAAATTAAATATGGTGTGAACGATCGCAATATTTGCAGCTCCTACGGTATCGTTCATAAACGGAAAACTGAAAACAGCGTTAAGCGTATAGAACGCCGCCAGAAACAGAACTGTTCCGATAATATTAAAATAAAGATGGACCACAGCTACACGCTTTGCATTTTTTGAAGTTCCTATCGAAGAAAGCAAAGCGGTAACGCAGGTACCTATATTCTGTCCGAGGATTATCGGAAGAGCTGCGCCGAACTTTATAGCTCCGGTAGAAGAAAGCGCCTGAAGTATACCGACTGACGCCGAGGAGGACTGTATGATCGCAGTAAGCAAAGCTCCTGCCAATACGCCCAGCAAAGGATTGCGGAACAAAAGCAGGATATTGGCGAATTCCGGTACGTCCTTCAGCGGCTCAACCGCACCGGACATCATGTCCATTCCGAACATCAGCACCGCGAAGCCCAAAAAGATCGTTCCTATATCCTTCCTTTTTCCGTTTTTTGAAAACGTCAGAAATACAACGCCTATTACTGCAAGTACAGGAGAAAACGAAGACGGCTTAAGCATTTGTATCAGAAAGCTGTCGCCCTCAACTCCGGAAAGCGATAATATCCATGCGGTTACGGTAGTACCGATATTTGCTCCCATTATAACGCCTATTGCCTGATGAAGCTTCATTATTCCGGCATTAACAAAACCTACCAGCATAACGGTCGTTGCCGACGACGACTGAATAACCGCCGTAACGGTCATACCAAGCAAAACAGCTTTAAGAGGATTCGACGTAAGCTTTTCAAAAATCTTTTCAAGCTTTCCGCCTGCAAGCTTCTCCAGACCTCCGCCCATTACATTCATTCCGTAAAGAAACAGTGCAAGTCCGCCGATCAAAGTCAGTACAGAAAAAATATTCATACTTTACTCTCCTGATTTTACATTCTTACTTTTTATATTATCCGATTTTACAATAACTATTATAAACGGCAAATGTAAAATCCCAAACCCCTGAATGTAAAATCAGTGTAAAATCAGGTAAAGTATATATGAACGGCGCTCTACATTATTCTGTGTGATTTATGAACTCCGGTTATCGAAAACAGCACCCATTCTGCAACGTTTACCGCATGATCCCCTATTCTTTCAAAATATTTGGCTATCATAACCGTATCGACCGCCTGCTCGCCTTTTGATTTATCTGCCGCTATCTGCTCTATAACCTTGTTTTTTATCTGCGAAAACAAGTCGTCTATCTCGTCGTCGGAAGCTATAACGGCACAGGCAAGCTCTTCGTCGTGATTTACATAAGCGTCTATGCTCTGCGATACCATACAGGCGGCTCCCCTTGCCATCTGCGATATTTCACCAAGCTCCCAGTTCTTTTTCTGAGCAATAAGCGTAATATTAAGCTGTGCTATATCTGCCGCCTGATCTCCTATCCTCTCCATATCGGTTATCATTTTCAAAGCGGTGGAAACTCTCCTCAGATCGTCTGCAAAAACCGGCTGATACTGTAAAAGCAGCTTTAAGCAGAGTCTTTCTATCTCTCTTTCCGCATCGTTTATTTTAGTATCAAATTCTACCGTCTGTCCCGCAAGCTCCGTATTCTGCTCCTCCAATGACTTTACCGACATAGCGATTATCTGCTCAACAAGAGCCGCCATATTCATAAGCAGTATATTAAGCTGATTAAGCTGTTTATCAAAGCTTTCCCGCATTTAATTTTCCTCCTTATCCGAAGCGTCCTGTAATATAATCGAGAGTTTTCTGCTGCGACGGAGAACTGAATATCTTCTGGGTCGTGTCAGACTCCACGATCTCTCCATGCAGGAAAAACGCCGTTTTATCGGAAATTCTGGTCGCCTGCTGCATATTATGGGTTACGATAATTATTGTATAATCGTTTTTTATCCGCTGACAAAGCTCCTCGATCTTTATAGTTGAAATAGGATCCAGCGCTGAGGTCGGCTCGTCCATAAGTATTACCTCCGGCTTTACCGCCAGCGCCCTCGCAATACACAGTCTCTGCTGCTGTCCTCCGGAAGTGCCGAGCGCCGACTTTTTCAGCCTGTCCTTGCATTCGTCCCAGATCGACGCCTGCCTCAGGGAAGTTTCAACTATCTCGTCAAGCTCCGCCTTTTTCTTTATTCCGTGAGTTCTCGGGCCATAAGCGATATTGTCGTAAATTGACATGGGAAAAAGATTAGGCTTCTGAAATACCATTCCGACTCTCTTTCTAAGCTCGGTAATTTCTATATCCTTATAAATATCCTGTCCGTCAAGCCTGAAATCGCCTGTTATTTTACAGCCCTCTACCAGATCGTTCATTCGGTTAAGAGATTTCAGCAGCGTTGATTTTCCGCAGCCGGAGGGTCCGATAAATGCGGTTATCTCATTGTCGCAAACCTCAAGATTTATATTTTTTAAAGCCTGAAAATCTCCGTAAAACAGATCTGCGTTTTTTATATCAAATTTAATAGGCATATATCATTTTTCTCCTTTTGAAAGCTTTTTTGCAATAAGCGAAGCCAGACCGTTGAGCAGCAATACCGTCGCAAGCAGAACAACTGCCGTTGCGCTTGCCTCGTTCATATGAAGTCCCTCGTTTGAAAGCGCATACATATGTATTGCAAGCGTTCTTCCGGAATCGAACAGCCCCGGAATTTTCGCTACCGTACCGGCAGTATATATCAGAGCGGCGGTTTCTCCTACGATACGTCCAACCGCAAGAATTATTCCCGAAAGTATCCCGCTCATAGCCGGTGGAAGAACTATTACAAAGATCGTCCTAAGCTTTCCTGCTCCAAGTCCGTAGCTGCCCTCCCTGAAGCTGTCGTCAACCGATTTCAGCGCCTCCTCGGTCGAGCGTATTATAAGCGGAAGCACCATTATCGCCAAAGTACAGGCGCCCGCCATTAGGGAAAGCTTCCATTTAAGAGCTAATACAAAAAACATATTACCGAAAAGTCCGTATATAATAGAGGGGATCCCGGCAAGAGTTTCCGTCGTAAGCCTTATCCATTTTACAAGCCGGCTGCCCTTTTTAGCATACTCTACAAGATATACTGCACAGAAAACCCCCAGCGGAGCGGCTATAAGCAGAGCGATCCCCACCATTTCAAAGGTAGTTATCACCGCAGGCATCATTGAGGCGTTTTCACTTGTATATGTCCAAGAAAAAAGACTGGAATTTAAATACGGCACTCCTTTTATAACTACATATCCTGCTATAAGGAAAAAAATAGCTATCGTTATACCTACCGCTATTTTAGTAAGTACCGAAAATACGAGCGACATAGGGTGCGCCTTGTAGGTCTTCATTTTTTCACTCATAGCTCAGCGCTCCTTTTTCGACGTAATTACATTGAACAGCAGATTTATCAGCAGAATAAATACGAACAGCACTACCCCGGTTGCTATCAGCGCATCGTAATGAAGTCCGGTAGCGTAGCTCATTTCGATCACAATATTCGCCGTCATTGTCCTTACTCCGTCCAATACGCTCCCGGGCAGCCTGGGCTGATTTCCCGCTATCATAATTACAGCCATAGTTTCGCCTATCGCACGTCCTACGGCTAAAATCACGCTCGCCAGAATACCCGACCGTGCAGCGGGAATTATAACTGTACTTACCGCTCTTTCATGAGTAGCGCCTAAAGCAAGCGCGCCCTCGTAATAGCTCTCCGGAACTGCCTTCATTGCGCTTCGGCTCATTCCTACTACCGTCGGAAGTATCATTATTCCCAGAAGTATCGATGCGGTAAGTATACTGTTTCCGCGTCCGCCTCCCCCAAAAACGTTTCTTATAAGCGGAACAATAACTATCATTCCGAAAAATCCGTATACTATAGAGGGTATCCCTGCAAGAAGGTTGATCGGCGGCATAAGCCATTTATAAAGCTTTTTAGGGCAAAATTCAGCCATATATACCGCAGTCATCAAGCCTATAGGAACTCCTGCTATTATCGCCCCCGCAGTAACGTAAAGGCTTCCTATTATCATAGGAAAGATCCCGAAGCTGGGGTTTGAATCCTGCGGCTTCCATTCAGTTCCAAAAAGGAACTCGCCTGCTCCTATTTCGGCTATTGCAGGACAGCCCTTTACAAACATAAAGGCGCAGATAAGCACTACCGCCGCTATTGAAACGCAGGCTGAAACAAAGAATACGCCGCTCATGGCTTTTTCGGCGATCTTATTTAAGCTGTGCCTTTTCGGCTTCTGATACGCCGTAAGCTTGACCGTTTTTGTATTCTCAGTATCCGTAATAATCACTCCCGACATTAATTGTTACGTTAAGACAACAGGCGGATTTTCATATAAGATCCGCCCGATCTGTCTTAAACATATTAAAACAGTATTATTTCAGGTCGTCCCACGAAGTGGTTTCACCGGTGTATATGCTTTTTATCTGCTCAACCGTAAGATCGTCCGTTTCATTGTCCTTATTAACGATGATCGCAATAGCGTCCTGTGCAATTACAATTCCGGTAACTCCGGTCTCCTCTGATTTAAGCTCTCTTGAAGCCATTCCAATATCGCAGGTACCCTCCTGAGCGTACTTTACTCCTGTAGAAGAGTCCGACTGCTGAACCTCTACCGTTACCTTTGAATTGACCTTTTTATACGCCTCGGCAAGCTTTTCCATAACCGGAGTTACAGACGACGATCCGGCAACTACGACCTTGCCCTCAGCGCCGTTTGAAGAGAACGCCTCGGCAGACTTGTTAACTGCAATATAATCCTTGCCGATTATCTCCTGCCCCTCCTTGCTCAGAATGTAATTCTGAAAATCCTGAGCAGCTTCGGAAATTCCGCCTTCCTTGACTATGATATTAAAAGGCCTTACCAGAGTATATGATCCGTTTTCAACGTTTTCGGCAGCTGCCTCCGCTCCGCCGACCTTAACCGCTTTGACCGTATCGTTAAGCGAGCCAAGCGAAATATATCCGATCGCATTTTTATCTCCCGCTACCTGCGTAAGAACAACGTCAGTAGACTTGCATATCATGGCTTCCGACGTAGTTTTGTCAGTTTTGTTTCCGTCGGCGTCTTTTTCCTCAACTCCGGTAAGTTCAATAAACGCTCCTCTTGTTCCCGAACCGTCCTCACGTGAGATAACAGCGATCGTGCTGTCCGACGAGCCGCACGAAGCAAGCATAGAAACCGAAACTGCCGCTGCTGCCAGCAGGCTGAAAATTCTTGTTTTTCTCATCATAATAAATACCATCCTTTTACCCTTATGCCGTATTTACGGCATACGCTCTTTCCGAGCTTTGTTGTTTTATTTGTATTCAGCTGATGTTATAATCATACTACCGCTTTGTAAAAACGGAAACCGACCCTTTGTAAAGTCTGAGTAAGAATTTGCAGCATGCCGGATCAAAGATAATGTCGGTACGGGGAGAAATCTGTAAACGTATTCAGCCGCATATTAATATATGAAACCATGTAAAATTTCTCAAACCGCTTGACAGCCGTACTTTGCAATGCTATAATGCAATTGATTTAATCTTTATTTTTACATTTTAAAGGATTTTACAATTAGCTGCAGGAGTTGTTTCACAATGAAATTTTCATATTCATGTACCAGAAAAGCGTGTTATACCGGATATATAACCCAGGCGGCGGTAAATAACCTCGCTCCATTGCTTTTTGCGGTTTTTCAGAAAAGCTTTGATATTTCATTAGCCCAGATAGGCTTTCTTGTCGCATATAATTTTGCGGTCCAAACAGCAATAGACCTTCTTTCCGCCGGCTTTGTCGATAAGATAGGCGTACGAAGGTCGATCGTTTCAGCTCATATCTTTGCGTCTGCGGGACTTGTGCTTATGGGAATACTTCCTTTTATAATGCAAAACGGTTATGCGGGGCTTATTTTAAGCTCAACGTTTTACGCAATAGGAGGCGGCCTTATCGAGGTTCTTGTCAGTCCTATAATCGAAGCTCTGCCAAGCGAAAACAAATCCGCAGGGATGAGCCTGCTTCATTCCTTTTACTGCTGGGGTCATGTAGCGGTCATACTGCTGTCTACGCTGTTCTTTAATTTATTCGGAATTGAAAACTGGCGTTTTCTGGCGTTCTTCTGGGCGGCTGTGCCTTTACTGAATTCTTTTATCTTCGCCTGCTGTCCGCTGTGTCCGTTTGTTAAAGACGGAGAACCGGCAGGAATAAAAAAACTTGCAGCGTCAAAAATATTCTGGCTGTTCTTTATAATGATGATATGCTCCGGTGCAGCTGAACAGGCTATAAGCCAATGGACTTCATTTTTCGCTCAGAACGGTCTTAAAGTATCAAAAACTGCGGGAGATCTTGCGGGAGCCTGTATGTTTGCAGCGCTTATGGGAGCTTCAAGAATGTTTTACGGAAAATTTGCAGAAAAAATTCCGCTGAAAAAATTTATATTGTACAGCAGTATTTTGTGTATCGCAGGATATCTGACCGCCGTATTTTCTCCTTATGCTTTCCTTTCGCTCGCCGCCTGCGGTATCTGCGGACTTTCGGTAGGAATTATGTGGCCAGGAGTTTTCAGTCTTTCCTCCGAAAGCTGTCCTCAGGGCGGAACCGCAATGTTTGCGCTGCTCGCCCTTGCCGGAGATATAGGCTGCGCCTCAGGTCCTGCTCTTGTCGGACAGGCAGCCCAGCTTAGCGGAAGCCTTAAAACCGGGATACTCTGCGCCGCAGTTTTCCCTGTAATGCTGATTATCTGTATTAAGCTTGCCGGAAACAAAAGCTCCGCAGCGTCGTAAACGTAAAATAGACCTATCCAATGAGGTCGAAATATGTATGATACAAGGACAAAAAATATTTGAAAAGCTCTTGAAATGAGCTGTGAAATGTGTTATGATTTTAATTGAATAGTTTTAAATACGATCACACACGAATTCTGAAAGGGCATTTTTTATAATGGGACAGCAAAATAACAGCAGAGAACTAAGAAAAAAACGCGCCCGGGTGCAGCAATACACAATATCAGTGTGCTGTCTGGCGCTTATGATATTTATAATGATATGGATAGTAAACGTTGCGCTAACCGGCAGGAAAATACAGACCGGCGATTTCTCATCTTCACAGTCGTCGCTGTCCGAACAGGCGGACATTAAGGATTCATCAGTAAAAAAGGACGATTCAGTCAAGCCGGATCCCTCTGATAATTCCGACAGTTCGTCAGGATCCTCAGAAAGCTCCTCAGAATCTTCGGAAAGTTCCGCTGAGTCGTCGGAAAGCGATGCTTCTTCATCAGAAAAGGAAATAAAGGACGATTTTTCCGACGCTGTTTTTATCGGCGATTCAAGAACGGTAGGCCTCGGAATGAATACGGATCGCCCCAAAGCGACCTTTTACGCCTCTACGGGACTTAACGTAAGCAGTATAGAAACCAGCGAAACTATCCTTCTTGACAACGGAAACTACGGCACAGTATACGACGCATTAAAGCAAAAGCAGTTTAACAGAGTCTATATAATGTTCGGGATAAACGAGCTGGGATGGCCGTATCCCGACGTTTTCCAGGAAGAATACGAAGCTGTAATAAATAAAATCAAGGAGCTTCAGCCGTCGGCACAGATATATGTGCAGTCGATCCTTCCCGTATCTTCGCTTGCTCTTAATACTAATACGGTCTTTACAAATGAAAACGTGGACAACTTTAACCTTTACGTTCAGAATGCTGCGGCAAATACGAATTCTATTTATATCGACGTTGCGTCATGTCTGAAAGATGAAAACGGTGCGCTTCCGCTCGAAGCTTCAACCGACGGTATACATCTGATTCGGGAATACTGCATGATCTGGATGAATTATCTTGCTGAAAATTCATAAATTCAGAAATTCTATTTATAATATATATATTAAAAAGGAAAGGAACTATAAAGTATGAAGCTGAAGAAATCACTGTGCGCCGTTATTGCGGCGGCAACGCTGTGCGCCTTAGGACTGACCTCCTGTGCAAATGATGAAAAGGTCACTGCCGAGGACGGAAATTCGACCGCTGCGGTTCAGACAGACGTAACAAAAAACGTAACTGAGATCGCGGACAAGCTAAGATCGGATATTGCTTTTGTTGATTCCCTTAACGAGCTTTCTCCTGAAATGGTTGAAAAGCTTATAGGAGTTTCACAGGACAAATATGTTTCAGGAAAGGTCTATATCGGCTCGGGAGGAGCTACCGCCGAAGAAATAGCCTGCTTTGAGGCTAACGACGAAAGCGCTGCCGCAGATATCAAAGCAGCTCTTGAAGCAAGGATAGCAGCTCAGAAAAAGGCTTTTGAAAACTATCAGCCTAAGGAAATGGACAAGCTTAACTCCCCTGTTCTTACCGTTCAGGGCAAGTATGTATTTATGTGCATTTCAGATGACAACGCCAAGGCGGAGGAAATAATCGGCTGAGACATAACTTTAAAGATCGGGGAATAAAAATCTATGCTTTTCAGTAGTACGACATTTTTATTTGCTTTTCTGCCGCTGGTTCTAATAACGTATTTTATCGTCCCACGTGTTTTAAAAAACGCAGTTCTGCTGATCTTCAGCCTTGTGTTTTACGCATGGGGCGAACCTGTTTATATAGTGCTGATGCTGGCATCTATAACGGTAGCTTACGTTACGGGAATTTTTGCGGACAAAAAACGAAAGCCGGGCTGTGAAAAAACGGCTTTTATATCTATGCTGTTCGCAGTTATATGGAATATCGGACTTCTTTTGTTCTTCAAGTACACCGATTTCTTCATTGTAAATGCCAACAGCCTGTTTAATTCAAGCTTTAAGGTTCTGGGGCTTACTCTTCCGATAGGGATTTCATTCTACAGCTTTCAGACCCTCTCGTATGTTATCGACGTTTACAGGGGCGAGGTAAGGTCGCAGAAAAATTTTCTTAATCTTGCGACCTATGTTTCTCTTTTTCCGCAGCTTATCGCAGGTCCTATCGTGCGTTATCAGACTATCGAGGATCAGCTCAACTACCGTAAGGAATCGCTCTCCCAGTTTTCTCAGGGTATCAAGCGCTTCGCCGTAGGACTCGGAAAAAAGGTTATTCTCGCCAACAATATAGGCGCGCTTTTTGCTGAGATCTCAGCAGCGCCGCAGTCAGAGCTGAGCGTAGCCGCAAGCTGGCTGGGAATACTTGCCTATACCTTCCAGATATACTTTGATTTCAGCGGCTATTCCGATATGGCTATAGGTCTCGGGAAGATGTTCGGCTTTGATTTTCTTGAAAACTTCAATTACCCCTATATTTCAAAATCAATAACCGAATTCTGGAGAAGATGGCATATCTCCCTTTCCACATGGTTCAGAGATTACGTTTATATACCTCTCGGCGGAAACCGCAAGGGAAAGCTGAGGCAGTGCGTAAATATAATGATCGTATGGTTTCTTACCGGCTTCTGGCACGGAGCTGACTGGAACTTTATCTGCTGGGGAATTTACTTCGGAATAATTCTTCTCTGCGAAAAGCTGTTTCTCGGCAAAGCGCTCCGAAAAACTCCTTCAATTGTCCAGCATATCTACGCTCTTTTGTTTATCATTATCGGCTGGGGAATTTTCGCCTTTGAGGATACCTCCAAGCTTATTCAGAATTTCAAAAATCTATTCGGTTTCGGAGGACTTGAGCTTTTCAACACCAAGACCTTCTTCTGGCTGGCAAATTACGCCATGACTTTTATTATTCTTATTATCGCGTCTACTCCTCTGTTCAGGAAGCTCGGGCAGAAGCTTACCGAAAAAGCCCCTGTTATTTACTGCTGCGTACTTGAACCTGCGGCGGTAGTAATACTCCTGACTGTTTCGACCGCATATCTTGCAAGCAACTCGTTTAATCCGTTTTTATATTTCAGATTTTAGGAGGCTGCTGAAATGAATGAAAAATCAAATAAGATCAATGAAATAGGATCTGATGGCAGGACAAGCGCTTCCTCTCAAAGCCGGAGGACTGCAAAGGCTTCAGATATCGTTATGTTCTCGGTTTTTATCGTGTTTATATTCGGCTTTTCAATAGCCGCCCTTATTACAAAGGACAGGGATTTTTCCGAGATGGAGAACAGAAACCTTGCGCAGAAGCCTGAATTTTCCTTTAAGAACCTCAAAGAAGGCAAATTTACCAGCGATCTTGAAAGCTATATCTCCGACCAGATGTTTTTAAAGGACGCTCTTGTATCTTTAAAGACCGACTGCGACAGGGCGGCTCTTAAAACCAGTCTTAACGGAATTTATTTTGCAGAAGACGGCTATCTTATCCAGCAGTACACTCAGAATATGGATCGGATCAAAGAAAATATCGGCTATATAAACGACTGGGCTGAAAATATAGACTGCCCTGTTGATTTTCTTCTGATCCCAAACGCAGTTTCCGTACTGAATGAAAAGCTTCCGGCAAGCGCCGTAAATGATGACCAGCTGGGCAGTATGGCGGCGGCAGCTCAGCTTCTGAGTCCTAAGATAAACCTATACACTCCGTTTCAGGAGCTTAAAGCTTTGTCAGACAGCGGCATTCAGGCGTTCTACAGAACCGACCATCACTGGACAAGCGAGGGTGCAAAGGCTGTTTACGACTGGTATATGCAGACCTCCGGACAAGCTGTTCCGATAGTTGATTACGATATTGAAACCATAGAAGATTTTTACGGCACTCTGTACTCAAAAGCGCCCAGTGCATTTGTAAAGCCGGATAAAATGCATCTTTACAGCAATCCAAACGGAAAATACACCATCGAGCGCACAACTGAAGCAGCTGTGACTGACAGTCTCTACGACCGTTCATTTCTCGGCAAAAAGGATAAGTACTCTGCTTTTATGGGCGGAAACTTCGCAGAGGTAAAGATAAGCACCAACGCTCAGAACAAGGAAAAGGTACTGGTGCTGAAAGATTCCTATGCAAACGCATTTATGCCGTTTCTGGCCGACAGCTATTCGGAGATAACAATGATAGACCTGCGCTACTATCACTTTGCCGAAAATACGGTATCCGAGCTTATTGAGAAAAACGGCATTGACCGTGTAATACTACTCTACAACATGGATTTCATTAACTCTGACCAAAACTTCATCTGGCTGTCTTAGGTCCCGGCGCAGACGGCGCAGTTAGCGCAGTCGCTCCTGCGGACGGTAGCTTTTATGCCGCAGTTATGGTTTGCAAAAAAATATCGAAAAAAGTTATTTTGATTACGGTTAAATCAGTGCCTGCAATAAATTATAAACGTTCTTCTGACCATATCTGATGTTCAAGTATTATTGGCATAATGCATATAATTTGCATGATAATTTTGTGCATTAATATGAATTTAAATTTGATTTAGACATATCTCGTTAATAGTTGCACATTTGCATGCAACTTTACCCCCTTTTTCGCCTATTAGTGAGGGGGTATAATTTATTTGTACGTCAGGCTTCCTCCCTGCCGGACTGTATTGCAAGTTTGATTTAACCTCCGACGATAACTTTCAGAAAGGAAATAAGCATGGACAAGTACAGGATCCTAAAAGAATATTTCGGCCACGATTCCTTCCGCGAGGGTCAGGAAGCTCTTATTGATTCTGTGCTTTCAGGACGTGATGTTCTCGGAATAATGCCTACCGGAGCAGGAAAGTCAATGTGCTATCAGATACCCGGTCTGATGATGGAGGGCGTAACGGTAGTAATATCCCCGCTTATTTCCCTGATGAAAGATCAGGTAAATTCTCTTATTCAGTCTGGAGTTAAAGCCGCCTATCTCAACAGCTCTCTTACCTCCGCTCAGTATGAAACCGCTTTGAGAAACGCAGTAAAGGGTATGTACAAGATAATCTATGTCGCTCCTGAAAGGCTCTGCACCCAAGGCTTTCTGTATTTTGCCCAGCGTGTTAAGATCGCGGTTCTGGCAGTTGACGAGGCTCACTGCGTTTCACAGTGGGGGCAGGATTTTCGGCCGTCCTACATAAAAATACCGGAATTTATATCTCAGCTTTCCTACCGCCCCGTTATCGCCGCCTTTACCGCTACCGCAACTCAGGACGTAAAAGAAGATATTGAAAAGCTTCTGACCCTTAAAGAGCCTTTTACGTTGACCACAGGCTTTGACCGTGAAAACCTGTATTTTGAAGTACGAAGGCCGCAGGACAAATTTGCTGAGGTGCTTGAGATACTACGCCGCAATAAGGACAAAAGCGGAATAATCTACTGCTCTACACGTAAAAATGTCGAAGATGTCTGTCGGCGCTTAAATGACGAGGGATTCCCCTGCACCCGCTATCATGCAGGACTTTCCGACGAGGAACGCAGAACCAATCAGGACGATTTTACCTGCGACCGAGTACAGCTCATAACCGCAACCAACGCTTTCGGAATGGGAATAGATAAATCAAACGTTTCGTTCGTTATACACTATAATATGCCGAAGAATATAGAAAGCTATTATCAGGAAGCAGGCAGGGCGGGCCGCGACGGAGAACCGGCAGAATGCATTCTGCTGTATAACGGTCAGGACGTCCGTACAAACAGATTTCTTATCGAAAACTCCGACGACAATCCCGAACTTGACGAGGAAACTGCTGCCGATATACGCTCCCGGGATCTTGAACGGCTTAAACAGATGACATTTTACTGTACGACCTCCGGCTGTCTGCGGGAATTTATGCTGCGCTATTTCGGTGAAACCTCCAAAGGCTTCTGTTCAAACTGCTCCAACTGCAATACCAATTTTGAAGATGTCGATATAACCGTTGAAAGCCAGAAGATACTGTCCTGTATTTACAGGCTTTCACAGCGGCATCTGGCATTCGGAGCGGCAGTTATCTCAGCTGTTCTGAAAGGCTCAAAAAACGCCAAGATAACTCAGTTCGGACTTCAGGACCTTTCGACCTACGGAATAATGAGCGGCGCTTCAACCGTCAGAATAAGACGAATCACAGATTTTCTTGAAGAAAACGGATATATCCGCCGAATCGGAGATTATTCCGTGCTTGCGCTTACCTCAAAGGCAAGAGAGATACTTTTTGAAAAAAAGACTGTTACAATGAAAATGCCAAAAGAAGCTCCGAAAAGCCACTCCCAGCAGACCGCAGGCGGAGTTTACGCACTGGATCCCGAGCTGTTTAGCCGTCTTAAAAAGCTTCGCCAAAAACTTGCCGCCGAAGCCAAAATGCCTGCATACATTATTTTTACAGATACCGCTCTGAGAGATATGTGCGTTAAGCTTCCCACAACTGCGCAGAAGCTGCTCGAATGCTCGGGAATAGGAAAAACCAAGCAGGAGCGTTACGGCAGTCAGGTTATTGAGGTAATAAAAGGCTATCTTGCCGAAAACCCCTCCGCCGCCTCAAGCAGCCCGAATGCATATCTTGAACGGCTTAAGGCAGGTAATACCGATGGGAATTTAATGTTCGGAATGATCTGCGATAACTGCTCAAAGCTTAAAGGCAAAGCTGAGGAAATGAGCCTCAGTCGTCTGTGCGACTGTATTTTTGAACAGCTTGGTATAAATGCAGATAAGGCTGTGCTGAAAACAGCTATTGAAAGCTGGCTAATAAATAACGGCTATCTTGCAAGAAAAAGCCCGAAGGCGGCAAATCTCTCACTTACTATACTGTCTGAGGAAGCGGGAATAATTGAAGCTCAGACAGTTTCAAAACTGGGAACTGCATATACTGCCGTCAAATTTCCGAAAGCGGCTCAGGAATTTATATATGAAAATCTGCCTGAAATATGCAGAAGCAAGCAAAGCAGACCTGCTGCAGCTGTCGGCTCGGGAATAGATCGCTGATAAGGAGTACTATGAAAACTATACATATCGGAAACGTTGAAATAGAACAAACCGCCGCACTGGCGCCTATGGCGTCGGTAGCCGACAAATCGTACCGCCTTATGTGCAAGGAATTCGGAGCGGCGTATCTTGTAAGCGAAATGATCTCCTCCAAGGGACTTTGTTTCGGAGATAAAAAGACCGCGCGGCTTTGCGAAATAGAGGACTGTGAACGTCCTATGGCTTTGCAGCTTTTCGGAGAAGATCCTGTCTATATGGGAAAGGCAGCGTATCTGCTTAACAGCTTCAAGCCTGATATAATTGATATTAATATGGGCTGTCCCGTTCCGAAAATTGCAGGAAACGGCAGCGGCTCAGCGCTTATGAAAACGCCTGAAACCGCATTCAAGATTGCAAAAGCCGCAGTTGAAAACGCCTGCTGTCCGGTAACGGTAAAAATAAGGGCAGGCTGGGACGAAAACAGCGTCAACGCACCTGAGTTTGCAAAACGCCTTGAGCAGGCGGGAATTTCCGCAATAGCCGTTCACGGCAGGACCAGAAATCAGTTTTACAGCGGAAAAGCCGACTGGAATATTATCGCTCAGGTAAAAAAATCGGTGAATATACCCGTTATCGGAAACGGCGACGTGACCTCTCCTTCGGACTGCAAAGCAATGTATGAGCAAACCGGCTGCGATCTTGTTATGGTCGGCAGAGGCTCTTACGGCAGACCGTGGATATTTGACGAGATCCGAACCTATATCGAAACAGGAATTCTTTCGGAGGAAATATCCTTAGAAGAAAAAATGAAGCTGATGCTGCGTCATGCCAAGCTGCTTTGCAAATACAAGGGCGAAACTCAGGGCATGAAAGAAATGCGAAAGAACGTAGCGTGGTATGTAAAGGGACTGCCCGGCTCGGCGAAAATACGGGGCGAATGTGGAAATCTTTCCGCCTATGCTGATCTGGAAAGAACTGCCGAAGCGATCCTGTCAGGAAAGGGTGAGTAAAAATGGGGATACTTTACGTTGTCGGAACTCCTATCGGAAATCTGGGAGATATGACCTACAGAGCGGTTGAAACACTGAAAAGCGTGGATTTTATCTGCGCCGAAGACACAAGAGTGACCGCAAAGCTGCTGAATTATTTTGAAATAAAAAAGCCGTCGGTAAGCTATCACCGTCACAGCGGAGAAGAAGCCGCAATGCGGATAGTTTCAAGAATAGCGGCAGGAGAAAACTGCGCCGTTGTTACCGACGCAGGAATGCCCTGTATATCAGACCCCGGAGAGGATCTTGTAAGACTCTGCGCCGAAAACGGGATCAGAACGGAGGTCGTTCCCGGTCCTACCGCAGTCTGCTCTGCCCTTGCTGTAAGCGGACTTTCAACCTCACGCTTCTGCTTCGAGGGCTTCCTTTCAACGACCAAACGTCTGCGCTGTGAACATCTTGCCGCAGTTAAAGACGAGGAACGCACTCTTGTATTCTATGAAGCGCCGCACAAGCTTATCTATACCCTCAAAGATATGCTGGAATATTTCGGCGACAGAAAAATTTCACTCTGCCGCGAGCTTACCAAACTGCATGAGGAAATAATGCGGACTACGCTTTCTCAGGCTTTGGAATACTATTCATCGGTTACGCCGAAGGGCGAATTTGTTCTGGTTATTGAGGGAGCCAAAGAATCGGAAAACGATACCGCCGAAACCATAGAGGACGCGCTTTTGCAGGTAAAGAGCCTTATAGCAAAGGGCATGAGAGGCGCTGACGCCTGCAAACAGATCGCCAAAGCGACAGGCTTTTCCAAGGGCGAGCTGTATTCAATGCTGGTTTCGGAAGAATAAAATTTTGCCTGCCGTTTTTGAAAGGAAATATATATGCCTTCGGAAAGCTCAGAGCACAAAACAATATATACGGAGGAGTACATATGAAAAAGGTAAAAATCACAGTGCTAAAAACCACATTGGACAAAGAACTTGCCGCTGAGTACGGCGCTGAAAATCTGGGGCCCTGCCCGATGATGACCGAGGGGCAGGTATTCTACGCAGATTACGCCAAGCCGGAAGGACTGTGCGACGAGGCATGGAAAGCTATCTACCAGTACGTTTTCGCCCTTGCCCACGGAGCAGAAACAGGTCTTTTCTACTACGGCGACTGGATAAGAAAGCCCGGCGTAGCGATCTGCTCCTGCAACGACGGACTCCGCCCGGTTATCTTCAAGCTTGAAACAACAGATACTGAGGCTGAAATCAGCTATATACCTGTCAAAAGATAAAATACTTTTTAAAGTATATAAATTATATCTGAAATACATCATACGGTATTTGGAGGGAATATGAATATACTTATCAGAAAGGCGCTTGAAAACGACTGCCCTGAGATACTTAATATAGAAAACGCCTGTTTTTCAGATCCGTGGAGTGAAGATTACTTTTTGAGAGAGCTTAGAAATCCGCTTTGCACAATACTTGCGGCTTTTGACGGAGATACAGCCGCAGCCTTTATAAACGTCTGGTATGTTGCCGGCGAGCTGACAATAAACAATATTGCGGTTATTGAAAGCTACAGACGTCGGGGGATCGCCGAAAGGCTGATAAATGCGGCATTCACGCTGTATCCGCAGGCAGAGCTTGCTTTGCTTGAGGTCCGTACTTCAAATACCGCAGCACAAAAGCTGTACAAGAAACTGGACTTTATTCAAACGGGCATAAGAAAAAGCTATTACTCAGACCCGACAGAGGATGCTTTGCTTATGACTAAAACGCTGGGAGGAAAGCAATGAACGGCTTTACATTTGAACGGCTTAGTGATACAATAGAAATATGCATATCCGCCGAGCATCGCTTCGGCACCGACGCTTTTCTGCTTGCCGACTTCGCAGCCCCCAGACATAAGGATCTGGTATGCGATTTCTGTACCGGAAGCGGAATAATTGCCCTGCTTATGTACAGAAACTTTCAGCCTGCTCATATCGACGCAGTTGAGATACAGGATATAGCTCACCGGCAGCTTAAGCTTACGCTTGAACGCTCTGAAATAAGCTGTATAACTACGATACTGGGCGATCTGAAGAACTACCGCTCTGAAAAGGAGCTTGACCTTATTACCTGCAACCCTCCCTACAAGCTTGACGGAACAGGTGCAAAAAACGACAGCAGGGCGGTTTCGATAGCTCGTCACGAAATGCTCTGTACCATAGACGATGTATGCTCGGCGGCTAAAAGAAACCTTAAATACGGCGGCAGGCTCTGCATATGCAACCGACCCGAAAGGCTGTGCGATATAATGGTTTCAATGCGCCAAAACGGAATAGAGCCTAAGCGGGTAAGGTTTGTATCCAAAAATCCGTACACTGCCCCATGGCTTGTAATGGCTGAGGGAAGAAAGGGCGGAAACCCGTTCCTGAAGGTCGAGCCTCAGCTTTACACCACCGATGAAAACGGCGGATATACAGATGAAATGAAAAGGATATACAGACTGTGATAAGTAGGTGGAAAAATGAGCCTTGGCTTTTCCTATACAGGGTTGATATTTATAATTATGCTTTTTGTTCCCAATATACTATGGACTAAAAACAAGCCTAAGGATCACGATAAGTATTTACTTAAAGAAAATAAGCTTCTTCTGACGCTTGAAAGAACAGGTGAAGTTGCCGTAACCGCTTTAAGCGTGATCTGTTCCGACTTTAATCTGCGGAAGCTCTCTTCTTGGTCATTATGGCTTGCCGCCGCAGCAATATTTATGATAATGTATGAGGTATGGTGGATAAAATATTTCAGAAGCGATAAAGAAATGAAAGATTTTTACAGCTCTTTCTTAGGAATACCCGTTGCAGGCGCAAGTCTGCCAGTAACCGCATTTTTATTGCTGGGGATCTACGGAAAAAATATTCTGCTTATAATCTCAACGGTAATTTTAGGTATCGGACATATCGGAATCCATCTCAGCCACAAAAAGGAGTGTTAATAAAATGAAGATCTTAGCCATAGAAAGCTCCTGCGACGAAACTGCCTGCGCAGTTGTGGAGGACGGAGTAAATGTGCTTTCAAATATAGTTGCAACGCAGATCGCCGAGCATAGATTATACGGAGGCGTCGTGCCGGAAATAGCCTCCCGCCGCCATGCAGAAAATATCTGGGGGGTAGTCAGTGCGGCGCTTGAGGAAGCAGACTGCTCCGTTTCGGAAATTGACGCAATTGCTGTAACCTACGCTCCCGGACTTATCGGCGCTCTGCTGGTAGGTATAAGCTTTGCCAAAGGACTTGCAATGTCGGCAGGAAAACCTCTTGTTCCTGTTCATCATATTGCGGGTCACATTGCGGCAAACTATATTTCTCACCCGGATCTTAAACCTCCTTATCTGTGCCTTGTGGTTTCGGGAGGACATTCCCATATCGTAGAGGTGCTTGACTACACAAAATACCGCGTAATAGGCAGAACTCACGACGACGCCGCAGGTGAATGCTTTGACAAAGCGGCTCGTACTCTCGGCTACGAATATCCGGGAGGAAAATTTATAGACGAAGCCGCAAAGCTCGGCGATCCCGAAGCCTATAAGCTTCCTCACCCTAAGGTAGCAGGGTGCGAATATGATTTTTCATTTTCTGGACTGAAAACTGCGGTAATAAATCTCGTACATAACGCCGAGCAGAAAGGCGTGAAAATAAACCGTGAAGATATGGCGGCTTCTTTCCAGAAAACAATGTCAGAAATACTTGTGGGAAAAACAATGAAAGCGGCTGAAGCTCTTGGGTATACTACTATCGGACTTGCCGGAGGAGTTTCGGCAAATTCAGGAGTCCGCAGAGCATTGCAGGAAGCCTGCGATAAAAGTGGCTGTAAGCTTTATATGCCGGAATTTAAATACTGCGGCGATAATGCGGCAATGATAGGCTGTCAGGGATATTTTGATTATCTTGCAGGAAAAAGAGCCGACGAAAGCCTTAACGGCATAGCAACGCTCTCGCTGGACAAGTTATGTGAAGAGTGACTTAAACCAAAAATAAGAAAACTGATCTGAGGTACAAAAATGAAATTACTTGCAATCGACGGAAACAGCATAATGAACAGGGCGTTCTACGGAATAAGGATACTGTCAAATTCAAAGGGACAGTTTACAAACGCAATTACAGGATTTATGAATATATATTTGAAGGAGCTGGGGGAGGTAAATCCCGACTGCGCTGCGGTAGCCTTCGACCTTAAAGCCCCTACTTTCAGGCATAAGGCAAATGCGTCTTATAAAGCCAACCGCAAGGGAATGCCCGACGAGCTTGCCCAGCAGATGCCGGTAATAAAAAAGCTGCTGACCTCAATGGGAATAAAAATAGTAGAATGCGAAGGTTATGAAGCAGACGATATTTTAGGAACTCTGTCCCGTATTTTCGCCGAATCAGGGAACGAATGTTATATTCTTACAGGCGACAGGGACAGCTTTCAGCTTATAAACGATAAGGTAACAGTCCGCCTTGCTACAACAAAGGAAACTAAAATATATACTCCACAGCGTATTATGGACGAATACGGCGTTTCTCCGAAGCAGATGATCGAAGTAAAGGCGCTTATGGGGGATTCCTCTGACAATATTTCAGGCGTTAAGGGGATCGGCGAAAAAACCGCTCTTTCTCTTATCCAGCAGTGCGGAAGCGTAGATGAACTGTACAAAAATTTGGATAGTCTGACCTTGACCAGATCAGTAAGGGCAAAGCTTGAAGACGGTCGTCAGGACGCATTAGACAGCCGGTTTCTCGCCGAGATCTGCCTTGACGCTCCAATAGACGGAGTTCCCGAAAGCTATAAGCCGGCTGAGGGAAATCCGCAGGAAACCAAAGAACTGCTGACCGAGCTTGAAATGCTCAAGCTTATGGAAAGACTGAAGCTTACGGGAGAAGCTGCGGCTGCAAACCCTGTATCCTCCGAAGAAGAAAAGCTGAAATTAAAGGATCTTCCTAGGTTTGATATATCCGAATTAACTTCGGAAAGCCTTGACGAAATTTCCGTCGCTGCCTCATGCTTTGTATACGACGGAAAAAAGCTTGAAATACAATGCAAAAGCAATATTTTCTATACAGAAGACCTGAAGCTTTCTCTCGATTATTTTGAAAGCAAAGGAGAAAAAACCTGCTTTGAGGGTAAAACCGCCTACAGAACGGCGTTTGAAAACGGCAGGACGCTTAAAAACCTGGTTTTCGCCTGCGATCTTGCCGGTTATCTGCTCAATTCCCAGACAAGCGAATACACAATTGAAAATCTTTGCTCCGCATATAAGGTAATGTACCGTTCGGATATAGAAAATTACAGCTCAATAGCCAGCCTTGAGGCTTTAAGTGCCTGTCTGAAAAATCAGCTGGAGCTTACTGAAACTGACAGGCTTTATTATGACATAGAACTGCCGCTGTGCGAAGTCCTCGGCTCTATGGAGGCGGTTGGCGTAAAAGCGGATACCGAAGGAATAAAGGCTTTCGGCATACAGCTTTCCGCCGATATAGCTCAGCTTACCGCTCAGATATACGATTACGCAGGGCAGGAATTTAACATCGGCTCTCCGAAACAGCTTGGGAAGGTGCTGTTTGAGGATCTCGGACTTCCTGCAAAGAAAAAGACCAAAAGCGGCTATTCCACCAATGCGGAAGTTCTGGAAGGTCTTGCGGACAAGCACCCTATAATTCCTCTTATTCTCGAATACCGAACACTTACAAAGCTCAATTCAACCTATGTCGACGGACTTCTCAAAGAGGTAAAGCCTGACGGAAGAGTCCATTCTGTTTTCAAGCAGACCGAAACCCGTACAGGAAGAATATCCTCCACTGAACCGAATATGCAGAATATTCCCGTAAGAAAAGAGATCGGCAGAAATATGCGGAAATTTTTTGTAGCCGAGAATGGAAACACCCTCCTTGACGCCGACTACAGCCAGATAGAACTGAGAGTTCTGGCTTCGGTATGCGGCGATAAAAATATGCAGGAAGCCTTCAAAGAGGGAAAGGATATCCATACCAGCACTGCCGCTCAGGTTTTCGGACTTCCCGAGGACTTTGTAACGCCTGAAATGCGTTCCGCCGCAAAGGCAGTAAATTTCGGTATTATCTACGGTATCGGGGCATTTTCGCTTTCAAAGGATATAGGCGTTTCGGTAGCCGAAGCCAAAAAGTATATTCAGAATTACCTTGACAACTTTCCTAAAGTGTCCGAATTTATGGACAAAACAGTCGAGGACGGTATAAAGAACGGCTATGTTACAACTATTTTCGGCAGACGGCGCTATATTCCCGAACTTTCAGCCTCCAATAAGGTCATGCAGGCATTCGGTAAACGCGCGGCAATGAATGCTCCTATTCAGGGAGCAGCAGCAGATATAATAAAAATAGCAATGGTAAGAGTATACCGCAGGCTTCAAAAAGAAAAGCTGAACGCACGGCTGATTTTACAGGTTCATGACGAGCTTATTATAGAAGTTTCCCTTACAGACAAGGAAAAGGCGGCACAGATACTCAAGGAGGAAATGGAAAACGCCGTTTCCCTTGCTGTACCGATGTCCGTAGACGTAGGAGAGGGAGAAAGCTGGTATCTGGCGAAGGGATAAAGAAAACCGGCTTTATCAGCCGGCTCTCTTATTATTCTATATATTTAAAATCCCCTTCAATTCCCCATTTTCCCAATGTATTTTCATCTATCAGGCAAGGCCCGCTTGTAAGACCGGTAAGTTCGCCGCTTTCATCGTATTCCCATTCAACGGCAAGCACGGTTGTTCCGGTTTCCTGAAAAGTTATTACTTTGAATTCTCTTGGTTCACTCCAGTCCTTTACGTCACTTTCGATTGCTGATTCGTTCCCTGGATTCCACTTTTCAAACAATTCGTGAAGATCTGCGCCTTTAAGCTGAATTTTGTTTCCTTCTAGTATTTCAAAATAATAGCTGTTCTTATCTCCATTCAGGTAATATTTCCCAACCTTTGCAGCAGGTTCGACAAAATCCGGATCCCTGCTGAAAGTATCCGGCTTATTTCGTTCTTCATCAAGCTTCGACTGCTGAACTTTATCAACTATTTTAATTCCGACAAGAATCAAAATCACTGCCAGAAGTACTATCAGCAGAATTTTGATCATCATATTGTCTTTCAAAGCTTTTAATCTACCGCTCCCGCTCATATATTATCCCTCCTACAATTACATCAATATAGTCATCCTCCAGATCGACTGTGCCGCTGAAATACGTTTCCTGATTTACGACCCTTACTGTTGATCCATTGGACTTTTTTATTATGTATGAACTAAACTCGGCATAAAATCTTTTGTTATTAATATATCCTGCGCCTCTCGTTGCTGTAAGAAACTGTTTTTCTAATGGTGAATATACAATACTTACATTACAATAGCCGGAGTTATTTATATCAATATATGATAACTGATTGGAAAGATTGTCATATATCCCTAAATAATATTTATTAGGAATATCAAAGGAAGCATAACTAGTAATCGGGCATATATACCCAATACATACCACAATTATAAGTGAAAAGAATTTTTTCATATTAATCCGCCTTACTTTAAATTTTGTATTATATTAGCATTATACCATCTTATATTATAATTGTCAATAGATTTCCTGATGAACTAACAAAACTTGTAACAATTTCACAAAAACTATTGTGAAATTTTATCAAAGAAATGCTTGAAATTAAGGCGAAAATATGTTATAATTACTAATATCAAATGAATTTAAGGAGGCTATCAAATTGGAAGGACGCATTCAGACAATATATGCAGCAAAGAATAACAAAATTAAGATCGGAATTATTCCGGGTCATTTTGCTACAAACCATTCTCATGTAAATTACTATGTAGATATGACCGCTATCAAAACCAGCCACAAAATGGCTAAGGAAGCTGCCAACGAGCTTGCTACAACGTATACGGGAACTAATATAGATACTATAATCTGTCTTGAGGGAACTGAAATGCTCGGCGCTTTTCTCGCACAGAGCCTTTCGGAAAGCGGAATAAACAGCGGTTCGGATATTGCCGTCGTTACTCCTGAGCTTAACGCTAATAATCAGATGATCTTCCGTGATAATACTCAGAAAAAGATCTGGGGAAAACAGGTGCTTCTTCTTATATCCTCAGCCTCGACAGGTAAAAGCATAAACCGAGCTATCGACTGCTTACAGTATTATAACGGTCATCTTGCAGCTATCGGCGCGATCTTTTCGGCTATAAAGGAATCAAACGGCATTTCGGTCCACGCCATCTTTACAGCCTCCGATCTGCCCAGCTACGAAACCTACAGTCCTTCATCATGCCCGCTGTGCAGCGGAGGTCAAAAGGTAGACGCTCTGGTAAACAGCTTCGGATATTCAAAGATCTGATAAAAATTACTGTTAAGGCGGATCATTCCGCCTTATTTCTTGCATATTTAAAATAACGGAGGAAAAATAATGAGCAATTCAAATGAAAATTCCAAAGGAAATGTACTTGCAGGCTTCGTTCTGCTTACTGACGCCAATATGGACTGGCCGCGTTTCCGTCACTATCTGAAGGAGGACTGGGGAATAGTTTTTCAGGACGAAGTAAAGGATAACGCTATAGTTTTCAAATCAGACGATATGATGGTCGCCTGTTCGCTTATGCCTAATTCGGTTCCTGATAACGAAGCGGAGGAAAACGCCAAAAACAATTTTCTCTGGAAGGACGCTTCTGCACAAACCGCAAAGCACAAGGCTCACGTTATGTTGGCGGTAATGAACAAAACCGATGCACTTAAACAGTCGCTGCTGTTTGCAAAGGTCGCCTGTTCTCTGCTGAAGCTGAAAAACGCTATTGGTATTTACAAGAACCCTACTGTTTATGAAAAGAATTTCTACATACAGTTTGCTGAAACGATTAAGCAGGGCGAGCTTCCTATGCCTATACTTATATATACCGGAATGTATATAACCAAGGATACGCTTCTCTGCGGCTTTACCTCAGGACTCAGATATTTCGGCTATGAGGAAATAGAGGTAATTGATTCAATTGCGCAGCCGCCTGAGCTTTACAGCTTTATTCTCAGCATTTCGGAGTATGTAGTATCCTCAGGAGCAGAGCTTAAAGACGGCGAAACTATAGGCTTTTCAGAGGAACAGAAGCTTCCGATATCCGTTTCCGACGGAGTAAGCGTTCCGGGACAGACTGTAAAGATAGGCTATATGACTGCTGAACTAAATGATCAGGTATAAATCAAGGCTGCCGCACTTTTTTGTACGGCAGCCTTACTGTTTTATTCAAGACTGTATTTCGCAAGCACTGCGGCAGACTGCTCCAGAAGCTTATCCGCTTTGCTGAGAGTATCTCCGATAGTTCTGACGTCAAGACTTCCGAGCATTTCCTTAGCCTGATTCAGAGCCTCTTTTCCTACCTCAGCCTGATACTGATAAATACCGTCAAGACGCTGACAAGCCTTGACCTCCAGATCCTGATACACATTTTTTATATCCTTAACGATATTTATTCTTATATCGTCGTAATTCTCAAGCGCAATATCTATTATATCGGTCTGTCTTTTCTTCTTGAGGATTATACTGAATACGGAAAGAGCCGCCGGCGGAAAGGTTTCGCTTGTTCCGAACAGCTTTACGTTCATAACAGAACGGGTAACGTTTTTATTCAGCGACATCATAAGCCTGTCGGCAGAGGTAGACTGAGTGACCGACGAAAGCTCCTGCAATCCAAGCTTTTTCGCAAGATCACGGCTCATCTTCTCAACTATACCGTTTATCCTCGCTCTGTGACATTCTATACAGGCCCTATAGGCTTCTCCGACCTTTTCCATAAGGAAAGAGTAAAAATACTTTTCTATATCCTCAGGCGAATAAATATCCTCGCCGTTTTCGTCTTTCTTCCTGCACTCCAGCATACTGAGCCTGAGCCTTGCGAAAAACTCGTACATCCACTGCTCAGCCTCCTGCTGCATTTCAATAACGCTTAAATGAAGCGCAGGCTTACATTCCTCAAGCGCCGACGCAAGCTGAGAGCACTGCTCGTCAAAGCTTCTGGTCTTTTCCTCCAGCTTTTTCTGATCCATTTCCGCCATTTCAGAAAACATATGGATCTTAGCCTTTGTTTCGTTTACCAGATGATCCAGCATTGTAAGGACGCGCTTAGTTCTTATAACGTCCTTCTGCATTATAATATCCCGCTTTAAGGAAAGCTCAAACTTAAAGAACTGAGTTTCATAGTACTCTCTTGTACCCTTATCAGGAAGTCTTTCGGCTCCCAGCTTTCTTTTCAGCTCATCTGCTCCGCTTATACCGTAAACAAACGCATTAGGCACTATCTGCTCTGCAAGCCTTGAAAAGCGGTTCATTATTTTATCTACATCCTGCCGACAGTTAAGAGCGTCTATCATATTGACAAGAACATACAGCATTCCGAAGCGCTGCGGCTGAACGTGTCCTGCAAGAAACATCTGCTCAGTTTCCGAGAAAGGCAGAAGGCTTGAAGCCGCATACATAATTGCATCGGCGTTTACCAGATACTCCGTTACCTGCTTATCCAGATCGTCAAGATCGGAAAGCCCGGGAGTATCAACTATTCTCAGTTCCTTTAGTATCGGAGCGCTGTCCCGTATATCTAGGTAGGCTATTTTTGCCGGGAACAGCTTCATTTTGACCTCAAGCCTATCCCTTGTAATATCCGCAAATTCAAGCGGAATTCTCTGCCCGTTTTCAAGAACCGCTTCAACCACAGGCGTTTCGCCGTAGGAGATCTCATTTATCGTATAGGTTTCGGGGGAAACATTCGAGGGCGCAAGCTCTTTTCCGAGGAGGGCGTTTATTATCGTGCTTTTTCCTCTTTTAAATTCACCCAGAATAACCAGCGTAAAAGGCTCTCCGCACCTTTTAGCCACTATTTCGTCCCATTCCTTCAGCTCGCCTGTAAAATCCTGACCCAGGATCTTTTCAAGCTCTTTGTCGGCTATAAGGCTCTCAATATTTCCGCGAACGGCTTCGATATCCTTTCCGGCAGCCTTGTAATCGTAAATTTCCATACTACTGCCCTCCCGTTCCGAGAATTAATGAAGTTCGGACATCGCATATCTGACCGGTAATGGTATGAATATCCTTCTTGTCTATATCGCTTCTCCACGCAAACAGAGAATCGCAGGAAAGAAACTCCGCAGACGCCAGCATACGTCTTTCAAGCTCGGACAGTCCGCCGTCAGTTTTAAGGCTTCTTGCCGCCGTAGTATGATTAACGTTCTGAAGCTCATTAAGCTTGATAAAATCAATACCCTGCTGAGTTCTGCCGTAGAAATCTATATATCCCTTTTTATAAAGACCGCAGGATATATCGAGAAATCTTCCCGGCTCGTCAATACAGATGATCCCCGCTCTGTCGGCGGTTATATCGGCATACTTTACCCATTCGATAAGCGCACATACAAGCTGATTGCTTACGCTTTGCTTATACGAACGCTCAATTGGCTTATAGACGTTTCTGTTATAATTAAGATAGGTAAAAGCCCAGTTATATACAGCATGATTATTCTGGATCCTTCCCGCTTCGCAGCCGATAAGCAGCTGAAGCTCCTCCGCCGTACAAAGCTCCAGCAGCTTCTGGGTCATTACTATACAAGGTTCTATTATATCGCTTGCCACCGAATAGATCAGCGGCTTATCTACATCTTCCCTTACAAATACTATAGGCAGATTAAGTTCGAGTCTTTCGGCGCATATCTTAACAATATCGTAAAGCTCGGGATATTTCAGCGCACCTGCCTGATTGCACTTCATGAAAAGGTGCTTTGCCTCAGCTGAAATATCGCTCGAATTGACCGCCTTGGCAAGCTTTCCCCATCCTGCCAGTCCAGCTATCTTCTGTCTTACCGCAAAATCCGAATCAAAAGCATAGTCAAGCTGTCCATCGACTACATGATTCTGAAATGAACGGGTATACGCGTTAAGATATGAACGAAACCCCGTATCTATCTGCAAAAGCGGATTGACGGATTCCATTGAATCGCTCATTCAAGTACCTCCTTAATAATTTTTCCGTGCCGAAATGCCGATAACAGCACAAAAAACTAATTTTCCATTGCCTCAGAAAGCACTCTTCTGACTGCGTAAGCGTCCGAAACGATAGCGCTTGCTGATTCGGCGATCGCGTGCAGACGCTCCATTTCCCTTTCGGAGATACTGCTCTTTTCCGTTTTAAGATCGTTTAGGTTATCAAGGGTCTCCTGAGTGTCACGGAGAATTATCTCTGTTTCATTTTCAATTTTGGTTTTAAGACCCTCGAAAGCCGAAAATACCTGACGGCGAACCGTTTCGGTAAAGTCGTTGTTAAGCTTCATTTCATGGAACTGCTTTTTTACCTGAGTTTTAAAGTTCGACTTATACTTGTCGATCCTCTCCTTTACCAGAATTTTATCGACTGCAAAGTTAGCCGAAAAAGTTCCTGCAAGTCCCGCAATAGCCATAAGACAGAGCGTTGCAGGAAGCGCGGCGGTTATTCCCAGAACTCCCGTAAAGAACATTGCGGTATAAAAGGTTGCATAAAAGCCTGCAAAGCCTGTAACTCCTCCGAGAAGCGCACCTTTGAAGCCAGCCTCACGGAAGCCTATGAACAGACCGCCTACTCCGAATGAACCCAGCGCAGCGCCTATTCCCTTATCTATTCCGCTGCCGTTTCTTGATACTCTTTCGGAAACAGTAAACATTTCCTGAATACGGGCTACAGACTCAAAGAACTCGTCTTCAAAGCCCTGTAAACGCTCGGCTTCAACGCTGATAGCGATATTTATCGAATTCTGTATCTGCTCGCAGATAAGCTGCGCTCTTGCTTCAATGCTTTCCTTTATCTTATCCGTAAGCTTCGCAGTAACCATTTTAAGCTGATCCTTTTTAAAATCGTCGGAGGACATCTGGAAGCTGTCTATAACGTCCATAGCCGCTTGCTCGATATTTGTCCAGTAGCTGTCAAGCACAGGCTGGAGATCCGAAAAGACCTTATTTGCGGCGTCGTTTATCTTAACAAATTCCTGACGCTTTTTATTCCTTATATCGTCTATTTCGCTTATAGCATTTTCATACTGCTCCATAAACTCGTCGTTCGCCATCATCAGCGCATTTTCCTGCATAACTACCGAGCGGAGTATTTCCGTTCCCGAATTTGTTATCTTATTCGCCAGTATCTGAAGGGCTATAACTCCCCTCTCCTTGGTAAGCATAGTTTCAAGAGCCTTTTCAAACTCAGGGAAATTGCTTTCCTCAAGAAGCTTCGGATCCTCTATTTTTTTAGCCGTAAGCGCCCTTTTAGCGTACAGTCCGATAACTCTCGGAGTTCCGATCTTTCTCTTGTAAACGGCAAACTCACGGCTGTCCTCGCCCATTACCTTTTTCGCCTTATCCATTACATATTTTGTAATGCGGCTTCTTACGGTTTCAACTATCTTATTTTCGTCCTCCTGTGAAAATGTTCCGAAACAGTTCACTACGAAAATAATTCTTCCCACGTCGGACGTAAGCATTTTCTTTTCCAAAAAATCCTTTTCAAACTGAGAGAACGGCGAATTTGCACTGATCACAAATACTGCCGCGTCGATCTTAGGCAGGATAGACAGGGTAACGTTAGTCATCTGCTCGTCGTCGTTAAGACCCGGGGTATCAATTATATCAACATTATTGCGGCAGAAATCCGTATCATAGTAAACTGTCGCTTCCTTAACGGTTTCCGCTCTTTCCTCCGCCTCGCAGGTAAGCTTTGTAACATAGTTTTCAAGCTGATCGATATCGACCCTTTCGCTTGTGCCGTTTTTATATTCTACCTGAACGTAAGGCTCTTCGCTGTATGTAACCCTGTTAAGAGTAGCGGTTGCCGGCAGAACGTCGGCAGGAAGCACCTCCTGCCCCAGAAGTGCGTTAATAAGCGTGGATTTACCCCGCTTAAATTCTCCGACTATTGCAACCTCAAAATGATCGTCGTCAGATTTATCAATAGTTTCCCTTATAGACTGCGCTGTATTAACAAGAGAAATATCCTCGCTCAGCCGCAGCAGCTCCTTTAAATTTCCTGTAAGAGTCCGTACGGTTTCACGGTAGCCGGCGTAACTTCCGTAATCAATCTGCTTATCCATTTCAGACCTCCAAATCCCGAGCGTTAAGAACGGGTTATTTCATTTTGCTGACTAAGTTTTTTTGTTTTTTCAAGCTTTAACCGCTTGTTTACAAGTCGGGTAAAGCTCTCGAAGAGCCTTCGCATAAGCCCTTGCTTAAAGCAACAGAAAACCGAACCTTGCTTTTAAGTTTTAATAGCTTTCCGTACTGCAAACGCTGTTACAGCAGCAGAAAGGTAATATTTTAATACTTATTATTATATCATAATTGTTATTAAATAGTCAACAATTTATACAAAACAATCCGAAAAATTACCCTTTTGCACAAAATGAACCAGTATTATCAATGCACAATGCACAATTCCTGATAAGCTTCGGCTAAAAAAAACTGCCGGACTTTATATCCGACAGTTTTACGAATTATCTCCGAAAGCTCCGCAGATCGGAATAACAATTTCCTCCCCGCAGTTATTTTTATTTATTACGCAGTTTCTTCCATGCTTCTTTCCGTAATAAAGATACTGGTCAGCAATTTTCAGTCCTTCTTCATAAGAAAGATCCTTACCACATTCACAGACGCCTATAGTTATCGTAACCCCGAAGGTATCAGCTCCGCAGCTGAAGCTCATTGCTTCAAGTTCGGAACGGATCTGAGCCGCGACCCTTGTACCGGCCTCTATACCGGTATTGGGGATCACGAAAAGCAGTTCTTCTCCGCCCCATCTGCAAACATATCCCTCAGACGGAACAAGTATACTCATAGCTTCCGAAATTTGTTTTAAAACCATATCGCCGTATGCATGACCGTATGTATCGTTAACTTGTTTAAAATTGTCTATATCTCCCATTGCAATTATATATCTGCTGTCAGCTGCCGCAGCATTTCTCTGTATCTGTTTGAAAAAGTCCATCATCGCACGTCTGTTGAAGAGCCTTGTAAGCGGGTCTATAGTCGCAAGCCTGCTTAAAGTTTCATTTTTCGCTTTCAGCTGATGCTGAGATATCTGTTTTGATATTTTATATATCGCGGCTATGCAGATTATCATAAGAAATGCAAAAAAACTGTTAAATGTATACAGCATTAGCTGCGATGTCTTATCAAAGTCAGGGTAAATAACGTGTGCGTCATCTACCGTATAAAATTTCAGAAGCATAAAAACGGTTACTATTACCGGAGTTATTATATATGGAGTCATTACCCTTTTAAACTCCACGAAAAACGGAACAGGAGCTATACACACAAGAAACATTGCAAAGCCGTAGCCCCAGCCCACATACACCGTTGCCGCAACAGCATGAACCACTATCTCGAACAAAGCTATGCACAGCATAGGCGTTACGTTCTCTACATTGAAAATCAGAAAAGAAAAACCCAGATAAAGCGCCGAACTGAAAAAATTGAAATACATCATTTCGGTAACGCCAATGTATCTAAAATAGAAAATAAAAACTATATGAACTATCAAGCAGCATATATCAGCAAATAAATACACATACTTGGGCGAGATATTGGCAAAACGCGTCGCATCAAATTTTACCGCTGATCTCATAGATCCATCCCCTTCTTAACTGTATTACCATGCTATTGGTTTTACCTGCGCTAATATATGTAATCTTACTAATATATTATACTATAATGCCTATATAGTTACAATAGTAATTGTAGACAAAAATCAAGAAATATTTTGTTAATAATTGCTCAGAACATTTTTACTGTGAAAAATATTTTATTATTATAAAAGGCGGTATTTCTCCGCATTAATAATATAAATATAATTAAATAAACTAAACATTATCTCAGTAAACCAATTAATATAAAATATATATTAATCTGCATTATCAATAATATTAGCTCCATAAGTAAGCGTCAGAAGACTGTCGCCGAGGTGAACGTTTTCAACTACTATATTTTCATATTCGATACTCAGGTCGTAATGCGAAAAGTTCCAGAAGGCTTTAAGTCCAAGACTGACAAGCTTATCTGCTATAGCCTGAGTAGTTGACTTAGGGATACAAAGCACTGCGACCGCAGGAGAATTTTCTTTGCAGAAGCTTTCGATCTCGTCTACATGACGTATTGTAAGGCTTCCCACACTTTTACCTACTATCTCAGGATTAATATCAAAAATACCGATAAGCTTACAGCCTCTTGTTTCAAAATTTATATGCGTCGCAATAGCGCGTCCAAGGTTTCCCGCGCCGATAAGTATTGTTTTAAAGTTTTTATCAACTCCCAGTATCTTGCCTATTTCGCTGTGAAGCTCGTCAACGTGATAGCCGTAGCCCTGCTGTCCGAAGCCGCCGAAGCAGTTAAGATCCTGCCTTATCTGCGAAGCGGTAAGCTTCATAAGCGCAGAAAGCTCTCTTGAAGATATCCTGTCAACACCTTGCTTTTTCAGCTCACCCAGAAACCTGTAATATCTGGGAAGTCTTTTTATAACCGAAGAAGAAATAGAACCGTTTTTTGCCATATCAAAACCACTCCGTAAAAACGCCATAAAAGGACGGATAAAAATCCGCCCCTATATGAATCAGATATTTATGCTTCTCAATAATTATCCTATCAGCCAAGCATAGGCTTTAATCTTTCGTCCACCGCCTTGAGGAAATCCTCAGTATTGACCTTTTTCTTGTTTTCAAGAGTTGAAAGCAGATAAAGATCGCCTGTCATAACGCCGTCCTCGATCGTCCTGACAGTTGCCTTTTCAAGACAATCAGCGAAATTAAAAAGCTCCTCCAAACCGTCCAGCTCGCCCCTCTTTCTCAGAGCGCCTGTCCATGCGAACAATGTTGCTACAGAGTTTGTGGAGGTCTCCTCACCCTTGAGGTGCTTATAGTAATGACGCTGAACAGTTCCGTGAGCCGCCTCATACTCGTAAACGCCGTCAGGTGAAACCAAGACCGAAGTCATCATTGCAAGCGAACCGTAAGCCGTAGCTACCATATCGCTCATTACGTCGCCGTCGTAGTTCTTGCATGCCCAGATATAGCCGCCGTTTGAACGTATAACTCTTGCTACTGCGTCGTCAATAAGCGTATAGAAATACTCTATACCCGCAGCCTCAAACCTTTCCCTGTATTCATTATCGTATATCTCCTGGAAAATATCCTTGAAGGTATGATCGTATTTCTTGGAAATAGTGTCCTTAGTAGCAAACCATACGTCCTGATTTGTATCAAGTGCAAAGTTAAAGCAGGCTCTTGCAAAGGAAGCTATTGAAGAAGACTTGTTGTGCTGACCCTGAATAATTCCGTCGCACTCAAAGCTGTAGATCGTTTCTCTCGTTTCGTTTCCGTTCTTGTCAGTGCATACAAGCTCAGCCTTAGAGCCTTCGGGGCACTTCATTTCAACGTTCTTATAAACGTCACCGTAAGCGTGACGTGCAATAGTAATAGGCTTTGTCCATGTAGGAATATACGGAGTTATCCCCTTAACGAGAATAGGAGTTCTGAAAACAGTGCCGTCCAGCATTGCTCTTATTGTACCGTTAGGAGACTTCCACATTTCCTTGAGGTTATATTCAGGCATTCTTGCGGCATTAGGAGTGATCGTAGCGCACTTTACCGCAACTCCGTATTTTTTCGTAGCATTAGCAGAATCAACCGTTACCTGATCGTTTGTTTCATTTCTGTGAACAAGACCCAAATCATAATATTCGGACTTCAGATCCACATAGGGCAGAATAAGAATATCCTTTATTTCCTGCCAGATAATTCTGGTCATTTCGTCGCCGTCCATTTCGACAAGGGGTGTTTTCATTTGGATTTTTGACATTTTACATTCCTCCTGTTTATTTTAAAATAACTGCTGATGGAGATAAGATCAATAAAAATAAAATGATCCAAGCGCAAAATCCGATAACCTCCACACTTTTGCTTTTACAGACAACCGTTCCCTTTTTAATTCTATAAAGCCTGACAGCCAGCAGTTCCAATTTAGTAAAGCACAGACATATTATTAAAGCCCACAAGCCTAAAAATCCTATCATCATCGCAAACGCTTCATATTTCCAAAAAAGATATATAAAGTATAATATAAAGATAAGAAGATTAATGCCTATTATATTCTTTTCATATTTTCGTCTGCCCGAATCCTTTTTAAAATCGCTTTCTTCAGTAGACCGATGAAGCTTCCGCAACGATCTTTTAACGCAGATATAAAGTATAACAGGAATAGCAAATAAACAAATATTTCCCAAAATAAAGTAAGTAACCATTATACTCTCCATAGCTGCCTGTCAGCTTATATAAATAAACGGAAATGCGATCAGGATAACCACTAAAAATATTATCAGTATAACTGCCGTTACAGCAACAGCAATTATCACAGCCTTACAGCTTACGGAAAACAAAACAGACATTTTACGCCAAAACCTGCTTCCGTTTTCTCCCCGCTTTACCATTACTCCATACAGCAGGCTCGCTGAAATTGAGACAATTAATAATAATGCACAAGAAACAATGAGCTGGTTTTCCATAATTCCTGACAGCAGCTCAAAAAGCATAATCATTTTAGGCTTTCTCTTGTGTAGTCAAGCAGTCCTCCTGCAAGGATAATATCCTTTGTACGTCCTGTAAGCTCGCAGAGTACGGGAATTTCAGCGCCTGTGGTCTTATTTACAACGGTAAGCTCTGTCTTATCAGCTTCTACAGCTGCTCTTACGTCTGAAAGCACAATTTCATCGCCCTGTGAGATCTTATCGTAATCAGCCTCGTTTACAAAAGTAAGCGGCAGAATACCGGCGTTTATAAGGTTTGCTCTGTGGATTCTTGCAAAACTCTTGACCAGAACCGCCTTGATCCCGAGATAAAGCGGAGCCAGCGCTGCATGCTCTCTTGAAGAGCCCTGTCCGTAGTTAGAGCCGCCTACGATAATCGACTTGCCCATATTTTTAGCACGTCTTGGGAATTCCTCATCGCATACCGTGAAGCAATGCTGAGAAATTGCAGGAATATTTGAACGCAGCGGAAGAATTTTAGCTCCCGCAGGCATTATATGGTCTGTAGTAATATTGTCGCCGACCTTAAGCGATACCCTGCATTCGATAGATTCGTCGAGCGGAGCGGTTTCAGGGAAAGGCTTGATATTCGGACCTCTTAGAATTTCGACCTTGTCCATATCCTCAACTGAAGCAGGAGCTTCAACCATATTATCATTAATTACAAAATGCTCAGGCAGCCTGAATTCAGGCATTTCTCCCAGAGTTCTGGGATCGGTAAGATAGCCTGTAAGAGCGGATGCGGCAGCAAGCTCAGGAGATACCAGATATATCTGACCGTCCTTAGTTCCCGAACGTCCCTCGAAGTTTCTGTTGAAGGTTCTGAGCGATACGCCCTTTGAGTTAGGCGACTGACCCATACCGATACATGGACCGCAGGCAGATTCAAGGATCCTTGCTCCTGCGTCAATCATAATTGAAAGTGCGCCGTTCTGAGCCAGCATATTCAGCACCTGCTTAGATCCGGGAGCTATAGACAGCGAAACGTCGGGGTGAACGGTCTTTCCTTTGAGTATATGAGCTACCTTCATCATATCCATAAATGAAGAGTTTGTACATGAACCGATACAAACCTGATCAATTTTCAGCCTGCCGATCTCCTCACAGGTCTTTACATTGTCAGGTGAATGAGGACAAGCCGCCATAGGAACTATCTCTGAAAGGTCTATATCAACGATCTCGTCGTAAACAGCATCGTCGTCGGCTTTAAGCTCACACCATACGTCCTCTCTGCCCTGAGCCTTAAGAAATTCAAGTGTTATCTCGTCTGAAGGGAAAATAGAGGTTGTAGCGCCAAGCTCTGCTCCCATATTGGTTATAGTTGCTCTTTCGGGTACTGAAAGGGTCTTAACGCCCTCGCCGGTATACTCGATCACCTTTCCTACTCCGCCCTTTACGGAAAGCCTGCGGAGAACTTCTAAAATAACGTCCTTAGCCGCGACCCACGGTGAAAGCCTGCCTGTAAGGTTAACCTTTACTACCTTAGGATAAGTGATATAATACGCTCCGCCTCCCATTGCGACCGCAACGTCAAGTCCGCCTGCTCCGATAGCGATCATTCCGATACCGCCGCCTGTCGGGGTATGGCTGTCCGAACCGATCAGCGTCTTGCCGGGAACGCCGAAACGCTCCAAGTGTACCTGATGACAGATACCGTTGCCGGGGCGTGAAAAATAAATTCCGTGCTTTTTGGCTACAGAGCCTATAAAACGGTGGTCGTCGGCATTTTCAAAGCCTGACTGCAGCGTATTATGGTCGATATAAGCAACAGAACGCTCCGTCTTTACGCGGGGTACTCCCATAGCCTCAAATTCGAGGTATGCCATTGTTCCCGTAGCGTCCTGAGTAAGCGTCTGATCAATTTTTATTCCTATTTCCTGTCCCTTGACAAATTCACCGTCGACTAAGTGAGCCTTCAAGATTTTTTCAGTAAGTGTCAAACCCATTCAAAACATTCCCTTCACAATAAATATATGATATTATTATACCTTATTTCACAGGCTTTGTCAAGTTTTTCACAAATAGCGTTTACTATAATATGCGCCGCTTTTATAATAAAATCCGCTGTAATGAACACTTTGATTTATAATTTTTTAAGCGTTTTGAATATCAATATCATTTACAGTTCCTTACCCCTCTGAAGATCCTCCCATATTTAAGCTGTTTTTTTCTTATTGCGCCATAGAATTCAATTTTTTCTATTATTAATTTTCCACAGTCTTGACAAATTTAATCGGAAAGTGTATAATTATGTAGTAAAATGCTGAAAGGCAAATATAGGAGGAATCAATATGGATAATGAAGAAAAGAAAAGCAAAAAGGGGTTAATAATCGGAATTATCGCAGCTATAGTAGTTATTGCAGCTATAGGGGGAGCCGTAGGAAGCGGCGGAGATAAAGACGACAGCTCATCAGGAAACGAAACAGGAAAAATATCGTCATCACAGACTGAAAGCAAAAAGGAAACAGAATCAAAGGAAGAAAGCAAAGCCGCCGAGGAGTCGTCCGAAGCCGAGCCGGAAGCTCTGCCTACCGTAGGCGAATACGTTCAGTCGGATTCATGGAAAATTTCATTCCTTGACGCTAAGCAGTACGACAGCCTTTCTGACGAAAACAGCCTTCTTACAGATACGCCGTCTGACGGAAAGGTCTACCTTATCCTTTACTTTGAAGCAGAGAATGTTTCCGGAAAGGACGATCATCTCAATATGTTCTACTGGGAAGCATATGAGGACGGATATTCGACAGATATGAAAATTGTCATCAACAAGCCTGACGGATACGATCAGTTTGCAGGTGATGTAGGAAACGGCAAGAAGATAAAGGGCTATCTTGCTTACGAGGTCTCACCCGACTGGAAAGAATTTGAGATCTCCTATAAAGACGGGATCTCGGTAGAAAATAAAAATAAGATCACATTTGCTGTTACTCCCGATAAGCTCAGCTGACGAAAATAAGTTCAGATATAAATAAAGACCAGACGCCTGCGATTTCAATTTCGTAAGCGTCTGTTTTTATTGAACCATACTCCAAAGTAAAAACGCCGAAGTCCGCAGACGGATAATTCCTGTACTGCGGACTTCAAGCTATAATTTATAAGTGGGATGGGGGCAAATTAATTAAGAATATGCGTTTTGCAGCACCGAATCAGTATCAGTCGTCCTGAAGAGCGTCATAGCCTTCCTCTCCTGTACGGATCTTGACTACGTTTTCAACATCGCAGACAAAAATCTTTCCGTCACCGATGTGACCTGTATAAAGGGCGGATTTTGCTGCATTTATCACCGTTCTGACAGGGACTCTGCATACTACTATTTCAGCCTTTACCTTAGGAAGAAGATTTGTTTCAACAACTGCTCCTCTGTAGTATTCCTGCTGTCCCTTCTGCATACCGCAGCCGAGTACGTTTGTAACAGTAATACCTGTTACGCCGATAGATTCCATTGCTGCAATGAAATCCTGAAGCTTTGTCTGCTTAAAGACAACAACGACCTTTGTGATCCTTGAAGAATCGTCAGGGGCAGGGGTCGTGTAATTCTCAACAGTAACAGCCTTTTCAACAGAAACTACAGGTTCCGCTGATGAGTCAACCCTGATCACGCTTTTTGCGTCGTCCTTAGTATAGCCCAGCATATCACTGCCCATTGCGGGAGCAAAGTCGGCGTAGGAAGAAACAAGACCGTGCTCGGTAACGTCCAAGCCGATGATCTCTTCCTGTTCGGAGGCTCTCAGACCGATCGTCTTTTTGATCGCAAAAAATACTATTGACATTGTAACAGCAGTCCATGCGCCTACTGCAAGAACTCCTAAGCTCTGTTTTCCGAGCAGTTCAAGACCGCCGCCGTAAAATAAACCGCTGCCGCTTATTCCGCTTGCGCCGCCGTTCTGAGCAATCGCAAATCCGGGAGCAGTATCAGTTGCGAAAAGACCTACCGCTATCGTTCCCCAGATACCGTTCATCATATGAACCGCAACCGCTCCTACCGGGTCGTCGATATGAAGCTTATAATCAAGGAACCATACGCCAAAGCAGACCAGCAGTCCCGAAACAATGCCGACTGCAAGAGCGCCGAAGGCGTCCATTACGTCGCAGCCTGCCGTAATTCCTACAAGTCCTGCAAGCGAAGCATTCAGGCACATTGAAACATCAGGCTTACCGTATTTCAGCCATGTAAATATCATACATACTACCGTTGCAACAGCCGGAGCTATAGTTGTAGTAAGGAATATAGAGCCGAGCATTTCAACTGATTTTGAAGCTGCCGGGTTAAAACCGTACCAGCCGAACCAGAGAATAAATACTCCCAGAGCGCCGATCGTAAGGTTATGACCGGGTATAGCGTGTACTTTGATTTCACCGTCAGAGGTCTTGCTGAACTTGCCGATTCTCGGGCCAAGGATCTTGGCTCCAACAAGTGCGGAAATACCTCCAACCATATGGATCGCACAGGAGCCGGAGAGATCATGGAATCCTATCTGATAAAGCCATCCGTCTGCGTTCCAGATCCAGTGTGCTTCGATAGGATAGATCAGAGCGCTGATAACTCCCGAATAGATACAGTAAGAAATGAATTTGGTTCTTTCCGCCATAGCTCCAGATACAATAGTAGCTGCCGTTGCGCAGAACACAAGGTTAAATACGAAATTAGAAAAATCGAAATTTTCATATGCGGTGAAAATATCAAATCCGGGCTTTCCGATAAGTCCAATCACGTCTTCCCCGCAGAGAAAACTAAAACCGATCAGAATGAACATTACCGTACCGATACAGAAGTCCATCAGGTTTTTCATTATGATGTTTCCGGCATTTTTCGCTCTGGTAAAGCCTGTTTCAACCATTGCAAAGCCTGCCTGCATAAAGAATACAAGCGCAACGGCTATAAGAAACCAGATACCGAAGCCGACATCTTTTGCGGCGTCAATCGCTTGTTGAATTACGTTATCCGTTAATACTGTCATATTATTTTCCTCCCAACAATAACAAAAGAGGTGCATAAGATCCTCGGAACAATTGTCCCCGGGACTTATACACCTCATCGTGTATCTAAATATAATGCAGCGATATTACTGAATCAAAATAAAATATATAGAAGTTTATAAGAAGAGCATATATTAAAATATAATACTAAAGCTGTCTGAATTATTTAACGTAGAACAGCAGCTGACCATAAGTAGGATAAGGCCAGTACTTTTCGCCTACCAACGTTTCGATCTCGTCGGCATAGGCTCTCAGTTCTCCCATAGCCGTGAATACAACATCATGGTAGTAATTTGCAAGCTCTTGAATATCCTCTATCTCATGGCACTTGACCATACAGTCCTCAAGCTCGCCCAGCTTCTTGTACATCTGGGTCGTAAGCGCAGACAGTCTTTTAACCATATCGGTTTCAAAGCCGTCGTCCGCTCCGCAGTTCTTAACCAGCTCCGCAGTTTTTGCCAGTTCCTTAATATAAGTAAGAGCAGCGGGAAGGATATCCTTTTTAGCCATATCGATCATCGTAAGCGCCTCGATATTCAAGGTCTTGCAGTACTCGTCAAAAAGTATCTCAACTCTCGAATGGAGTTCCGGCTCAGTATATACGCCGTATTTTGTAAACAGATCAATATTCTTCTGAGCAACGAACGTTGGGATAGCTTCAGGCGCAGATTTCAAGTTCAGCAAGCCTCTTTTTTCAGCTTCAACAGGCCACTCCTCAGAATATCCGTTGCCATTGAAAATAATATTTTGATTTTCCTTTATAGTTTTCTTGATAAGGTCATCGAGAGCGTCCTGAAAATCGTCAGCATTTTCAAGAACATCGGCAAAGTCGTCGAGAACTTTTGCGGCGATCGTATTTAGCACGGTATTAGGACCGGCAGCCGAAAGCTTTGATCCGGGCATTCTGAACTCAAATTTGTTTCCTGTAAATGCAAAAGGAGATGTTCTGTTTCGGTCGGTAGTATCCTTGGGGAAGTGGGGCAGAACGTCTACTCCTATCTCCATCTCAACCCTCTTGCCCTCATATTTAACGCCGTTTACGATAGCGTCAAGAACTCCTGTCAGCTCATCACCGAGGAAAATAGATATAATAGCGGGAGGAGCCTCGTTAGCACCGAGTCTGTGGTCGTTTCCGGCAGAAGCAACTGAAGCCCTCAGAATATCCTGATAATCGTTGACAGCCTTGATAACTGCGGTCAGGAACAGAAGGAACTGTGCGTTTTCAGCCGGAGTTTTTCCGGGATCAAGAAGATTAACTCCCGTATTTGTCGAGATAGACCAGTTATTGTGCTTTCCCGAGCCGTTGATCCCTGCAAACGGCTTTTCATGCAGCAGGCATTTGAAGCCGTGCTTTCTTGCCGTCCGCTTCATAATTTCCATAGTAAGCTGGTTATGATCGGTAGCAATATTTGTAGTTCCGTAGATCGGAGCAAGCTCATGCTGTGCCGGAGCGACCTCGTTATGCTTAGTCTTAGCGTAGATACCAAGCCTCCACAGCTGCTCGTCGAGATCCTTCATATATGCCTGAACTCTTGTTTTTATCGTTCCGAAGTAATGATCCTCCAACTCCTGCCCCTTGGGAGCGGGAGCGCCATAAAGGGTTCTTCCGGCAAAGATCAGATCCTTTCTCTTTGAATACATTTCTCTGTCAACAAGAAAGTATTCCTGTTCAGGGCCTACGTTTGCAATTACCCTTGTCGCGTCTGAGCCGAATAGCTTTAATATCCTCAGAGCCGCCTTATTTATAACCTCCATAGATTTCAGAAGAGGCGTTTTTTTATCCAGAGCCTCACCGCTGTAAGAACAGAATGCAGTAGGGATACAAAGAGTATTGCATTTTATAAACGCATAAGACGTGGGATCCCATGCGGTATAACCCCTTGCTTCAAATGTTGCCCTCAGACCTCCCGACGGGAAGGAAGAAGCGTCAGGCTCACCCTTTACAAGCTCCTTGCCCGAAAACTCCATAATTACATGACCGTCCTCTGTAGGCGAAATAAAGCTGTCAAGCTTTTCTGCGGTAAGACCTGTCATCGGCTGAAACCAGTGAGTATAATGAGTACAGCCTTTCTCTACAGCCCAATCCTTCATTGCGTTGGCTACTACGTTCGCAACGTGAATATCAAGCGGATCGCCGTTGGCAATAGTCTTTTTAAGAGCCTTGAAGGTATCCTTGGGAAGTCTTTCTTTCATAACAGCTTCATTAAAAACATCGCTGCCGAAAATCTCCGGTACATTCATAAAAATTTCCTCCTGTATATTATATCTTCGCACTGTCCGTTCCGAATAAACGCGCCGGCATTTTTATGCCGGTACAGGCTTTAAAAAAAGCGCTGTGGACTTAAACCGTCCACAGCGCCTTTGCTGTTTACATTTCATAGTATATACCCGAATCGCCGATTTGTCAATAGCTTTTGCTTATTTTTTTCACTTTCAGCGAATCAGCCAATAATAAAAAATATATTCTGGATCTTTTTAGTTAAATATGCCGATAAGACTATCTGCATAAAATACACTATATATCAATAAATTCGTCCTTACCCGATTTATCTGACCTTTTAACCTGCTTTTCAATATATCTGAGCTGATGCCTGCCAGAAAGACAGCTTATCAGATTAGCGACTCCCGCCGCAGCAAGCGCAATTCCCAGAACAGTAACCGCAATATTTACAGGAGCAAGAGGATTTATAATTATTACAAAGCCGAGAACTGCCGTTACCGAAGCAAGGATCATCGGCAAAACCCAGTCCTGTCCTGCACGTTTTATATAAAAGGCATTGGCAAGACTTACTATTCCGCTGAACAGCATATAAAAGCCGCAACCGAAAGCTATTACTTTAAATATAAAATCAGGCTTTACAATAAGGAACAGGCCTATTGCCGCAAGAACGATACCGCGGAATATAAGCGAAGAATATTCGTCCTTTTCCTCTCCCTTTGCAAAGAACTGTATAAGGCTTACTGCTCCGACGGCAAGAGCTATACCTCCTATAGTATAGCTTATCGCCTTGGTAAAAAAGCCAGGATCGGCAATAAGCGCCGCTCCAAGCACAATACATACGACTGACAGCAGGAGATAGTTTTTAAACAGCTTTTTCAGCATTCTCATAGGTTTTCCTCCAATTTTGCGGCTTCCCTAGCCTTTTTCAGCTTTGAAGCCTTAATTACCTTCAACCGCGAAAATTCCTCTCGCTCTTTTTCGTCCAGAGAGTCGGATATAAATTTAACTATAGCCTGGTTTCTAGGTATAATTATATTCTGAAGCGCGTTTGCACGCCGCTGAGTTTTCCTTATCGCCGCTGAAAGCCGGTATATGCTGTTTTCTACCTCGGCAAGCAGTACAGTTTTCTTTTTTACCTTGTCAAATGCGATAAATGCTCTGTCTAGCTGAGATGTGGTCTGAGAGAAGCCGTAGGTTACCTTCAGCGGCTTTTCTTCAAGACTTATCTGCGGCAGCTCCACTCCCATAACGCTTCTTGAGGTTATTGCCAGACCTTTTTCAACAGGAACACATTCGGCATAGGGGGTTACAAGTCCAAGCGAGATATTGGCAAGCTGAAGCGCCGCATACGCCTCTATATAGGTTTCCTCTATAGAAGTCCTCAGCTCTCCCGCCTTATCTACAAGACCCATAAGCTCCCGTATCAGTATATTGCGCTTTCTGTCAAGCAGCTCATATCCGAGAGCCGCAAGCTGAAGCGCTTTCTTTGACGCAATAAGGTTTCCCTTGGTAGGAAAGACCTGCTGCTCAGCCATTTATCTCACCGCCGATCTATTGTTTAAAAATATTACAAAATAAAGAAAATCACCGTCAGCAGAATACCAAGTATCATAATAACCAACCCATTACGCTTCATCTTAGCAATCTCCTCTGGTTTATCGCGGTCTTCAGCCTTAACGCTTTTCTCAGGCATTAAAAACAGAATTAATCCGATCAGCGCTACTCCGCAGGTTAGTACAAATTTTATTATATCGTACATAGGCTTCCTCCATTAATAATTTAAATCAGCTGATTAATGCTATTGCTTTTTCTGCGCTGTAATATTTCTCAAGATGCTCCTCGTCTACCCTGTCAAGCTCAGACTTAGGCAGCGACGAAAGCAAAGCCCAGCCCAGATCAAGGGTTTCTTCTATCGTTCTGTTTACGTCGAAGCCCTGGTTAATAAAATGCTCCTCAAACAAAACGCCGAACTTTATATAAGCCTTGTCGGTTTCTGAAAGCTCCTCCTCGCCGATTACGGAAGCAAGCGCTCTTGCGTCTGAAACCTTTGCGTACGCCGCAAACAGCTGGTTTGCCACCATCTGATGATCTTCTCTTGTATAGCCTTCTCCGATACCGTCCTTCATAAGCCTTGAAAGGCTGGGCAAAACCGAAACCGCAGGATAAACTCCCGTCTGGTCAAGGTTTCTGGCCATAACTATCTGCCCTTCGGTAATATATCCGGTAAGGTCGGGAACCGGATGAGTAATATCGTCGTTAGGCATTGTAAGGATGGGTATCTGAGTAACCGAGCCGCCTGAGCCTTTTACAATCCCCGCCCTTTCATATATAGAAGCAAGATCGGAATATAAATATCCGGGATAGCCCTTTCTTCCCGGTATCTCTCCCTTCGATGAGGAAAATTCTCTGAGAGCCTCGGCATAGGAAGTCATATCCGTAAGTATGACCAGAATATGCATATTATGCTCAAAGGCAAGGTACTCGGCGCAGGTCAGCGCACATCTCGGCGTAAGTATCCTCTCTATTATGGGATCATTTGACATATTCAAAAACATGGCAACTCTCTGAAGCGAGCCTGTTTCCTCAAAGCAGCGCTTAAAATAATCGGCAACATCGTTCTTAACGCCCATAGCTCCGAAAACAATAGCAAAATCCTGACCGTTTTCATCGGCTATCTTAGCCTGCCTTACGATCTGAACCGCAAGCTTGTTATGCGAAAGTCCCGAACCCGAAAAGATAGGCAGTTTCTGACCTCTTATAAGCGTCATAAGCGCGTCAATTGATGAAATTCCGGTATTGATATAGTTTCTTGGATAGCTTCTTGAAACAGGATTCAGCGGCTTTCCGTTTATATCGGCGTACTTTTCGGGGTAAATATCCCCCAGTCCGTCTATCGGCTTCCCTGCTCCGCTGAAAATTCTTCCCAGCATTTCCGTTGAAAGCGCAAGCTCCATAGGCTTGCCCTCAAATTTTGTCGTGGTATTTTTGAGGGAAAGACCCTTTGTTCCCTCAAATACCTGAAGTACTGCTCTGTTCTCCGACGCCTCGACAACTCTGGCAAGCCTTTTCGTTCCGTCGTCAAGGCGTATTTCCGCCATTTCGTCATAGCTTATGCCGCTTACCTTGTCAAGAACTACCAGAGGCCCGTTTATTTCGCTCAGTCCTATATACTTTAGATTCAATTACCGCACCTCCGTAAGTGACTTAAAGTCCTTTTCCATTCGGCTCTCATAATCGGCAAACATCTCCGGCTTGGAATTGGGTATATCGTACTTTATTTTTATAAGCTTTTCTACCCAGCCGCACTGAATGATCTTATCAACGTCGGCTCCTTCCGAAAGCGCTTTTTTTGCAAGAGAATAGAATTTAAGAATAGCTTTCATCATAAGGTACTGCTTTTCAAGCGGAACGAAGGTATCTTCCTTATGATAGGCGTTCTGCTGAAGAAATCCTACTCTGACGATCCTTGCAGACTCGATAAGAAGCTTCTGATCGTCTGGCAAAACATCTGTACCCATAAGCTTTACGATCTCCATAAGAGTATTTTCTTCGATAAGTATATTGGATATTTCCTGTCTTACCTGCATAAAATCAGGAGCTACGCTGCCGTTATAATAGTCCTTAAGATCCTCCAGATACTCGGAATAGCTTGTATTCCAGTTGATAGCGGGATAATGCCTTGCATAAGCCAGTGATTTGTCAAGCGCCCAGAAGCAGCGGACAAACCGCTTGGTATTTTGAGTTACCGGCTCAGAAAAGTCTGAACCCTGAGGAGAAACCGCTCCGATAATTGTAACTGAGCCTTCGCCCCCTCCAAGCGGTCTTACATAGCCTGCACGTTCGTAAAACTCAGAAATTCTTGACGGAAGATACGCCGGAAAGCCTTCCTCCGCCGGCATTTCCTCAAGACGGCCGGAAATTTCACGCAGAGCCTCCGCCCATCTTGATGTAGAATCCGCCATGATCGCAATATGATAACCCATATCACGATAATATTCGGCAAGAGTTATTCCCGTATAGATAGACGCTTCTCTTGCCGCAACAGGCATATTAGAAGTATTGGCGATAAGCACCGTTCTGTCCGTAAGCGGACGGTTCGTTTTTGGATCAATAAGCTCAGAAAATTCCTCAAGCACCTGAGTCATCTCATTGCCGCGCTCTCCGCAGCCTATATATACGATTATATCAGCGTCGCACCATTTCGCCAGCTGATGCTGAGTCATTGTCTTTCCCGTTCCGAAGCCGCCGGGTATCGCCGCCGTTCCACCCTTCGCTATAGGAAGGATCGTATCGACTATTCTCTGGCCAGTAATCAGCGGACGGTTTATCGGCAGTCTTTCCGCGCAGGGACGGGGGGTTCTTATAGGCCATTTCTGACAGAGCGTCAGATCCTCCGTCCCGCCGTAAATATTCTTTATTTTAACAACAGTATCGTTTACAGTATATTCGCCGCTGCCGGCACACCAGATAACCTCGCCGCCCTTTGAAAGAGGAGAAAGCATACACCTATGCTCTATTACAGGAGTTTCCTGACAGGTACAGTATATCTGTCCCGGTTCAAGCCTGTCTCCTGCTCTTACCTTAACGGTACAGGAATACTTCTTTTCAGTATCCAGCGAAGATACCTCAGCTCCGTCGTCGATAAACGCACCCGTAAGCTGCTCCAGTCTGCGGAGCGGTCTTTCTATTCCGTCAAAAATATTGCTTATTATCCCGGGGCCGAGAACCGCCGACATAGGCGCTCCCGAACCTGTTACCGGCTCTCCCGGCACAAGTCCCGTCGTACCCTCGTAGACCTGAATAGTGGTAAAATCCTCGGCAACTCCGATAACCTCGGAAATAAGCCTTTTATTCCCTACATACACCATTTCCAGCATAGAAAATGATTTGGTATTCTTGACCTTTACAACAGGCCCGTTTATAGAATAAATTTTATCCATACCGAAATCTCCCCGTTATTCCTGTCCGACCGCCAGACCGGCAGTTCGACAGAAGCTCTCTCTTTCCTCCTCGACCGCCGAATCAAAGGTACAGTCGAGAACGACGTTTATCTCGTCAAAGCGTATGCTTACCCCGCCCAGCAGGATAGACGGACTAAGGCGTACCTCAAAACCGGAAGCCTTCTTCAGCGCTCCGGCATACTTTTCATCGCAAAGCGCCAGATCTATTTCCGCAGACTCGCCGGGATAACGCCGTTTTGCCGCATTTACCGCACTTTCCAGCCACTCAGCGTAACCGCCGCCGCTACGGAAATCAGCCAGCTTTCTCTTTACGCTCTCAAACACCTTGTCCGAAAGCCCGCTTCTGTGCAGAAGAACCCTGCGCTGAGCTTCAAGCCTTGCCGCAGACGACTCTTTTGTAAGCCTCTGGCTCTCCTCCTTATCAATACGCTGTATTTCAGCCGCAGTTCGGCTGCGGACGTCGGCTTCAGCCATTTTAAGCCTTGCGCTTTTATCCTGACGGGCGTCGGAAATAATTTTATTTACCTTACCCTCCGCCTCTGTATAAACTGCGTCCTTGAACCGCCGCAGCTTCTGTGCTTCGTCTATCATTGTAAATCGTTCCTTTCAGGAGATAAATGCTATGAACGCCGGCTTACAGCTTTATACCGACCGCCTCTTTAAGATACCTTGAGATAGTATCAGATATTTTGGAGGTCGCATGCCTGTCCGGAATCTCCACTATCAGCGGAAGCTTTCTGCTTAGCTTATACCCGTAAACCTTATCCCTGCACTGCTTAACGGCAAGCTCGGTCATAAGGATCACTCCGATATCCTCCATATCCATTGCCTTATCGAGAGCCGAGCCAACCTCGTCGGAGGTATGAACTACTACTCCCTCTACGCCTGCAAGACGCATTCCTATCTGCGTATCTATATTATCGCTTATAAGATAAAACTTCATAATAAAGGCCCATGCTTTTCACGCAGGGACACGCCTCCCTTCAGCTGCGTTATATGCCTTTAAATTCCAAGCGCAGTTCCCACATTGGAAATAATAAGTATTGCAATAAGCAGACCGTAAAGCGCGATACCTTCTCCGAGAACTACGAATATGAGCGCCTTAACAAAAGCCTTAGGATCCTCTGAAACTGCGCCAATTGCCGCCGGAGCGCCGGCTGCAACGGCAATACCCGAACCGATACAGGCAAGTCCTACGGCAAGAGCAGCTGCAAGATAGCCCAGACCTGCGCCTGTAGAAAGCGCCGCCATGATACTGCCCTCGTCAGCAGCTGCCGATACAAAACCGCCGAACGGAATAATGATACCGAGTCCCATAACTCCGGCAAACGTACAAAGATTGCCTATAAACGCACCCTTAGGTGATCTGCCGCTTCTGATCCTCTTGGCCATAATAATAAAAGGTACGCAAAGAAGCGCTACTACTGCAAGGGGCAAAAGAAATAATTTCAGCATAATAAATTCCTCCAAAAAATCATAATCATTTCAATATCAATCGACCTGCGAGGAAAACTTTATTCCAACAGGCTCGAAGGTTTTTCCGTTACCGTCATAAAAGCGTGAGAATATCTCATAAAATTCAAGCCTTATGATCTGGATCGCAACGATCATTCCCTCCATTACCATTACAAATGCGTTGCCGAATACCGCAACTACAGGCTGTGCAGCGGCTGCCGCACCGTCCATAAGCGTCATTACTACCAGCATCATTCCTGCGTGAGAGAGAACAAAGCCGCCGACTCTGAGAAAAGACATCGTATTGGAAACATAGCTCAGGACGTATTCAAACATTTCAAAGAAGTTTTCAACGATAAAGTTTCCGACAGTCATTTTCTCCTCGTCCTCAGAAAGCCTGAATTCCTTATATTTAACCGCCGCCGCAAATGGAACACGGCAGAAAACGCACAGTGCCGGAATAACTATAAGAAAAATAACGAATGGCTTTGACATAACGTGAATATCGAACAGCATAGTTCCGGCAACTCCTACTACTACCGAGCTGTAGAAAACCAGTCCCGCTATTCCGTTGCAGCCGAAAACCGCTCTCTCATAATCCTTTTGCTTAAAGCCTGCATAAATATTGATCATGATCGAAATAACGATCAGAGCGATTCCGATAGCTACCGCGGTCAGCAGTATAAAATCTGTCTGCTTAAAGATCCTGAGTGGAAGAAAGTCTATTCCAATGCTATCAAATACAGGATCCAGCAGCTCCTCAAAGCCGAACACCGAACCGTAAAGCGTTCCGAATATCATACTTGAAATTCCGACCCGCGACATCATTCCGCCCATCTGGGGTGACATTTTCCGCCCTATAAAAAGGCCCAGCAGAAAAACAAGCAGTCCCTGTCCCAGATCGCCGAACATTATACCGAAAAGAAGTGAATAGGTAACAGCCACAAAGCCTGTCGGATCGAAGCCGCCGTAATCGGGAAGCCCGTACATTTCAACAAGCATACCGAAAGGCCTTGCGAACCATGAGTTTTTAAGCACCGTAGGCGGAATACAGGAAGCGTCGGCGTCGGGCGGCATAAATACCACTGAAACAGATCTGCTGTCCGATAACAGTTTTTCAAACCTCCGCTTTTCCTTTTCGGGTATAAAGCCCTTGATGTATATCTTATCGTTAAGCGCTCCCACATTTTTCCGAAGCTCAAAGGTATCGTGCCTGAACTTCAGCTTGGTAAATGCCTGCTGTATCTCGTTTTCATGCTCAGAAGCAAAATCCGAAAGCCGCTTGTCGAGCTCCTCCGCTATCCTTACATTCTCGTCTATTTCTGTGTTCAGATGCTCAAACGCTTCTGCTGCGTTTCCTGTAACAAAGTCAGGTATCATTATTCTTTCAAAATACATAGACCTGAATATATCGTCTACTATATCCTTAATATCATTAGGACAGAAATACATTCCCCAGCAAAAGCTTCTGTCCGAATCAAAAGGCACGAAGAAAAACTCCTGATCATAAAACTCAAGCTTTTCACGGCTTTCAAGGGGAAGCTTTCCTACTCTTACCGCAACGTGCTTGCAGCTGAATATCCTGTCGAATTCCTCGTTAAGACCTTTAAGATGATTAAGCTGAATGACTGCTCCCCTGCGCTCTGAGATTATCTGCATAGCATTCTGCTTTTTTGCGGCTATCTCCGCCAAAGGTTTTTCAAGTCTGTCACAGAAAGCCGAAAAATCGGCTCCGCTTTCAAGACCGCAGTCCGAAAAGTCTGTTTCCTCCAAAGCTATCCCCAGCGACGTCGCAATAGACGCCAGTCCCTTAAGAGGCACGTCGTACGGATTTTTATCGCTAAGAAGCTTGAGTCCGCGGCTTTCAGACGCAGACGCAAAGGCAGGCTCCATATGAAAGCAGCCGCTTTCACAGCATTTGAGCAAAACCGTATCCAGCTCGCTCATAAGCCCGACAATAGTAACAAGCTCCATCTTTTCTATTGCCATTTCTTTTCTCCTCCCGGTGGAAATTATATATAAACGCATACGCATAAAAAATCAACAGATTATCAGCTTTCCCTCCAGCATAGCCGGATCTACGTCGTATCTTACTCCCTCTATTATATGAACGATATTTCCTACCTCTATATCGCACAGCTTCATAAACGCATAAATCGTTACCGGAGCCGATGTCGACGCGGCTACAGTATGCTGCATCAGCTGATAGGCATAGGAATTTATCTTGGTTTCGATATGCTCGTACTCCCCCTGAAAGCTTCTGCCGTAGGTCATTTTCTCAAGACGAGATATCATTTCTTCCGGGGTATCGCTTTCATAAAGCCTGTTCATTCTGTTCTTTCCCGCTCCGGTAAAAGGAAGCTGACTGCTTTTTATCTGATCGGGAGTATATCCGAAGAACGCTTTAAGCCTGTATGCGTTTATAATGTTTATAATATCTATTTCACTGAATATAAGCTTGCGCAGCTTTTTTTCGTCCGATGAATAAAAATCCTTTTCAACATATCCTAAAAGACGCTTGTAATAGAATGTACGCAGCTTCAGTTCGCAGTCGGTATAGTCGGCTTTTCCGTCCTCATTCAGCTTTACTGAAGCCATTACCTTATAATAAGGCGTTCCTTTAAGCCTGCTCATCAGCTCTTTAAAATCCGCCACATTTGAAAGCGAAAGCATATCAAGCTCGGAATGACGTATAACGTAACCGGGCAGCTCCTCCAAAAATTTCCTGTCAAGTCCTGAATTCAGAGCGTTTACAAGATTCAGCAGCTGCTCGCATTCTTTCTTCTGTATTATAAAATTGTAAAAAGGCAGCTTATCTAGTCCCTGAAACCTGCAAAGCCTTGCATAGGTATCAAAGTTCGCCTTGCTCAGAAGGCTTTCTAGAAAGCCCCTGTGAACCGTATTCGGATCTATATCGCCCAGAACCTCCCTGAATCTCGGAGATTTCCTGAGATATTCGGCAACCTCGGGAACGCTTCTCATGCTGACCATTTCATGATAATTTTCACGTTTCAGCATCGTGCCGTGGATCGCCCTTATCTTAGTTACCGTAGCATTGGTCGAATAACTCTCCAGCACCCGAAAGCTCCCTCCTTACATCGTCTGTGACTGTATTATTCTGCAATATTTATAATACTTTCAAATATTTTGTTTTCCCATATGACATGATTCTTTTCGTATAAGCAGTCGAGGGCGCTTATCTGTCCGCTGCATTGAGCGTTTATCTCTTCTGTCAGCCTGTTAATTTCGGCGTCTGTCTCAGCGCGCTTCTTATCACGGTGTCTGCTTATCTCATTCCCGGCTTCTTCGGCAAACCGCTTTTCCTCCTGCGACGCTTCTTCAATAATACGGCTTTTTTCCTCCTCGGCAGCTTTAAGTCTGTCCTCGGCAAGTTTGTCCGTATTGAGTATTTCAGCAATAATATCCATAAAATTCACCCTCTTGCGCCAAATATATATAACTATTGTACAACAATTACAAGTTTTTTTCAAGGATAGAAAGCAAAAACTTTAACTGCGGCAGACTTTTCGGCTAAATTGACTAATATTTCAATTAATAATCTCCTTTTCTGTACATAAGCAACTAATAGTTTTTATATTTAATTATATAGCGGATAATTTGTGTATACTGCACATACAAACGGGCTGCCGTTTATTAAATTTGGCAGTTAATTATATCCTTTTCCCTTGACAAACTGCTGAAAACATGATATATTTGTATGTATCGCAAATACACTTGTTTGTTGGAGGTGGACTTATTTTGCCGAACAGTGAAAGCAGGCTGGTTGTGGTAAGCTCCGGAGTTTTGCCGGAGATAATCTCAAAGGTACTGGAAGCCAAGCGCCTGAGGGCCTCGGGTATCGCGGCTACATCTGCCGAAGCATGCAGAGCCGCAGGTATCTCCCGCAGCGCCTATTATAAATACAAGGATTCTGTCTTTAATTATGAGGAGCAGTTTACAAATAAAATAGTATCGGTCTACTGTCTGCTAAGAGATGAAAAAGGTGTGCTATCTTCGATAATTTCCAGACTTTACGAACTTAATACGAATATTCTGACGATAAACCAGAATATTCCTATAGACTCTGTAGCTACCGTTACGATCTCAGTAAGGTTTGAATATGAAGCCATGAACGCCGCTATTCTCAGAAGTGAGCTTGCAAAGATCGAAGGAGTAGTCGACGTAAAGATTATCTCAGGAGAATAAGAATATTATTAATGAATACAGGGTTTGTGCTGTTACACGAACTGCGTCTGTTTTTTCGTGAAAGGAATGGTATAATTTATGAGTAAGGTCGGAGTAATAGGATACGGTGTCGTAGGCTCGGGAACTGTCGAGCTTTTTGAAAAGAACCGTGAATCTATATCAAAAAAGGTCGGAAGAAACTGTGAGATCAAATATATCTGCGATCTGAGGGATTTTCCGGGAGATCCGTTTGAGGATAAACTTGTTAAGGACTTCAATGTTCTTCTCAACGACGAAGAAATAGAAGTAGTAGCCGAGGTCGTAGGCGGAGCAACGTTTGCCTACGAATACACCAAGAAGCTTCTTGAGCGCGGAAAAAGCGTTGTTACCTCAAATAAGGAGCTTGTAGCGACTCACGGAGCAGAACTGCTCGCTATTGCAAGAGCGCATAACTGTAACTATCTTTTCGAGGCAAGCGTAGGCGGAGGAATACCTATTATAAGACCGCTGAACAAGTGTCTTGCGGGAAATGAGATCGAACAGATCTCGGGTATCCTCAACGGGACCACCAACTTTATTCTTACAAAAATGATAAGGGAGCAGATGGATTTTGAATCTGCTCTGAAAATGGCTCAGGAGCTGGGTTATGCAGAAAAAGACCCTACTGCCGACGTAGAGGGCCACGACGCCTGCCGCAAGATCTGTATACTAGGCTCTCTTGCCTACGGAAAGCAGATATATCCCGAAATGGTGCATTGCTCCGGTATTTCCCATATAACTCTCGACGACGTTGAGTACGCCGAAAACGCCGGATATGCGATCAAGCTTATTGGCTCGGTTAAACCTGCCGGAAAAGATCACGTCAGCGCTATCGTATGTCCCAGACTTGTTTCAAAAAGCAATCTGCTTGCTTCTGTAGACGACGTTTACAATGCAATTTCCGTAACCGGCGACGGAGTAGGGGACGTTCTCTTCTACGGACAGGGCGCAGGAAAGCTTCCTACCGCTTCCGCTGTTGTCGGAGATATAATCGACTGCCTCAAGCACCACAACAGAGTTCTGGCAATGAGCTGGGAGGACAGCAGAAGCAGGGATTACGTCGTTGACTACAAGACTCAGGAAACCTCAATGTACGTTCGTATAAAAGCCGAGGACGCAGACGCTCTCAAACCTTCGATCTCCGAAATGTTCGGAAAGCTCATGTATATCGAACGAGCAGGCAGACCTGATAACGAGCTTGCGTTTATAACGCCTAACATGGTAGAGGCGGATATAGATACAAATCTCACCATACTTTCTCATTCCTGTGAGATAGCAAGCAAAATAAGAATGCTGTAATGATCAATTTAAAGAGGGAGCAATCCGAAATGACTGATAATTTATATCCTCTATTCACAGTAAGCTCTAAGCGCAAAATAATCTTCGACAGAATGATTTCCGGACAATCCGGTCTTATTCACTCGATCATTATAGTCTGCCTGATATCACTGCTTATACAGACCTCCATCTATATCGACAGCGTTGCAATAATCTTTCTGCTGATAGCTGCGGTGATTTTTGTACCTTATATCATACATGCGGTACTGATCGTTAAAACTAAGCTGGGATATGCCGTATTTCACGAAAACAGTGCCGAAATAATCGCAGGCTCTCAAACTCACAATCTGATTTACGGCAGTGAAATTGAACTGAAGCTGACTGCGCATGTAATAATCGGAGGGGCTGTTATTTATTACACAGCAGAGATAATTTATAATCAGAACGGCGTTAATAAAAGAATATCTATGCTTACCGATCAGCCCGGTTACTTCAATTCTTTAAGCAGACTTTTCAGAATTAAAAACAACGGCGTTAAAAGCACCGATGTTAAAAGCAGCGGCGTTAAAAGCACCGGCGTTGATAATTTGCACAAGACGACTGTCGAAGCTGTCAGAGAAGAGGACAGGCGAGTTGTTATTTCGCCCCCGTTCAAGACGTTAACAAAAGGTGCAAGAAGACTTTCCGTTTTTTTCAATATTATCTCAGGAATTTTATTTTTATTAATCATTTCGGTATACGGTTCTTTGTTTGCCAAAGGCTCGGTAAGCCTTCAAAGTGCCAAGGATCTTTTAGTTATTGTTATTGTGATCCTTATAATTTTTGCAGCGGCTTTTCTTATCAGACTTCCCGCCGGTATTCACTACAGCAGAAGAAAAAAGAAAACCGCCCGTGAAATCATTATCGCAGACGATCTGCCGCTCAGCGGAATAAGCGTAAACGGAAAGGTTTTTCCAAAAGAAAGCATAAGCGAAATATCCGTAATAAGAGCCGCTTCATCCGGCAGGCTTTATTTGGAGATCAAAACCGACAGTGTTCAGCAACAATGGCTTTTAGGAAAAGAAAACCCTGTAGATCCACAGCTGTTGAATGTTTTATCCGTTCTTTGCGGAGATAAGAACAGCCACGGTGCAGTAAAGAATCTGCTAGGGATAGACGTTCAGCTAAAACAGATCTAACATACCAAACGGGTGAACTGAGTTCGCCCGCTTTTCAGCTATAGCGGTGATTTTTCGATCAGCATAGCAAAATACTTATAAACAAAACCTCAAAGGAGAATTTTTATGATCAAAGTCCAAATTCCCGCCACCTCCGCAAACCTCGGCGCAGGCTTCGACGCTCTCGGCCTTGCGCTTACATTTTATAATTACGTTGAAATGGAGGAGTCGGACAGGATAGATATTTCATCCGCCGACGGACTTGAGATCCCGACGGACGAAAAAAATCTCATATATATTTCCGCAAGGGATCTGTTTGAAGTATGCGGAAAGAAGCTAGAGGGGCTGAGGCTCGTTCAGACCAACAATATTCCGATGGCGAGGGGGCTTGGTTCATCGTCCGCCTGTATAGTCGCAGGACTCGCAGGCGCTAATCAAATTCTGGGGAATCCTCTTTCAACTGACGATCTGGTAGACCTTGCCGCTCAGATCGAGGGACACCCGGACAATACCGCTCCGGCACTGCTCGGCGGAATAGTTACCGCTGTTTTTGACGGAAGAAAGGTTCACTGGGTCAAGCAGGAGGTTTATACAAAACTGAAATTCGTCGCGATCATTCCCGACTTTGAGCTTAAAACCGAAAAGGCAAGAGCCTGTCTCCCAAAAGAGGTATCACACAAAGACGCAGTATATAACCTTTCCAGAGCGGCGCTGTTTTCCGCTTCGCTTCTGACCGGAAAATTTGAAAACCTCAGGACTGCCGTTCATGACAAGCTTCACCAGCCTTACAGAATGGAGCTTATCCCGCACTGCCGTGAGGTTTTTGATATTGCCTATACTCACGGAGCGTACGGAGCTTATATAAGCGGCGCAGGACCGACAATTATTGCTATAGCGGACGAGAAAAACACCTACTTTGCCGGCAAGATGAAATTTTCTCTTGAAAACGCAGGGCTTTCCGGCTGGGATGTCCGTGAATTCCGTATAGATAACAAAGGAACTGCTGTAACCGCCTCAGACAGCTGATAAGAAGCGCTGAATTGCCGCCGGGAAATCATCTGCGTGTTCAGTGCAGCGGAGAACATAGTATAAAATTCGGCTTTTCCCTATTCATTAACTTGATGATCTCTTAAATCTGAGCACGGGATATCTATATGATACTTGCGATCGTGATTCTCCGTGGTCTGAGGTATACAAAAAAACATACGAAAATAAAATGTTCTCTATAAAAAACGTTCATTTTGTTCAGCAGCATCTCTCAGCTGAAAAAAAATACTGGCGCGTCCGCAAAAAACGGACGCGCATTTTCTGACATATAATCTTACAGTGCGTGCGGTTTTACAATTTATTATTGAAATTCGGCGCAATATATGCTATAATTAAATAAGTATAATCAGACGACCGTGTAAAAACGATCCTATATTCAAGTAAAGAACATGAAAATACCGAATGTTCAAACGAAAGAGGGTGCAGGTCTGCGGCGGACGGAATATTTCCGCAGAATACGCCGCAGACGCAGATATGAATAATTTTGACGTGATCATCGCAGGGTGCGGAGTTGCCGGACTTTACGGCGCTTACAATCTATCACGCAGCCTGAGGGTGCTTATTCTTTCAAAAAAAGAGCTGACCTTATGTAATTCTTCTCTTGCTCAGGGAGGTATCGCCGGAGTTTACAACAGCCCCGATGATTCGCCCGAAAAACATAAGCACGATACCTTTGTAGCGGGAGGCTTTGAAAACGATCCGATTTCGACAGACGTGCTCGTTAACGAAGCTAAGATAGATATAGCAAAACTTATCGAACTGGGAGTGGATTTCGACAAGCTTCCAAACGGCGACTATCACCGTACCCTTGAGGGCGGACATGGAATGCACAGGATCTTTCACCACAAGGACGCTACAGGCTTTGAGATCGAAACTACTCTGCTCAGAAACGTTCAGCAGCTTGAAAATGTAACGATATGGGAAAATGCCGTTATGTGCGACTGCAAAAAAACTGCTGCGGGATTTTCCTTTCTTGTCTTAAAGGACGGCGAATATACTGTATGCAATTCACACTGTGCCGTTTTCGCAACTGGCGGTATTGGAAGAGTTTACGAATATACTACAAATTCCGCAATAGCTACCGGCGACGGAATAACCCTCGCTTACAATATGGGCGCTGAGATAAAAAATCTAAGCTATATTCAGTTTCACCCTACAGCCTTCAACAACCGCCATACAAGAGAATGCTTTCTGATCTCCGAGGCCGTAAGAGGAGAGGGCGCATATCTTAAAAATTGCAGCGGCGAAAGGTTTATGCACAACTATGACAAAAGACTGGAGCTTGCTCCGCGCGACGTAGTTTCTCATTCAATTATTTTTGAAGCAAAGAAAACCGGCTCGGATAATTTCTACCTTGATATTACCCACAAAGATCCTGATTTTATCAAAAACCGTTTTCCAATGATATACTCCAACCTTTTGAAAGCCGGATATGATATGACCGAGGATATGATACCGATTTTCCCATGCCAGCATTATCTAATGGGCGGAATTAAGGTAGATACCTATGCAAGAACTACAGTTGACGGTCTTTACGCCTGCGGCGAATGCTCCTGTACCGGAGTTCACGGAAACAACCGCCTTGCAAGCAATTCGCTGCTTGAAGCTCTTGTATTTTCAAGAAGAGCGGCGTCGGATATTAATGAAAAAATAAAAGAATGTCCCAAGGCGTTTATACCTTACGACTTTGAAGTCTATGAAAATGCTCCCCACATACCTTCCGGACTCAGGACGGAAATTAGGAAAATCATGCAGACCGCTTATTTTGTAATGCCGGATATTCCCGCGCTGTTTTCAGGCTACGAGCGGATAATACAGATAAAGGAAATACTTGATACAGGCCGCTTTAAAACAGACAAGGATTATGTAGAAGCCAGGTCGCTTGCCACCGTTGCATACATTATTCTCGGCGAAGCTTTTAAGATCGCTTCTGAAAGCGCAGAGCTTACGCCTCAGCCGGTCTTTGATAAGCCTGACGAAAGCAGCGGCAGCTGACGCCTGAGGAAATATCTATAAATTAATGAGAGGATCTTTATTATGACTTTAATGCAGTTTCAGATAGACGATATTATAAAAAATGCGCTGCTGGAGGATATTAATTACATAGACGTAACTACGGATTATCTGGTTGACGAAAATTCGGTTTCAGCCGCTAAATATGTTGCAAAGGACAGCGGTATCCTATGTGGAATAGATATTGCGCTGAGAGTTTTTACCCTGCTTGACCCCGAAACCGAGTTTGAAGTTTATATTCACGACGGTGAATCTGTAAAAAAGGGCGATATTATAGCAAGGATAAAAGGCAGGACCAGAGCCCTTCTGAAAGGCGAAAGAACCGCCCTTAACCTTTTGCAGCATATGTCGGGTGTAGCTACTGCTGCAAATAAATGCGTAAAGCTTGTGGAGGGAACGAAGGCATCGATCGCCGATACAAGAAAAACCCTCCCGGGACTGAGAGTTTTACAGAAATACGCCGTTACCGTAGGCGGAGGAAAAAATCACCGCTATAACCTTTCAGACTGCGCTATGCTCAAGGACACTCACCTCGACGCTTACGGAAGTATGTCCGGAGCAGTAAATGCGCTGAGAGAAAAAATGGGGCATACAGTAAAGATCGAAGTAGAAGTCGGTGATCTGGAACAGCTTCGTGAGGCTCTAGATCTGGGCGTTGAAATAATAATGCTTGACAATATGAGCTGTGAAGATATGGCAAAGGCCGTTGAAATAACAAACGGCAGAGCGAAGCTTGAAGCCTCCGGCAACGTAACTGCCGAAACGATAAGAAAGATCGCCGAAACGGGAGTAGACATAATCTCCCTCGGAGCGCTTACGCATTCCGTTAAGGCATTCGACATATCTATGAAAATAGATAAATAGCGCTTCAGCGTATCACAAATTCACTTCCGAGATATGGATCAAAAAAAAGGGAGAGTTTATGCGCAGAAAAAAGACAATACTTAACGAGCATAAATACAACAGTGAGCCTGTTAAACCTCAAAACTTCACGGAAGCAGACCCTATAACCGGATTTATGATGGAAAGCGCAGACGAAAGCTTTGAAAACGATATTGTCAAGCCAAACGAACCTGAGCCTGACAATTCGCAGAGCAGTATAAACAAACCGGCTGTTGCAGCTGTTGCCCTTATTGCAGCGGCTGTGATCGGATTTGCTGTACTGGTATATATTAAATAAAAATAAGGGGGAGTTATTATGTTAACAAGAAAAAACAAACGGAGCAGTATTTCATCTCTAATTTTATTGCCTGCAATATTTTTGGTCGTTGGAGTTGTTTTCCTTACGATAGGAATAGGACTGCGGATTTCTGATCAGAATAAAAAAGAAAGATGCACAGCAAAAACTCAGGCAGAAGTAGTAGATATTGTAAGCAGCACCGACAGCGACGGAACGACCTATGCGCCCGTATTCAGCTATACGGTCAGCGGACAGGAATACGTTAAGCAGAGAAATTCTTATTCCAATCCGTGCAATTATTATAAGGGACAGAAAGTCGCTCTTTATTATAATCCGAATAGACCTGATGAATTCTATGCGGACGGAGATAACGTATATAAGATACTTTTTTATGTATTCGGAGGTATAGGAGCAGTCTTTACAATTGTTTCCATAGCTATAATTACAACGTCAGTCAAGGCAAAGAAAAATACCGACAGCTTTGCACAGTCCATGCTGGAGGACGAAGCAGCAGACACAGAATACTTTGACAGCTCACAGCAGTGAAAGGAGCTTCTAAAATGGCAAGCATAATGGACGGAGAAAGACAATTTCATATTCAAACTCTCCCTGAGGAAGTAGGAAGATACGTTATTCTTCCGGGAGATCCGGGAAGAGTTCCGAAAATAGCGGCTTTGCTAGAAAATGCCGTGCAGGTAGCCCAGAACCGGGAATACAATGTATATACAGGATGCCTTGACGGAGAAAAGGTTACTGTATGCTCTACCGGTATAGGAGGTCCGTCAGCCGCTATTGCAGTTGAGGAGCTTATCAAATGCGGAGCCGATACCTTTATAAGAATAGGAACCAGCGGAGGAATGGATCTGAAAGTAAGCGGAGGAGATCTGTGTATTGCTTCCGCAGCGGTCAGGGGCGAAGGTACGACTGCGGAATATCTTCCGCCCGACTACCCTGCTGCGGCAGATTTTAAAGTCATAACTGCTCTGGCGCAGGCTGCCCAAGAGCTTTCCTCCAATGAAACCGGAAATATGTTTCATGTCGGAGTAGTTCATTCTAAGGACAGCTTTTACGGTGAAGTAGAGCCTGACAGTTCTCCTATGGCCGCAGATATAAAGCAGCGATGGGAAAGCTATCTCAAATGCGGCTGTCTTACCTCTGAAATGGAATGTGCGGCAGTCTTTGCAGTATGCACTGCCAGAAGAGTACGCTGCGGAGGAATCCTTACAGTTCTCTGGAACGTTGAACGTTCAAAGGCAGGACTTCCCGATAATATAACCTATGATTCCTCACGGGCGATCAAATGCGTTGTAAGCGCTTTAAGAAAGCTTATTGCCGCTGACGCAAAAGAAAAATAAGTTTATTAATATAAAGCGGACTTCAGCTATTTACTGAATGTCCGCTTTTATATTGACGATCTTAAAATTTTGACCGTCAGATTTTAGAAACCTTATGGAATATTTTCTTGCCTTTTTTGATAATTACAGGCTCTGACAGATCCACAGTTCCCTTAGGGTCGGTAAATTTAACGTCGTTTACCGCGATTCCGTTCTGAGTAACAAGCCGCCTTGCCTCGCTGTTAGACGGAGCAAGACCGGTTTTCACCAGAAGGCTTAAAATTCCTATTTTTCCGTCCTCAAGCTCCGAATTCGGGATCTCTGTTGACGGCATATCAGCGCTTTCGCCTCCTGCTCCGAACAGAGCCTTAGCCGCTGCCTTTGCTTTTTCAGCCTCCTCCTCGCCGTGAACAAGCTTTGTAAGCTCATAGGCAAGCAGTTCCTTAGCCTTGTTATACTCTGCGCCCTCCATAGTCTTTTCCATTTCCTCTATTTCCTCAATAGGTACAAAGGTAAGCATTTTAAGGCACTTTATAACGTCGGCGTCGGCAACGTTTCTCCAGTACTGGAAGAACTCATAGGGCGAGGTCTTTTCAGGATCCAGCCATACCGCTCCCTTTTCGGTCTTGCCCATCTTCTTTCCCTCAGAGTTAAGCAGAAGCGTTATAGTCATAGCGTAAGCGTCCTTGCCCAGCTTCTTTCTGATAAGCTCCGTACCTCCCAACATATTTGCCCACTGATCGTCGCCGCCGAACTGCATATTGCAGCCGTAATCCTGAAACAGCTTATAGAAATCGTAGGACTGCATTATCATATAATTGAACTCAAGGAAAGTCAGACCTCTCTCCATTCTCTGCTTGTAGCATTCAAAGGTAAGCATTTTATTTACCGAGAAGCAGGCTCCTACCTCTCTGAGAACGTCAACGTATTTCAGATCAAGCAGCCAGTCGGCGTTGTTAACTACCATAGCCTTGCCCTCTGAAAAATCAATAAAGCGGCTCATCTGCTTTTTAAAACATTCAACATTATGAGCGATGTCCTCCGGCGTCAGCATTTTTCTCATATCGCTTTTTCCGGAAGGGTCGCCTATCATTCCCGTTCCGCCGCCTAGCAGAGCAATAGGCTTATTACCTGCCATCTGCAATCTCTTCATCAGGCAGAGCGCCATAAAGTGACCAACATGCAGACTGTCCGCAGTCGGGTCAAAGCCGATATAGAATGTCGCCTTTCCTGCATTGATAAGCTCCTTGATCTCCTCCTCGTCAGTAAGCTGAGCGAGAAGTCCTCTTCTTTTCAGTTCTTCAAAAAGTGTCATTTTTTATTCCTCCAAGTATTTTATTATTTATTAAAATCGTTTCTTATAAAAGGTTCGTATTTTTCCTCAGATAAAAGAAGTCCGTATTTTTCAGGACGTCGGTAAGCGTTGCCATGAACCTCCCGCTTTCTGTATTCTCTTATATCCTCCAACGGAAAGTGCGCAAGGTAAATTCCCTCTTCCTCTCCCGCTTCAACAATAAGAGTATCTCTTGAGCCGTTTCCGTCCGAACGGTAGGCTATTCCGTCAAAGGCGGTGGAATGTCCGTTGCAGTCAGGCTGACCATACGGATAATTGCAGGTCGCTATCCCGATCATATTTTCATAGGCTCTTGCACGAAGCTGAGAGAGTCTGTTTATCTCCATCGGACAGGCGTTCGGAACAAGAACTATCTCTGCGCCTTTAAGCATAAGAAGCCTTGCGCTTTCAGGAAATTCCCTGTCGTAGCATATCATTGCTCCGATCCTTACCTTTCCGCTTTTCGTATCAAGGTCTGCGGTATAAAAATCATCTCCGTGACAAAGGGAGCTTTCATATCCGAAGTCACAGGTGTGTACTTTTGAGTACCTGAGAACCGAGTTTCCGGATCGGTCGAAAACCTCTGCTGTATTTCTGGGCTTAGGCTCGTGCTTTTCCAGATAAGTTACCGCTATTGCCATATCAAGCTTCTTCGCCGCCTCGGAAAATGAACGAACAAAGCCGCTGTCAGGCTCGATCGCAAATTTATTTGAAAACTTTCTAAAATCATAGCCTATGCTCCACATTTCAGGAAATAAAGCCAGATCTGCGCCTGCATTCTTAGCAATACGGCAGGCTTCAACGCCCTTTCTTATGCTGTCCTCAATACTTTCCTCCGAAAGCAGCTGAAGCAGAGCGACTGTGAAATAATTTTTACTGCTCATAAGTTTTCCCTCCTGACTTTAACGTCCTCTTCTTTTCAGTTCTTCAAAAAGTGTCATTTTATATTCCTCCAATTTTATTATTTACTAATTTGATTTCCATTTTATACATTCGGGGAGTAAATCCCATTGCACCGTAAAAGTCCACAGCGTTGTAATTTTCATACCACACGCCCAACTCTACGCTGTGACAAAAATGTTCATTTGCATAGCTTTTTATATACTCCACAAGCTTTCCGCCCACACCGTTTCGCTGACAATCTGTATCAACTGCCAGCTGTTGGATAAAACAGCGTCTGTAAACTTTTCGGTTTTCGTTTTCCTGAATTTCATGAACGAAAACCTCGGCGTAGCCTTGTATCTTATCGTCCTGCTCATAAACTATTAAAGACGTTTCACCTTGTGACAGAGTTTCCGAAATACGGCTTTCAAAAAAACTAAGCTCAGGCATATTAAAGTAATCGGGACATATTTCCGCATGCTTTTTGTGCAGCTGACTGTAGATCCTTGCAATGCTTTTAATATCGGCATTTTCAGCTTTTCTTATCATTTTTATAACCTCGCTTTCAAATTTTATTCTGAAAACGAAACATAAACGATGAGATCAGGCTTTGATCTCACGGATACCACCGCCTCTCACATAATATCCAAAAATATATCTTAATCAAAAAAGCTCAGCTGCATATTCTCATATCCGCATTTATAAAAGCGAATAATATCTTTCATATTATAAAGTATCCCATGTCGGTCGCACTCTGCAGCAAAAGCATTCCAAAGCCTTTTGGCGTTTGGCGACACACATTCGTAGCTGTCGCCGTAGTATTGCCGGTATTTATCGGACATTCCGGGGAAAAGTGCGTCAAGCTTTTGATAGTAATAATCCCTTTGATTCTGCCGCAAAGTCATTCCAAAAGCGGGATATATTATTTTAACTCCGCAGTTATGAGCGGTTCTTACTATTCCCAGAATATTTTCTTCGGTATCGTCGATAAACGGCAGAACCGGCATAAGAGTTATTCCTGTTTTCAAGCCTGCTTCGGACATTTTCGCAAGCGCATTAAAACGTTCGCTCGAGGTGCTGACATTGGGCTCGATCAGCCTTGAAAGCTTGTCGTCGCAGGTTGTGACGGTCATTTTACAAAGCACAGGCGAATGTGTCGCTATGCTCTTGTATAAATCTATATCTCTTACAATCAAATCGGATTTTGTAATTACCGTTACCCCGAAATTATAGGCGTCGATAAGCATTAATGCTTTCTCTGTAAGCCGTTCTGTTTTTTCAAACGGATTATACGGATCGCTCATTGCTCCCGTTCCGATAACGCCTGTGCGAACCTTTCGCCGAAGCTCGTCACGCAGAATTTCAATGCAGTTTTCCTTTGCCCTTACCGTATCGAAATCGTCTATACGGTAGCAGTCGCTGCGGCTGTCGCAGTAAATACACCCGTGGCAGCAGCCCTTATAAAGGTTCATATTATAATCGTTTCCGAACCAGCCGGAGGATTTGTTTTTCTGCAAAATAGTCTTTGCGGGTATCGTCAGCATAAAGCACCTCGGATATATCAGTATTTAATTATTTTAGGCTTTTCAGCATACTCGATCTTCTTAAGTTGGTCGAGATTCTTATCCAAAAAAGCTTATTTTTAAATTTCATCAGACATTTCAATGTAATACTCTAAAATTAAAAAGCCCTCCGACAAGCCTGAGCTTATCAGAGGGCGAATCTATCGCGGTACCACCTCGTTTTATCGGGATATTCCCGACCTTAACGGCTATGCACAGCTGCAAAGCCACACGCTTTAACGGACGCTCCCGTACCTCCCTTTGCGAAGTCCTGCTACGCTTTCTGAGGAAGTCTGCTCAAAGACGTATTCGCAGATCAAGCTTTTGTATCCTCGCACCGCCCGGATACTCTCTGAAACCGCATTGAAAAGCTACTTGTTCTTATCACCGCATTTTCTTATTAAAGCTAATATATCACAGTTGAGCCGTTTTGTCAACAGTCTGATACATTAAAAATGTTATTATTTTTCTCCGGCATTTTTCTGTTGGATAAGCAGATCCCTTATCTCGGTAAGAAGCTTTATATCATCAGGAACCTCGGCAGGCTTCTCTTCCTTAGGCTGCTCCGGCTTTTTATGAAAATTCCTAAGTGCGTTTACAGCCTTTACAAAGATAAATACGCAAAGCGCTGTCAGAAGAAATGTTATAACTGCTGTAATAAATCCGCCTAAATTTATGTATGGTTCGTTTCCCCAAGGGATATGGAAACCCAATGCTTTGAAGTTTACTCCCAAAAGGACAGTTCCGATAACAGGCATCAGAATATCGTCGACCAGAGAATTTATTATCGAGGTAAAAGCGCCGCCAACGATAACTCCGACCGCCATATCCAGAACATTGCCCTTTGATATGAATTCTTTGAATTCCCCGATAAATCTTGACATAAATCCGGATCTTTTTTCTTTTCCCATAATTAACATTCCCTTCAGTTATATATTTATGTATATTATAACACCGATTTCGTTTGAATGCAACAAATTCCTATGAAAATATTGCTTTTGCACAGCCGGAATATTTTTTTTATCATAGGGAAATATAATTTTACCGATGTTTTTCGGCAAATTAAATTTTAAGGAGTGTTTTATATGTCAAATCAGAATCCTAGCCAGGCAAACGAAAAGAGCAGACAGAACAAGCAGGACCCTAACTTCAAGCCTTTCCAGAATCAGAACAACAACAACCAGTTCAGCAATTCTCTGAACAACAATCAGAATAACCAGAACAATAACAACAACCAGAACAATAACCAGTTCAGCAACAGCCAGAATCAGAACAATCAGAATAAGCAGAACAACAACCAGTTCAGCAACTGCCAGAACCAGAATAACCAGAACAATCAGAACAACCAGAACAATCGCTAATTGTTTTGCTGAATATCCGCAGGGAAACCTGCGGTACATAACAGATATTTTTATTAATAAATTGTAAAATTACAAGCTGCGGTCTTGCAATTTGCAGATATATCTGATATAATATAAAAGCTGTATAAAACAGCGGTAATAAATTGAATTGTTTGGGACAGATTATGGGATATAGCCAAGAGGTAAGGCAACGGACTTTGACTCCGTCATTCCGATGGTTCGAATCCATCTATCCCAACCAGTAAAATTTGTCTCAACATTGGGGTATCGCCAAGCGGTAAGGCACCGGATTCTGATTCCGGCATTCCAAAGGTTCGAATCCTTTTACCCCAGCCATATTAATAACTCTAACGCAGTTTGAACCCTAAAGTCCGAACTGCGTTGCTTTTTATGCTGAAAAGTCCGTAAATGCAGCTTTTAAGCATTTTATATTATTATACTATATTTGCCGTATATAATAAAAAGTTAAATTTAAAAGCAAAAAAACTGAAATCTAAACCCTTTAGTCCATTTTTATCATTCATCTATTTTTTGTCAGCGCTTGACAGCTGCATTCCGTCATCACCCGATGCTTGTTTATTTATATTAATACTATAGCCGAAAGCGTAGGATCAAAGCCATCGCTGCCGGCTGTTTTTGTGCCGATAAATATATTGTCCTTCGGAAGAGATTTCGGATTATAGCCTGTGATCTCCTTAAATACCCTGTTAAAATTACGTATCGTACCGAAGCCGGTCTTCATAGATATTTCAGTTATTGTAAGCTCTCCTTGAGAAATTAGCCTAAGCGCTTCGTTTATCCTTACAGAATTTACATAATCGGTAAAGGTCATTCCCGAAAGCTTTCTGAAGTACTTTGAAAAATATGGCCTGCTCAGACACATAAATTCTGCGGCTTCGTCAAAGGTAACAGAGGAGTATCTTTCAGAGATCATTTCAAGCAGCTGCTTATATCTTGCATACGGCTGAGAATTGCCGGCGGTATCCGGAATTTCTGACTCTTCATTCTGATAAATACCCGCAAGCGTCTTTACAATTATACAGTCGCACACAATATTTGAATACAGCCGTTTGCCGCACATCTCCTCATATATTCCGTAGAAAACCTTATCAATTCCGTAGTTTCCCTTTATCAGCGGACTTTTAAGCACACGCTTTCCGAAAAACTCCGAAAGAAAATCAGGATCAAGCTTTATAACAAGGATCTCACTTTCTCCGCTGCCGGCAATATAATGCACATCTCCGCTGCTTACCCATACGCACTGACCAGCGCATAAGCTGTAAACACTGTTACTGGCAAGAACCTCTGCCGTACCGCTTTCAATATAGATCAGCTCATGCTCGTCGTGCCAGTGCAGCAGATTATGAAGATTTTTGTATTTGTGCAGACTTAAATGCTGGCTGCCGAAAAGAACCTTATGCTCATACTTGGCAAGCATTCCCGCCACCTCCCGTAATCAAACCGATCGTTTTTCCGTTTAATATCAGTATATATAATTATCCTATCCTATAAAAGTATTTTAATGTAACTATTTATGAACTTTAAATTACCTTGGGTATTTTCAGCTGTAAAACACCGTTTAATAATTTTGAACAAATAATGCAGTTAATAAATTTCCACAACTAAATATAAAATGTCTTGCATATATTTATATGTTTTTATATACTGAATATATGCAATACATATAAATCCGTAGTCGATTGTTATAAAAAAGTGTGGAGGTTTTACAATGAAAAAAATAAAACGCGCAGCCGCAGGTCTAGCCGCATTGATCTTGTCAGTCTCAATGGCTTCCTGCGGATCGTCAGACAAAGACAGCTCATACGTTGATAAGGTCAAGGTTGAGGATACCAACGATATTAAAGCTATTCCGGACGGAGCAGAAAAGGAGCTTGAATGGCTGTCGTATTTCGATATCAATCCGACTAAAGCGGTGCCTGAAAAGAGAAGCGATCTGACCTTGTTTGAAAACAAAGGAGGCTCGATAAAATACTCCCAGACTACCTCGCTGGAGGTATATGAAAAGCTCGCTTCAAGACTTATGTCAAACGATCCGCCGGATATGTTCTGGTATGAAGCCTCAATGACCTTTCCGGCTAACTGCGTTAAGGAAATGTTCCAGCCTATTGACAGTTTGGTTAACTTTGACGATCCGCTCTGGAGCGGCGTGAAAAATATGGCAGATCAGTATACTCTGAATGGGAAGCATTACGTTGCACCCGTTAACTTCGGCGCCTGCTCCGTAATTACCTATAATAAAGATATGGTTGAAGCCGCAGGCCTTGAAGATCCGTATGAGCTTTACATGAAAGGCGAATGGGACTGGAATACCTGGTACGATATAATGGACGAATACTGTCAGGGTGCAAGCGAGGACGAAGAGCGCTGGGGAATAAACGGCTGGTTCGCACCGTTTATATTCCATTCAACAGGAGAAACCCTGATAAAGTATGACGCAGATAAGGACGAATATGTTTCAAATCTCGACAATCCTGCATTTGAACGCGCCTCGGGTGTTTTATACAATCTCAAGAAAAACAATTTGTACAATTCAGAATGGATAGGACAGGCAAGCGATGCCTTTAAGAAAAATGTCCTGTTTTACGCAATGGGAACCTGGGCGGCTACCGGAACTCACGGCCCTAAGGAGGATGACAGATGGGCTGTCGTACCTATGCCAAAGGATCCCAATGCAGATAAAATGTATACTTCAATTGACCTGAACGCATATATGTGGGTAAAAGGCTCAGAAAAAGCAGAAGCTATGAAATGCTGGATGGAATGTGCAAGAATCGTAAATACTCAGCAGACCTACATCGAAACCGAAAAAGAAAAGTTTATGCAGACCAATCCTTACTGGACGGAAGAAATGTACACCGCTGCTTTCAAGGACGTTATATCCGAAAAGTTTACCCAGATCTACGACCCTGGCTACGGAATTTCAACAACGCTGTCAGACAACGGTGCCGCTACGAATCCAACCAAGGAAGCCCTTATACCGTATATGTACACCTCAGTAATGAAGGAGGACGAAGACGGTGTCCAGTACACCTGGACTCAGCTGCGTGAAATGTACAAGGGTACGATAGATTCCGAGCTTAAAACCTTTAACGACGCATATCATAAATATGTAAACAAATAATATTTTTTCTCCTTTAAAAAACAACGGGAAACAAAATGCTTCTTTGCTTCCCGCTGTTTGTTTAATAAGCGAATCCGCAAACAAAAAAGCACTGCAAACGCTTTGTTTACAGTGCTTCTGGCGCGGATTGAGAGATTTGAACTCTCGCGCCCCTTTCGAGACCTACTCCCTTAGCAGGGGAGCCCCTTCACCACTTGGGTAAATCCGCAGGTAATATAAAAACAGCGGAAAAATTCCGCAAAAAATATATTGGCGGACAGGGTGGGATTCGAACCCACGGTACGTTGCCGTATCACCGGTTTTCAAGACCGGCTCCTTAAACCACTCGGACACCTGTCCAGATAATAAAGTATTACATACCGCCATCATGAAACGTAACACTTACTAATATGCTTACCTGCGACTTAAATATTTTATCATATTTTTTATTGCTTGTCAAGTCCTTTTTTCAAAAATCCAAAATAATTTTCCCATAAAACAAAAATCCCTGCGCCTTATTTTAAGACGCAGGGATAAGCTGTACCTATTCCTTATCCTTGCTCATTACCTTTACCATAACGGCTTTCTGAGCGTGAAGACGATTTTCAGCCTCTTCAAATATCTCATCGGCATGAGCCTCGAATACCTTTGCGGTAATCTCCTCCTCACGGTGCGCAGGCAAACAATGCTGAACCATAGCGTCCGCCTTTGCAGCAGCCATTATCTCATCATTTATCTGATAGCCCTTAAAGGCAATCTTACGCTTTTCGGTCTCCGCTTCCTCCCCCATTGAAGTCCATACGTCTGTAAACAGCACATCGGCGTTCCTTGCCGCCTCCAGAGGTACATCGGTCATTGAGAATTTATTTCCGTATTGCTTTGCAAACTCAAGCACCTCTGCGTCCGGCTGATAATCCTTGGGACAAGCCGCCGAAACCTCCATTCCGACCTTTAGTCCGCCGACAATAAGCGAATTTGCCATATTGTTTCCGTCACCTATGTAGCACATTTTAAGTCCGTCGAAGCGTCCCTTGAATTCACGGATCGTCATAAGATCGGCAAGTACCTGACAGGGGTGACAGAAATCCGTAAGACCGTTGATGATCGGAATAGAACCGTATTCGGCAAGATCCTCGACTTCCTTCTGCTCAAAGGTACGTATCATAATTCCGTCGATATAACGGGACAGAACACGGGCAGTATCCTGAACAGGCTCGCCCCTGCCTATCTGAAGATCCCGATTTGATAGAAACAGCGCCTGACCGCCCAGCTGGTACATTCCCGTTTCAAAGGATACTCTGGTACGGGTCGACGACTTCTGGAATATCATTCCCAGAGTTTTTCCTTTAAGCAGATGATGCTCTATTCCGTTTTTGTTTTCGTACTTGAGCTGATCCGCAAGATTAAGAATCTCGATAATTTCCTCTTTTGAAAGATCAAGCATTTTAAGTAAATGTTTCATATAATTTCCTCCGTTATATAGTAGTTTCTATCAAATTTCCGTCGGGATCGAATATTACGCTTTCATAATATTCGTCGCCCGTAATTCTCGGCTGACTAATTATTTTATATCCGTCCTCTTAAAGCCTTGCCGACAGCATATCAACTTCGCTTTTTCCTCCTGCGGAAAATGCAATATGAGCAAAACCCGGATCCGATTGAGAAACTCCGTTTTTTGCATACTAAGCCTGCATTATTTCAAGGCATGCTCCGTGGGAAAACTCAGTTAGTAAGACAGCGATATGTTTTATTTTCATATCAGCCGCCAAGAACCTCTTTCAGTATCTCCATTCCCTTGTCTATTTCTTCATATGAAATAGTAAGAGGCGGAAGAAATCTCAGTTTAGCCTTTGCGGTAAGAATAAGCAGTCCCCTGTCAAGACATTCCCTGCATACCTCTCCTGCATTTTTTGTTTTGAGCCGTACTCCTATCATAAGCCCCAGTCCGTCAACTCCCTCAACCTCCGGAAGCTCAAGAAGCTTTGAGCGGAAATACTCCGCCTTTTTATTAACTTCATTGAGAAATCCCGGTTTCGTTACCTTATCAAGCACAGCGTTTCCTCCAGCGCAGGATATAGGATTTCCTCCGAAGGTAGAACCGTGAGTACCGGGAGTGAGAACGCAGCAGCATTTTTCATCTGCAAGGCATACTCCTATAGGAACTCCGCCTGCAAGGCCCTTTGCAAGAGTTACGATATTCGGCTTAACGCCGTAGTGACCGCAGGCCAGGAATTTTCCCGTTCTGCCGACTCCCGTCTGGACCTCGTCGCAGATAGTGAGAATATCACGTCTGCCGCATTCCTCGAAAACCGCGTCTACAAAGCTCTGCTCCAGCGGAATTACTCCGCCCTCTCCCTGAACGCACTCGAACATTACTGCACAGACCCTGCCGTCGTTTTCTTCAAGCTTTGCTTTCAGATCATCAATATCGTTGGCTTTTACGTTTATAAAGCCCTCTGCGAACGGAAAGAAATAGTTATGAAAAACGTCCTGCCCCGTAGCGGAAAGAGTTGCCAGCGTTCTTCCGTGAAAGCTGTTTACAAGAGTAATAATAATATTTCTCTGCGCTTCCCTGCCGTATTTGTCAAAGCTGTACTTTCTCGCAAGCTTTATAGCACATTCGTTAGCCTCCGCTCCCGAATTGCCGAAGAACATTTTATTATAGCCTGTAATATTGCAGAGCTTTTCAGCAAAGTCAGCCTGAACCTTAGTGTAATAATAATTTGACGTATGCTGAATTTTATGCGCCTGATCGCAGATCGCCTTAACCCAGTCCCCGTCGCAGAAGCCAAGGCTGTTAGTGCCTATTCCAGAGCCGAAATCTATATATTCCCTGCCGTTTTCATCGACAGCAGTACGGTTTTCTCCCTTTTCAAGCACCAGATCATACCGCCCGTAGGTAGGCATAACGTGTTCGTTGAACTGTTCTATAGTGTTCATTTTAATCAACTCTTTCTTATCCTTGTTTTAAAATATATTATATATCGAATACAGAACCGTCCGATACCTTAAATTCAGCTGCCGAGCCTGAGCTGTCTATCTTATCTGCCAGAAATCTTCTGAAAGCCTTTCCGTCGCCCTTTGTATATCCCGAATCAGCTATGCACAGAACAGTATCCTTATAGAAAATAATAACACAGTCATAAACGACGATAACTCTTGTTATACTGCCGTATTCTATTTTTCTGACCGTAACCGTGCAGGTCTGTTCAAGGTAATTATCAAAAGCCCTGACGCTCTGCGGATTTCCCAATGCAGTTTCTCCGCCCCTGCCGAATCTTCTTGTAAATTTGATCCTTGTTTCCGCAAAACGGTAAACAACAGCGGCGGCTGACAATGCGGCAAATATCCATGCAAGAAAGCTTTGCGCTATAAAAAGACACACTGCGGCGGCGGCCAAAGCTATAGGTATCAGAATCTTCAGAATATATCCGGACGTATATCTCTCAATTATCCTCAGATAATTCATAAGCTGCTTTTTCTCGGTAAAAACTGTGGTATTCTCAAAAGAAGCCTGTATTTTCATATCAATACCTCTCATACTGTTCATCAGGCGTTTATGTAAACTGTGTTCCTGCTCCCTCGTTGCTAAGCAGCTCGATAAGTATAGAATGAGGAACTCTTCCGTCTATGATCGAAGTTTTCTTTACTCCCCGTCTTATCACCTCAACACAGCAGTCTATCTTAGGTATCATTCCGCCGCTTATTATTCCTGTCTTTTTAAGATACGGAACATCGCTGACGTTGACCTGAGGGATCAGCGTAGAATCGTCGTCCTTATCCTGTAAAAGACCTGCTATATCTGTCATAAGTATCAGATTTTCCGCTCTGAGGCATGAGGCTATTCTTGCCGCCGCGGTATCGGCATTTATGTTATACGCCTGACCGCTGGCAGAAGTTCCGACAGTAGCGATTATAGGTACATAACCGTTATTGAGAGCGTCTATTATCGGCTTTGTCGTTACCTTTTTAATCTCGCCGACATAACCGAGATCTATATCGCCCTGAAGCTTTTCGGCAAGTATCATCTCGCCGTCGCACCCGCACAGTCCAAGAGCTTTTCCGCCGTGAAGCTGTAAAGCCGAAACCAGCTCTTTATTTACCTTTCCGCACAGCACCATTTTTACTATATCTATAGTTTCCTTGTCAGTATAGCGCAAACCGCCGATAAACTTGCTTTCGATACCGACCCTTTTAAGCATTGAATTTATCTCCGGACCTCCGCCGTGAACAAGCACTACCTTTATCCCTACCTCGCTGAGCAGAACGATATCGCTCATTACAGCTTCCTTCAGCTTATCGTCGGTCATAGCGTTTCCGCCGTATTTTACAACCACGATCTTATCGTGATACTTCTGAATATACGGAAGAGCGTCGATCAATATCTGACTTCTGATACTATTTGCAATTTCCATTTTCAACATCTTTCCTTCTTTATTATATATAGCAAACGCTGTTCATCCTTTCCGCCGCATATGGTCTAATTGAGCAGTATATACGCTTTGTCTGCTCCGCTGATACAAGTATGAACTCCGACGACTCGTTCGCAGCTTACGTCGGACATAGAATACAATACCGAACCGAGATCATTTCTGCCGCTCTTTACCTGTACATTAATAATAATGGCTTCCGACATTCTGATCGGATTCGGTATAAATATCGCAGTGCTCGGTCAATATGCGGTACGCCAGCTTGTAATTGCCGACATACTGTAAAATATACGTTACAGGGCAGTTCAGCTCGTCTGACAGCTTCCCACCTACCGATTTCATGATCCTGCTCCGATAATATATAGTTATAGTCGCCGTATTTTTTTCTTCCTTTTTAAGCTCTATATTGATTATATCCTCATAATTTATGTAGGAAGGCTTCTTAAAGGTAAAGTAAATAAGCCGCTTATCGGTAAGAGCGTAATAATAATCGGAATTTTTACCAAAGGTCAGAGCCAGTCCCACGACAATGAACGGAACTATAACTATCCAGAAATTGCTTCCTGAACTGTAGACCGCCGCAAAACACGCCACAGTAAAAACCAGTACCGCCAGACCCAGCAGTCTTGTTCCTGCCGTGCTTTTTATCTCGTTTTTACCCGTCCAAAGTATCGTTTCCCCGTAATCAAGACATTCGCTGAACTTCTCCGAATAATCTCCGCTTTCATTCATAATAAAATCTTTTTCTTTCATAATAATACCCCTTTATTTTTTATTTTCTTTACAGCATCAGCTTTCAGCCTGCCGCTTCTGACCCACTAACCATTCCTTACCGCCGCTTTGCCCGCCCTTTCTCTCGCCAATATCTTTTACCGCACCGATCAGCTCAGCGGTAAGAACGTTTTTCCTGTGCCTACGTCTTACTACGACCTGTAATCACCGTTTATCTTAACATATTCATAGGTCAGGTCGCAGCCCCAGGCAGTGGCGGAAACATCGCCCTGTTTAAGGTCGATAAGAATTTCGATCTCGTCCTTTGAAAGGATTTCAGCAGCCTTTTCCTCATCGAATGCAAGACCAAAACCGTTATCGCAAACCTTTATTTTTCCTGCCTCTGAAGCGTAAAAAACATCAGCCTTAGTTACATCGCAGTCGGTTTCTGCATAGCCAGCCGCACAAAGTATACGTCCGCAGTTTGCGTCAGCACCGAACATTGCACATTTTACCAAAGGTGAACGGATAATGCTTTTTGCAACGATAATAGCAGTATCAAGGTCGGGTGCGGAGGAGCAGATGCAGGTAAGCAGCTTTGAAGCGCCCTCTCCGTCCTTTGCGAGAAGTCTGGTAATATTCATCATAACAATATAAAGCGCCTGTTTAAAGCATTCGTAATCACTGCCCTCGCAGGTTATCTCTTTATTTCCTGCAAGTCCGTCCGACATAACCATGCACATATCGTTGGTAGACTGATCTCCGTCGACCGAAAGACAGTTGTAGGTTACTTTGACTACCTCTGAAAGCGCCTTTTGCAGCATCTCAACAGAAATCGCACAGTCCGTAGTAATGAAGTTCAGCGTTGTAGCCATATTCGGGTGGATCATTCCGCTGCCCTTTCCCATTCCTCCAAGACGGCATATCCTTCCGTCAAGCTCAAACTCTACCGCGACCTCCTTTTTAAAGGTATCGGTAGTCATAATAGCCTCGGCGGCTCTTACGTTTCCGTCATACGAAAGACCCATAACAAGCTCGTTCATTGCGTTTTCTATCGGCTCTATCGGCAGTATCTGTCCGATCACGCCCGTTGAAGCCACAATTACCTCCTCAGGCGTTATGCCTAATGCTCCTGCTGTAAGACGGCACATTTTCTCCGCCTTTTCCTCGCCGTCAGGATTGCAGGTATTGGCGTTCTTGGAATTTACAATGACTGCCCTCGCCTTTCCTCCCGTTGCCGCAAGGTTCTTCTTTGTAACAACAACAGGTGCGCCCTTGACCTTATTCTGAGTATAAACCCCCGCCGCATTGCACATTACGTCTGAAACTATTATTCCAAGATCGTTTTTGCCGTTTGACAGCGGATTTCCGTTTCCGTCAGATACTGCTGGCTTTTTTATGCCGCAGTAAAGACCGTTTGCCTTAAATCCCTTCGCAGCGCAGACGCCGCCGTCTATATATTTGTATCCGTCAAAATTCTTCATTTTACAACCCTCGTTCGTTATTAGTATTGCTTCGTCTGAAAAACGTTTGAATAAACTGTTCTTTGCTTCGGCTTTATATTATTAACTGCAAACAGCTGTGAAACGGTAACAAAGCCGAAGCCCCGTTTCAGCATTTCAGGTATTATTATATCAAGCGCTTCTACTGTAGCATAATTATTTTCCATATCGTGAAGCAGGATAATATCTCCGTCTTTTACGCTGTCAAGTATTCTCTCCGCTCTTTCCTGAGCCGAAACTCTGTCCTCCCAGTCCTCTGCGCCTATTCCTGCGATAAACGGCAGGTCGATATTATCAAAAAGCTTATCGTTTACCGCAATATACGGCGGTCTGAAAAAACGTGGTTTATCTCCGATAACGTCGTAAATCTTCTGCGAGGTCGATCCAATATCCTTTTTTATCTCCTCGGCGGTCATTTTGGTCATATCGGCGTGAGAGAACGAATGATTACCTATTTCACAGCCTGCGCAAAAAGCGTTTTTCATGACCTCTGCCGACTCAGGAACTATATTGCTTCCCACCGCAAAAAACGAACCGAGTATATTATATTTCAAAAGCTTCTCCAGAACCAGCGGAGTTATTGCCGTATTAGGGCCGTCGTCAAAGGTAAGCGCAGCAGTTTTCATTGCGCTCGCAGCATAATTTTCGCCTTTCATCGTTCCAATACCTCTCTGATGTTATTCATTGAACCCTCATCATAACCGTATTTATCCATACCTTCGCCTGATATATCCCTTTCGGCTTCAGGAGCAAGCCGAGTGATCAAAGCGAGACGTAACCTTTTCAGCTTCAGCCAGCTTATACGACCTTCCTGACGGACTGAAAACTCCGTATTTCACGACCTCATCCTCTATGACAACACAGAAATTCACATTAAACAGCAAAAAGCACAGCAAGGAAACTTCTGAATATACGGCAGGGTGACGGTTTATACTCCTGATTATCCAGTAGCCGTCGCTGTTATTTCTGAGCCTCAGCTTAAACAACTTTGCGAAAGCTCCGACAAGCAGCATAACGACCGCAAAGATCGGAACGAAATCAGATAAAACGATTTTCCGATAACAGTCATGATATAGTCGCCGACGGCAATAATCTCCGTCTGAATATTATCGGCTGCAAAAAACAGACCGAATATTACGGCAAGCGTAAGCGCAATAACCACAACAGTTAGTATATCTGTCAGCCCAAAAAGCAATAATTACATATCAAGCGTTATAAATAGCGTATCAAAGTCCCTCAGATTCGTCAATCCCCAGCATTATATTCATATTCTGAACCGCCGCTCCGCTTGCTCCCTTGCCGAGATTGTCAAGTCTTGAGCAAAGCAGTATCTGCTCGTCGTTTCCGCAGACGAATATCTGCATATCGTTAGTTCCGGCAAGTGTATTCGCTGCTAAGAATCCGTCCGAAAGAGTTTCTTTGCCGCCAAGCTCCATAACCTTGACAAAACGCTGTCCCTCATAGTGAGCCGACATAATTTCGTGAATGTCCGCAGGCGTGTAATTCTTATTCAGCGCTCTTGAGATCAGCGGAACGGTTACGACCATTCCCTTGTAATAGTCGTCAACTATCGGGTTGAACATCGGCTTGTATTTAAGTCCGCAAACCGCCTGCATTTCCGGCAGATGCTTATGAGTCTGCCCCAACGCATACTGACGGGGGGAATACATTTCAGCAGTCTTTCCCTCTCCCTCCATTGCGGCGATCATTTTCTTTCCTCCTCCGCTGTAGCCCGAAACCGCATGAGCGGTCAGAGGATAATCCTCCGGAAAGACCCCCGCCTGAACCAAAGGATATACTAAGCTTATAAAGCCGCTTGCATAGCAGCCCGGATTTGCTACTCTTTTGGATCCTGCAATATTCTCTCTGTGCTCGGCCGAAAGCTCGGGAAAGCCGTAATCCCACGCAGGATCTGTTCTGTGAGCAGTCGAAGCGTCGATTATTCTTACGTTCGGATTTTCAGCAAGCCTTACCGCCTCGACAGCCGCTGCGTCCGGCAGGCAGAGAAAGGTAATATCCGATTCGTTGATAAGGCGTTTTCTCTCGTTTACATCCTTGCGCTTATCCTCGTCAATAAGCAGAATTTCAAGGTCGGAGCGGTTTTCAAGCCTTTCGACTATCTGAAGCCCTGTAGTGCCTTCCTTGCCGTCTATAAAGATCTTTGTTTTCACTTAAATCATTTCCTTTTTTTATATTGCGATTCGTCAAGAATACTCTTGTAGCTTCTCTCCGAAAGCTGAGCCCTTGAAAGCTTTTTTGCGGTGCGTTCAGCCGATGTATAAAACTGCCTGCCTATCCCCGCTCCGAAAAACACTGCGACCGCAGTCATAACCAGAAGGTTGGGGTCAACGCTGTCAAATCCAAGCAGAAAATACGCATATACTGTAATCGCCGCTATAGGAAGTATAAAATACCATCTCAGACCATACCGTCTTGAATACCTGAACGACATATACAGCGTACCAACCGGATAGACAAAAAGAAATCCGAGAATATCCGGTATAAGCGAACGGCTGACTTCTGTAGAAAGATAATATATTCCGTATGCAGCCGCAGACCAGATTACAATGTGAACAACCGCCGCTGCAACAGGTCTGTTATAGTCTTTAAGCTTTTTCATCAAGCCTTGCCCTTACATATCCGATCTGCGCCCTGACGGATTCCGGAGCAGGTCCGCCTGCCGCCTTTCTCTGCATAACGCAGGTTTCAAGGCTTATAGCGTCGTAAATATCCTCATCAAAGGTGTCGCACAAAGCTTTGTAATCCTCAAGGGGCAGAGTTTCCAGCGTGAGGTTTTTCTCGATACAGGTATGAACCAAAGTCCCGGTAATTTTGTATGCGTCCCTGAACGGCAGACCTTTCTTTACAAGATAGTCGGCACAGTCGGTAGCGTTGATAAAACCCTTTGCTGCCGCATTTCTCATATTTTCGGGAATGACCTTCATAGTTTCGATCATCGGAATAAAGGTAGTAAGACAAAGCTTAACAGTATCGACTGCATCAAAAACAGCTTCCTTATCCTCCTGCATATCCTTGTTGTAGGCAAGTGAAAGTCCTTTCATCATAGTGAGCAAGGTAGTAAGATCGCCGTATACTCTGCCCGTCTTTCCCCTGATAAGCTCGGTTATATCAGGATTTTTCTTCTGCGGCATGATCGACGAGCCGGTAGCGTAAGCGTCGTCAAGCTCTATAAACTTGAATTCCCACGAGCACCACAGCACGATCTCCTCTGAAAATCTCGAAAGGTGCATCATAAGGATAGAGATCGCAGACGCAAGCTCTATACAGAAATCTCTGTCGGAAACGCCGTCAAGAGAATTCTGAGTAATTTCGTCAAAGCCAAGCAGATCACAGACCAGCTGTCTGTCTATAGGGTAGGTCGTTGAAGCAAGCGCTCCGCTGCCAAGAGGCATAATATTCGTTCTCTTATATGTATCCTCCAGTCTGCCCAGATCTCTCAAAAGCATTTGAGCATACGCCGTAAGATGATGCGCAAAGGTAATCGGCTGTGCCCTCTGCAAATGCGTATAGCCGGGCATTACCGTTGTAAGATTTTTCTCCGCAAGCTTTATCAGGGTTTCAATAAGCTCTTTTACCAGCTTTTCAATTTCCTTTATCTCGTCCTTTAGGTACATTCTCAGATCGAGTGCGACCTGATCGTTTCTTGAACGGGCGGTATGAAGTCTTTTTCCCGCGTCGCCTATACGGGCAGTAAGCTCCGCTTCATTGAACATATGGATATCCTCGGCGTTAGGATCAAACTGAAGCCTGCCGGATTCTATATCCGCAAGTATCTCCTTCAGGCCCGCTATTATCTTCTCACTTTCTGATCTGTCTATAATACCACATTCGCCAAGCATTTGAGCATGAGCGCAGGAGCCTTCTATATCCTGTCTGTACATTCTTGCGTCAAAGGAAATAGACGAGTTAAAATCGTTTACCCTTTCGTCAACCTCCTTTGTAAATCTTCCAGCCCACATTTTTGCCGACATTTCAATACCATCCTTTTTCTTGTAATTGTTGTGTATTTATTCTTTACGGTCAGCCTGCATAACGAGGTCACAGCGCAGTTATGAAAAATAATCCCGCAGCGGCATACGAAGCAGCAAGCATTTAAAGTGTTTTTTTTAAAATATGGGCAAAATAGCTCCTCTCGGAGTTATTCTGCCCTTACTGAAATTCAGCTGCTTTTATTCCTTTTCGTGCTGTTCAAGAAGCTTCTGGATATCAACACCGTTTATCTTCAGTCCGTCTATTTTACAGTCGTTGATTTCAACATTTGAAAGATCGCAGTGGATAAATTGCGAGTTTTTCAGATCGGGATTCTTAAACTCCACATTATTCATTATTGAGCAGCCAAAGCGTGTGCAGCTCATATTTACGCCGAGAAATCTGGAGTTTACCATATACATATCGGTAAAATCCCCCTCGGTCATGCTTATATTATTAAACCTCGCATTGTCCATATTTACGTCGTCGAAATCCGCACCCTTTAGATTTACGTTGCTGAACTTAGCTCCGCCCAGATTAACGTCCTCAAACGATGAATTCGGCAGGCTGTCGTAGGAAATTTCCACCTTCTTATCGAAAGCCGGTTCAAATGTTTTGCTTGCGTCTGACATATCAAAAACCTCCCTTTAATTGAATATACGGTTAATTGTTAACGGCTTAGCCGTATTTCGGATCAGCGTCTTTTCTGATCGAGCTTCGCCTTTACCTTTATAGGCAGTCCGAACAGATTTATAAAGCCTGTGGAATCAGCCTGATTATATACGTTATCCTCGTCAAAGGTCGCAACCTCTTCATCGTAGAGAGTATACGGAGAAGTTACGCCGGCGTTGATTATGTTACCCTTGTAAAGCTTCAGCTTAACGTCGCCGGTAACGGTCTTCTGGGTTTCGGTAACAAATGCGCTCATAGCTTCTCTGAGAGGAGTATACCACTGACCGTTATAAACGATATCGGCAAACTTGATTCCGAGATACTGCTTAACTCTGGCGGTTTCTTTATCAAGAGTGATCGTTTCCAGAACCTCGTGAGCGTGATAAAGAATAGCTCCGCCCGGAGTTTCATAAACGCCTCTTGATTTCATACCTACAAGACGGTTTTCAACCAGATCTGCAAGACCGATTCCGTTTGCGCCGCCAAGCTCGTTCAGCTTTGAAACAAGCTCTACTCCGTTCATTTCAACGCCGTCTACAGAGGTAGGGATCCCCTTTTCAAAATGAATAGTTACATATGTAGGCTTATCGGGAGCGTCGATAGGAGAAACACCCATCTCAAGGAAGCCCGGCTTTTCATACTGAGGCTCATTTGCAGGATCTTCAAGGTCAAGACCCTCATGAGAAAGATGCCAGATATTCTTATCTTTTGAATAATTGGTTTCCCTGTTTATTTTAAGAGGAATATTATGAGCCTCGGCATACTCTATCTCCTGCTCTCTGGACTTAAGATCCCAGATCCTCCAGGGAGCGATTATTTCCATATCAGGAGCAAACGCCTTGATCGCAAGCTCGAAGCGCACCTGATCGTTGCCCTTTCCTGTACAGCCGTGGCAGATAGCGTCTGCGCCTTCCTTAATAGCGATTTCAGCTATTCTCTTAGCGATTATCGGACGTGCGAACGAAGTTCCCAGCATATATCTGTTTTCATAAACCGCTCCCGCCTGAACAGTCGGATAAACGTATTCCTCGATAAACTCTTCCTTCAGATCCTCGATATAGAGCTTTGAAGCTCCCGTTTTGATCGCCTTTTCTTCAAGACCGTCAAGCTCGGTACCCTGTCCTACATCCCCGGATACGGCGATCACCTCGCAGTTATTGTAGTTTTCCTTCAGCCATGGAATAATGATCGAAGTGTCAAGACCGCCGGAATAAGCCAGAACTACCTTTTTGATTTCCTTAGCCATTATAAATTCCTCCGTTACAATTAATATTTATGGTAATAGTTTTTGTAATTATCAGCATTACAATCACCATTATACACCATCACTTAATAATGTCAAGTGGTTTTGCATAAATGTTTTATATTTATACACAATTTCAGCCGATTTTTGCATATATATAATTTTTATGCGCAATATTATACATTTTGTATGCATTTATACATCGAAAATGCATAGATCCGGATCAGCGGAATAGAAGCGGATATTACGGCATATAATTATGATAAAACAGAACCACAGGCAATTTGAACATTCAAATAAATTATATCACACACCTTTCTTAAAATCAAGGGCTAAATACGTTTTATCCGAGAAAAATCAAGTTAATGCGGAGCGTTTTTCAATTCTTCCGAATACTTTTAACGGCTTTATTTGCCTCCTGATTTTTTATACCCCCTCACTAATAGGCTAAAACAGGGCAAAAGTTGCATACGTTTGTGCAACTAAAAATGAAATATGTCTAAATTAATTCAAAAATCATTTATCTGCACAAAAATCTTTATGGAAAACTGTGCAGTATGACGAATAAATGAACGGATTTCTTAACCCTGCGGCATTGCAATTTTAAGAGCCGTATGGTATAATATTCTACATAAAGTAAACTTAAAGCATATAAGCTTTTAATCTAAGTTCAGAAAGGGCGCGCTAAAAATGAGCAGTAAAAAAAAATTTGAGGAGCTTGGTTTTACGAAGATCTCCCCCAGCATACTTGATAAAGACGATAACGTAAATCCGTTCAAAATGGTGGGCAAGGACTGGATGCTGGTAACTGCCGGAGATGAAAACGGCTGGAACACTATGACCGCTTCCTGGGGCTTTATGGGCGTAATGTGGGGTAAAAACGCAGCTGTTACAGTAATAAGACCTCAGAGATATACAAAAAAATTCATAGATAGTTCGGAATACTTTACCCTCAGCTTTTTCGGAGAGGAATACCGTTCCGCTTTGGCGTTCTGCGGAAAATACAGCGGACGTGACAAGGATAAGGCTGCTGAAACGGGACTTGTTCCTGTATTCGCAGACAACGCCGTTTCTTTTGAGCAGGCCGAAACAATTATCGTTTGCAGAAAGCTTTACGTTCAGGATATGAAGCCTGAATGCTTTTCCGATAAGACCTGCGATGAAAAATGGTATCCGGATAAGGATTACCATACGGCGTATATCGGAGAGATAACAGCGATGTACCGCAGGGAAAAATAATTTCTTACAGCCGCTTAATAATTTGCGGTCATATAACATAAAACGGGCAAACTCAGTCTGCGCTGAGTCCGCCCGTTTTGTTTTTGTCAGCCTGAGAGCTTTGTGCCGGGGAAATAATGCTCAAGTATCTCCTTATAGGTTTTTCCCTCCTTAGCAAGATAATTGGCTCCGTACTGGCTCATTCCTACAAGATGACCATAGCCCTTGGTAGTAATTATAAACTTTCCTCCGCTGTATTCTGCTTCAAAGCATGGCGACGGAAGCGAAAGCGCATTTGCAAACTGCTGACCGGTTATAAAAAAACTTTCTCCGATACCTACCGAAAGAACTGTTCCCGAGGGTGTTTTTTCATCAGGGGTTATCCATTTTTCCTCGTCAAGCCCTTTAAAATCAGCGTCAGGGAACTGAGCGGAAAGCCTTGCGGAAAGCTCCTCGGGAGTAAATTCTGTTTGCTTTTCAAAGCCTGATATTTCGGTATCCCATGAACTGTCGCATACTGTAAGATAGGGAATATCCTCTCCCCATGCATTCAGCGCAGACTCGGTCTTTCCTCCGCTTATCGCATGAAACGCCACAATAACAGGCTCGCCTTCATATTCCAATATCTCCTTTTCAACCGTTTTTACCGCCTCGGAAACCTTTTCATAGGCGGCTTTATAATCATCTCCATAAAGCTCCTTTGCCTGCTCCTCTGTAAAATAGCTTTGATAGAGAGAGGTATCGTCGCTCATTACTGCGCCTTTAAGCTCCTTTGTCGGAGTCTCCTTTTCATTGAGCGACCTCCTTACCGCATATGTATGAGCCAGAACAGCCTGAGCTTTCAGGGTCTCAGCTTCAAAGTCGGCAGGCATCTGCGCCAGAACCGCTCCGATCATATAATCCTCCATAGATATTTCGGATACCTTATCCTCCTTTGTAAAAAGAAATTTTACGCTGTTTCCGCCTGCGGAGGTATCCGCAGATGCCTGTCCGTTACCGCCGTTAAAAAATGCTATACACGGAACCAGAATCAGAAATACCGCAAATACCGCCATAAGCTGAATATGATTTTTCATGCCGATCTTCCTTTCTATATCCTTTTCTGATAATGGAGCAAGCCCCGTTATTCCGCAACGACCCAGAACTTATATTGTCCGCTGCCCGACAATCGAGGACACAGGCCGTGCTATTTAATTATATTCATTACAGAGAAAAAATATGACTGATATGATTAAAGATCTATATAAAAAAAGCCGCATGATCCCACGTCAGGCTTAATGTTCAGTTCTTCCAGCGCTAAAGCAATGGAAAGTATTTCAGCGTGAATAGCGGGGAAAAGACAGCTCAAATTCATTTATCCTGCAAAATTGAATTCCTCACGACTTATGCAGTACTTCTTGACTAACAGAAATTAAAGTATTATAATATAGTAGATATATTATAAAAGAAGGTATACTGTAATGGAAAGCTTTAAGGATCTGCTTATGCAGACAAAAACTCTGGTAATTTTCAAAAAACTCCGTGAAAGAAATGTTATAAAGAAGCTTATTGCCGCTCTTGAGGCGTGTGAGAACGGCGATACTGATGAAGCTGTGGAGAAATACTCCGACTTTGCCGCTCAGCTGTACTCTCATTCGGATAATCTTACCCGTTATATCCTGCGGCTGACGCTTGAAAACGAAAACCTGTATATGCTCAGAAAGGGAGAGGGAAAGGCTACAGGCGCGCTGCTTGACGAATGTCTTGCCAACGAGCTTTATATTCTCGAACAGCTTTCTCAGATAACCTCTGAGGATATAATCTCAAAAATTAACTACAGCGGTTTTCTTCCGCATTACAGAACTGAAAATTTGGATTTTTCTAAAATATACGCAGACAGAATACATCAGATAAACCAGTACGGATACGGAATATATTCCCGCTATCACGTTTTTGTCATCAAGGACGGGACTATAGTTCCTGTAGAATATCCCGACTCTATCAGGCTTTCGCAGCTTTCGGGGTATGAACGGGAACGCAGCGAGGTAATAGACAATACTCTTGCTCTGCTGAAAGGCAGACCGGCAAACAATGTTCTGCTTTACGGCGACTGCGGAACGGGTAAATCCTCAACTGTAAAGGCTATTGCAAATGAATACTATCCGGACGGACTGCGCCTTATCGAGCTTAAGAAAAAACAGCTTCATGAGATCCCGGCTATCGTTGAAACGATAAGCAAAAATCCGCTGAAATTTATTATTTTCATTGACGACCTTTCGTTTACGGAGGACGACGACGATTTTGCCGCACTTAAAGCTATTCTTGAGGGCAGCGTTTCCTCTACCGCTTCAAATCTTGCGATATACGCTACCTCAAACCGCCGTCACCTGGTACGGGAGACCTTTTCGGCTAGAGAGGGTGATGAGATACATTTCAACGATACTATGCAGGAACTTTTGTCGCTTTCAGACCGCTTCGGTCTTACGGTCACATATTCAAAGCCGAACAAGGAGCTTTTCCTTTCTGTAGTCAGGGATCTTGCGCGTCAGTACGGTCTTAAAATGACAGAGGACGAGATCTGCAAGAAAGCCGAGGCTTACGCTCTTACAAGAGGCGGACGTTCGCCGAGAGTAGCTAAACAGTTTATTGAATATCTGAAAGGAACTGAGGAATAATGCTTACGTTTGAAAAAATATTGTCTGACGAACAAATAAAAAACACCGCGCTCCTTGCCGATCAGATATGGCATCAGCATTTCATAGGCATTATACCCGAAGGTCAGATAGACTATATGATTGAAAAATTCCAGTCGTACCGTGCGATAAAGGCTCAGCTTTCCGATGGCTACGAATACTACGGATTTTTTATTGACGGAGTACAGGCAGGCTACTTCGGGATCTGCGAAAAGCCGGACAATACGCTGTTTTTATCAAAGCTGTATTTAAAAAGCGAATACCGAGGAAACGGCTATGCTTCAAAGGCGTTTGAGTTTATTAAGAATAAGGGAAGAGAAAACGGGAACACTATGGTCTGGCTGACAGTCAACAAGCATAACGATCCAGCTATTGAAGTATACAGGCACTGGGGAATGAAAATAATACGCAGCGAGGTCACAGACATCGGAAACGGATACGTTATGGACGATTACGTTTTCGGCGCAGGACTTTAGGAAAAGCTGCACAGCTGACAAAGTATCGTTTCAATAGGACAGCAGTTTATTTCGTATTGCATATCTATGATTCACGCAGACTGAATTGTACAAACTACATAACCGTTTTAACAGCGTGAATTGTTTTTTAGTAATAATTATAAAAATTGTGCAAAAGGCTTGACAAAGCGGTTATGATTTGATATAATAATTAAGTCGTTGCAGACAAAAAGCTTTCGGCGTTAAAAACAAGTGTGAGTTATTAGCTCAGTTGGCAGAGCATTTGACTTTTAATCAAAGGGTCCGGGGTTCGAATCCCCGATAGCTCACCAGAATAAACCCCCGTATTTACGTTAAACTGCGTAATTACGGGGGTTTATTTATTCTGTATTTTCATAGCATATGACAAAAAATTGATAAATATGACACGTTTTCAGAGATATATGCCATGAAAATATGACACGGTAACTGCTCAGGCAGAAACTATCATAAACAGCTGAACAAACTGAGCTATAAGGTCATTACCGTATCATTTGCAGCCTTCACGTTCAATTGACCATATAAGTAATAATTTGTTCCCCTAACCGTTGTCATCTGTTATATGAAACGAGCAACGCTTGCCTATTTCAAATACATTAATAATCAACACTGTACATACGATTGCAAAATATATATATGAGTATAAAATGCTTTTTATAGTTTTATCGTACATTCCGTCATAATGCCAGCCGAACGCTGAATTTGCAATCGGAAACAGCCATTTGGCTCTTACGTCAACCGCCCACAATACCAAACCTGTTACGATAAAACTCAGGTTTACAAATATTCCGAATACTTTCTTCCTAAGCAAGGTAAAAACCATAAGAATCAGTCCGACTGTAAGCATAAACATAAGCATCAGCGCTGCCGCATGAAAAAAAGCAGTGTACGGACGTGACTGATTAATTACGGAATCGTCTATAACAGCAAAAGTGAATTCGTTTCTGATCGTTACGTTTTCAGGTTTAATTGCATTCTTTGAAACAAGACTCCATGCGTTGATCAAAAAACTCCTGTTAAATACCGTTAACATTGAAGATAAGCCTAAAAACGCTGTGAACGTAACTGAAGAACATATCAGAAACCATATCTGTCCTAATATCCAAGCAGTTCTTCCTGTTCTGAAAAGTATAAAGGTTCCCGAATTATCTAACTTGGGATGATCAGAAATAAGGATTAAATAAGTCAGCGCGACCAACGGTACAAAATATCCGTTATTCATAAGTGAAATAAACGGTTCTATTGCATTTAGCGGAGTTAAAAAATAATCCGAAAGCCGTATAAGAGGATCAATAAAATAAGTATAAAAGAACATATATGCAAAAGCAAAAATCAATAATCTTGAACTAAGGAGCCATCTTACATATGTAGTTTTCAGAACAACATAGCTTTTTTTAAGAACTGCCGTCATTGCTTCAGCCTCCTTTTCATAACATAATAATACAAAACAAAAAAGACTGCAATAACAAGCAGGAAGTATATGTACGCAAAAGCTAAGGAAAGCCCTGTATAATCTGAAAACCAATTTTCAACCGAAGAAAATCTTGCGCTGTTATCAAGAAAATAGAATTTAGCGTCTTCCATTTTACCGCTGTACATATAGGGTTTAGCAACCTGTGCAAAAAAGAAATAGGTAAGCACGGGAATTCCAAGAGAAACATATTTGCTCATTGTGACAGATGAAACAGCTAGACAAAATAATCCGCCTATTTGTGCAATAAGCCCCGATGTTAAAATTCTGCCGAAAATAAACAACAGCACGCTGTCCGAGCCGAATATTCTGTTAAAACCGTAATAATTGAACCAATCCGCAGTATAAACGCTATCGGCATATTCATTCGGAAACGGAAAAATACTGAAACATACGACTGCAAAGATAAGATAGCATATAGATATTAAAGAAACCGAAATTATTATACTGCATATAAATTTTGAACATATATATTTTCTGAAACCGGTTCTCTCCGCAATATGACGCCAATAGTTTGAATTATATTCGTCACAGAATACAGGAACACATGAAAATGCCGCTAAAAACGGTATAAAGATTCCGATCCATTGGTTTGCAAACCCCTGTGAAAAAATACTTATACAACTATAAGAAGAATACTCCAGCCATAAGCTTTTATCCGTCTTAAAAATAAACTCGGCTATTGAATAGCTCGGAGTAGACGTATCCAAAAGAACGCAGCCCGTAGAAAAAATCAATATGATAAATACTATAATTGACAGCAAAAAGTTTATACTGAAAAAGCTTTTTCTTAAATCTGACTTTATTGCATTGATCATAGTACCTCCTAATAGCGTATAAGAAATCAGTATATATAGAGTTCTCCTGTTAAAGCGTCCACAAGATAAAGACAATTCTGATTTACTGTCGTGCTGTCATATCCCGTTATATCCGGATAGCAGCCGGACATTGTAAAAGCCCAGAACGGTCTTAATTGTATATCTGCATTATTAAGCATATTTTCTGTATCGACATTCGGTTCTTCGCCTTCGGCAGGAGAAGTATAGTCAGGACAGTCGTTGCCGATATAGTAATACTCCAACTCAGCTGTTTCAAATGAATAAGCAGATTTATCCGCCATACTTGAAGATATTATGTTTATAGCAGACGTAAGAGATATTAACTGTTCGCCGTTATCAATAATTTCTCCTGTATACGGCGTGTTACATTTTATAAAGGAATTGATCTGTTCTTTTTCGTTAAATGCAAGCTGTATCTGTGAGGAATATAAGTATGGAATTCCTTCCGCTATCCAGTTATCGCTGCTATTATCATAATAAATTTCGTCATTGGCATAATAGTAATGGTTGTCATACAGATTCCCGTTTTTATCAATTCTCTGATATTCAATTACATACCCAAAACTGTCATCAAGCTTTTTCACTGTGAAGTCTGTCATTGAATATGTAAACAAATTATTTTCAAGCGGCGCCAAATATTCATCGACAAAATCCTGAGCAAATTCAGCAGCGTCTTTTATTCCCCAATCGCTTCCGTCAAGCATATTGTAACTGACATCGTCAAGGCTTTGACCTAAATTTACCCTATACCTTTTTTCTATAGGGAACAATTCAGTAAATCTATACGGATCCCCGCCTGCAACTCTGTTATAAAATGAATATCCTGTTTCATGATAAATAAGCGAACGGCTCATATCCATATTCTTTCCCATATACATAATAAAGCTGTGAGGATTAATATCACTTTCCGGATCATTTTCATCATACCGCCTTCCCCCAATATTATATTCACAAAAGGGTGAGTCAAGAGAAAATTCTTCCTGATATAAGTGATAAACCAAATCCTTCAGATCATCAAAGTTAGGATTATACGGAGATATTTTATATGCGGGCATTACATTCCCTTCTCCGATAATTACATTATCAACAGTTACGTTTGTATTATTTGACTTTAGACTTTCTAAACTGGTTTTTCTAATTTCGTCAAGGCATATATAATCAAGCTCAGCTGACTGAGCCTGATTATTGTTATTCAGTATTTCCTCCTCCCTTTTTACTTCGTCGGGAGCTTTTGAACATGATGACATTACAGTTAATATAAAAACTATTATAATGACCTTGCGCATTTCATATCTCCTATTTATTGCGCGTTACCTGTAATTGTAACGCCGTTGGTTCCGGTATATCCTCTGAGGGATACCGTGATCTGACAGTTTTGAGCATTGAGATCAGAGTATCTGTTTCTTGCATATTATCCGATCCTCACTTACTTTTTTTACAGACCTTTATCCGTTATCTGAAGAGCTTTTCATTTTTAATACAATCCTGCCCACGGAATCCTTGTGAACATTTTGTAAATATTTTCATCGTAATATTGCTTCTACAGTTACAAAGAAATAAGCTTCGAGGCTGATACAAGGTAAAACTCGCTGGGTAGAAAATGAGTTCTGAAACAGATCTTATTTTGACGGTTACGGATCCAAATGGCGTGCGTTCGATCTAGAATAGTAAATATTAAAACCTGCCGCACCAATGCCGAAGGTGCAACAGGTTTTCATGTTTTTTTATTAATAAGAAATTGCCCGGAGTCTTTTGAATTTATTTTAATTCAGGATTTAGCCATAATGCAATCAATTTTTTATTCTTTATTGTTGCAATTACATTATTTGATATTTTAACGGATGTACTATTTAGTTCGTCAGTTCCTATGCATAACCATCCGGTTTTACTGTCATAAAAGGTTTGGTAAGTACATATAGGTGCAAGTCTTTTTATGTCGCCGCTCTCATAATTGCCATTTACTATTAATTTACCTACTTGACACTTAGGTATTACAAGTTCTTTATCAGTCCAACAAGTTTTTGGATGATATCCATCTATTGAATATACAGTTTTATCATCTGAACTTATATTAATACATAAGTTTTCAAATAATAACGATACATCGGTAGGTAATTTGGGAATGGTTTGAAATGCATATTCATTACTTATATACTATTTTACTTTGAATTACAAAATTGGACATTTCAATAATAAACTCCATGTTTAACCTCCTTATTTTGAGTTAAATAAAAAATGAATAACTTGGTTTTTTTCTACATTTATAACTAATTCCCAGGTACCAGGTGTATTGTTAAGATATCCAGGTATATCCCATCTTAATACTCCTTGTGACATCCCACACCGGACATCTGTGTTCTTTTACTTTCTTTCTATTAAAATAAAAGTCATAAATATGTAAACGTACAATTTCTATCATTATTTTTTATAAGCAGTTTTAAAAAGGTGTTTGCGTCATCTGGTATTTTTTCTTTCATAAACATAAAATTTATAAATTTTATTTCTTTAATATTTGACAAGTCAATTATATCATTAAATGCGTCCCAATTCATACCATACCATTCAGGTAGCTTAAAAACTTTTTTTATTTTGCTATGAAGTTTACTTTTATTGTCAATTCCAGTACAATCAAATATAACTATTGGTTGCATTTCGTTATGTTTCTTTACTAACGATTTTAATTTTTTATCAGCCGTACTTATAAAATCACTATAAGTAATTAAGTCAAAACAATCCTTATACTTGTTATATAAATTGACCTTTAAATGTTCTGATTCAACACCGGATGAATAATCACATGATATTAATTGTAAATATAATTCATTGTCTTTTTTTAAATTTGCTTTCAACAAATCTACAGAAGAATATACCCAATCCTCAAATTCCTTATGAGAAATTAAGTTGCTAATAAAAGCATAAAAATAGTTAATCATAATAAACCTCTTAATAAGTTCCAATATAAAACATGGTTTCATAATGGTCAAATGTTCCATAAATTAACCCGTCATTAGAAAAAAGTATTCTATATGCTGGATTGTTTGGATTAGAACGCTTCAGTGCATAATTAATTCCTACGTCCGCTTCATACCAAGTTCTATTTATAGCCGATGGCAATTTTTTCTAAATCTAAAAAAATATCGCCGCCTAATTTTTTCCCTAATCCATTAACATCAATGCAACGTCCACATTTGTAAATCTTTCCGTTTTCCATAATAACGGTTTGTGATATCGGTCTTTTAAATGAATTATTAACAATATGGCGAAAGGCAGAACGTAGGTTAAATACAGGGACATTATCTTTCATAAGTTGACGTATTTCTGAACAACACCTGCTTTTTTCTGATTTTGTAAGTGAAAGATTCTCTGTTCCAGGATATGGAGTGTGAAAATTGAAAGACACAGCTTTGATATTATGTTCTTGTACAACAATCTCTCCTATTTTGCTAATTTCATTTTTGTTCAAACGATTTAAAGCACAATAAAGGCAGATGTTCGGACGAGGGCTATTTCTTATATTCTGCATTATCCTGTCATAACATTTACCTCTGATCATTTCATGCTTTTCTTTGCCACCGTCAAGACTTACAAGAATGGTGTCGGCTTCAGGCACGTTAAGCTGATATGTGCCGTTCGTAACTATGTTTACAACAAAAAAGCCTATTTTTTTTGCTCGTTTAACAATATCGCGAAGATTTTTTCCACTGTCATTCCAAAGGAAGGGTTCTCCGCCATATAACATTAAAATACGGACTCCCATTGAAAAAAGCTTTTTCATATCTCTACAAATTGAGTCATATGTATACATTGTTTTCTTCTTATTGTTTACAGCACAATGGAGGCAAGACAAATTACAGATATCCGTAATTATTATACTCCCTATCAACGGCTTGTCAGATTTTGTGAATATCTGTTTCATTCCATAAGATGTATAATACACAAACTGTGATAGCTTTATCATATTGCCTCCTTATACTGTTATATCATTTTCTTTTAGTAGCTTATCTTTTTACTTTTTTATTCTTGAAAGATAGTCAGTAAATCCTTATTGATAATTAATCATGCTTATTCTTTATTATTTTTACTATTTTTGATGCCATCAATTGACTTAACATATTTATTAGAGATAACAATAGGATAGCAATTGGATAATTAAATTCTAATAAACGTGGTAAAGGATCATAATGTTTAGTAGAATGATGTTGTATTTGAAAAGGAGTAAAAATGTTCACGGTATTTAAACCCCATTGATCTCCCAACAAAAAAATTAACAATACTGTCAAATAGAATATCAATGAAGAATATACCCATTGTTTAAATTTTATCTCATTAAATATATTTATTATAATCGTAAAAACAAATGAGATTAACAAAAAAATGATTATTTCATGATCCTCATATATACTGTTGTTATTAAAAAGAAAATACGGAAAAATAATTCCCAAAAACACAATAGCTACGTTAAAAACATACGGCAAATACTTCTTCATCAGAACTCCTTTGCGATTATATAATACGAATAAATATAATGTGGGTGTTTAATTTCCATGTGCCATTTATTCCATTAAAAAATCATTCTTCAGGCTTGTAAACAGACAACAGATTATATGAATCATCAAAAACAGTTATTCTGCCACATTTTTCGCAGTGCCAAACATTATAATTCGGATATGGAATATCGATAATATTAATAGTTTCCTTTGTTAAAAATGAACACCATTCACGGTCAGAATAAACATAATATTCAGTATCATTTGAGTCCATTTGATTTCTTAGAATATTTCCGCATCGACAATGTATCTCATTTTTCAAAACCTCCTATGGATTATAAATAACTGTTCCTTCCAATGTCCAAAACGTATCTGTTTTTGAAGATATATGTATCATTTCCATTGCCGGCGTTAAGCCTGTCGTTTCCAACGTTATCATAAAACTCAAAAAGATTATGCAAATTGAACAAAAGATACTACCTTCCATTCACCGTCAATTTTTTCAAAGTACAATCGGTCAAATGGAGGTGTCTTAGTATTTAAATTGCAATTAATTGTATTTCCGTTTTCTTCCACGGAACATTCTTTATTCCAATAAACTATTGCTTTATTCTTATAATTCAAACATTTTACTTGTATATTACCTAATTGAAAAGTTTTATTGACAGCACGATAGGGATTTAAGCGTTTAAAGCTGTCACTATCAATAATATCAGCATACTTCTCCGATATACCACTACTTTTATACGATTCCTGTATCATATCTTGAGTAAGATATTCTAATTTTCTGTTTGTTTGATTATCATTAAATAGTTTTAATAATCTTAAATCAGACACATCAAGATAATCCGCATCGGATATGGATGGTATATTATTAACATAGTAATTATTAAAATACACAACTCGGGTTGATAAGATTATAAGCAATAGGAAAACTACAATAAAAACACTGATAGATATTAGTATCACAAGTTTCTTTTTTTTCATGTTGGGATCCTGCTTTCAAGCAAATTTAACGTTGCAAAAATAACGGTTTCTAGAAAACAGAACATTTATGTGATAGATATATTTTATATTCTGGCACATGATTTTTCAGTAGAATAGGTATATCTTGGTTCAGGATATATATGTTCTTGTTTTTCCCATTAGATAGATTGAAGTTTAACTTCTTGATTAAAAATGTTTTGAAACGCCATTCAAATGAATTCTATGTTCCCGGAAAACGAACTTGCAGAAAACTTTCAATTGCTAAAATATTGAATAAAAATAGGCAACTGAAAAATGCGGGCATATTAACTTTTGTGAATTACCCTCGGTATGGAAATACTCGTCCCATCCTGCTCATCATCTCTTGACAGCCGGCAGTAACACGCTGCTGTATATTTGCTTTGCTCAATCATCTCAATCCAACCCTTTCTGAGCAAAGCGGTTGACTGTATATATTGTACTACATTAAATCGCTAAAGTCAACCCTTTACCCATATTTTTTATGCTGTTATTTCCTCTCCTCTTAACCGCTCCCTGATTTTTCTGCATACATAATCAACATACAGCGGCATAAGGCTTTCCGTTCCGAAGCGGCGCTCCACAAGATACTCCACTCTGCCCTTTTTTACGGCGGCAGTATTCTGTTCTGTATTTTTACTATTCAATAAATCATCTCCCTTATATTTTGCGTTAAAACGAAATACAATTATTAACGCCCCTCCGTTAAAGTGTTTTGTGCTTCACAGTTCGTCTATCGGAGTCGAGCTTTTTCAGACGTTCTGCGATATTCTGAATTTCCGTTGGAATGTCCCGAAACATTTCACGCTTTTCACTGTCTGTTCCGTATCGCAGTATTTCATTCAGATATTCTATGTGGCTCATCTTTTGCATACTCTCTACAAACAGCAGATTTATCTGCTCTCCAACATTTCGGGGAGCATATTTTTTTCTCCACTGATACAGCTTGTTTAGATACTCTAATAAAAACGGAAAGTATATCTCGGTCAAGGCTCCGAAACAGCAGCGGGCAGTGAGATTAAAAACGCTTGGTGAGGACTATACCGTTGTAAGCCTGATTTCGAGAATTCGTTGGAAAGACGTTGGTGAGAATATTTCTCTTGATGATAATTCTGCTCCGATTCGTGACGATTACATCAGAACTCTCAATGAAGTAACACAGCTTGCAAGGGACGGTAAAAAAATTCAGCGCAGGCATGACAGCTACTTACCTTACTCTCCGCAAAACGATATGGACGTTTACAAGCTGTCTGCTCAGCTATCCATTATTAATCGGGATAATATTCATTCAATCGGTGAACTGGAGGGTAAAATTGAAACTTTGAAAGCAAGCTATGAAAATGCAAGGCAGGAGCTTAACAGTCTTATTGTCAGTCAAGAAAAGCTGGAGGGACTTACGGAACAGGCGGAGGAATATTTCTCTCTTGCGGACAAAGCTTCGCTTTCTCCTGCCGAACAGTTAAAGCTGAATATTTGCAGGCAGTCTATGATTAACAATAATATTAACGTGCGTGAGGATTTTGACAGGCTGAACGCTCTGCTCAAAGAAACGGGCAAAAAAATAGCAGCTCTCAAAACTGATTTTGAGAACTGCAAGCAGTTGTATGTGGTTTATGCGGATATTGCCAAAACCTATGATGAGATTTCTATGGGGGATTATGTTTCTAAGCTTGTGGAAGAAGAACGCAGGAAACATTTACATAAGGGTAAGTGCTTTTGATATGATATCTTCCCATTGTGCAGAAACTAAACAGCAGATTTTGAATTTGTGTAAAAGAAATACGGTAGACAATGTAGAATAACTACAAAGTCTGCCGTGTTTTTATATTTGTATATAAACGTTTTATTATAGTAATACTTCTGGTATTAAAGCAATATATGGGAAAACAATTATAACAAAGTTTATAATAAAAAGCCAAAAGTCAATCTTCACTTTGTGATTCTTTTTCGATAATTTGCGAAAATGAATGTTCATTCCAAAGCCTATAATAATATGTGATATTATTATAATTAAAAGTACAACATCACGAAAAAAATCGTTTTTGGTTACGAAATCAGATTCAGGCCCCATAAATCCATACAACAAAAATAAACACATTCCGATGCTACTGTAAAGAGTGCAGAAGATCAAATCGATTGCATAAATAGCCCCCTTTTTCACCAGTTATTAACCTCCTTATTTAACGCTTCTGTCCATTCATTACTTCTAAAGTCAATAACGTAACTATTCGCATGATTTTTAATGCTTTTTTTTAACGGATTAGGTGTGTATATTCCCAGGAGCATTCTTCCATTAAGATTTTCATTAAAAGCTTTTTCCCATGTCTTTGAAGCAATTTCTGCACAGTTATTTGATAAAAAATTATAATGTTGATCACTATTCCAGTATTCGATGCATTTCTTCAGTTGGTTTTCTGATATATCGTGGTCTAATGCGTAATTATCTCCATAACTTCTATCATAATTACCATCGCTATCTTCATAATCGCTGTAAAGTAGACAAAGTTCAATGTTAAAATGAATACCGGCAGAAGCATCACTGGTATCTCCAGATGCACTTGACTGGCTACTACCACTTGAACTTCCTCCACTTGAGCCTGATTGACTACTGCCGGAAGAACCACTTTGGCTTGAACTACCAGAAGATCCGCTACCACTGGCTCCGCTTAACGTGCCAGAAGCTGTCCCTGCTCCATCAACAAAGTTTCCTATGCTGATATATCTGTTTGGAGATATTATATATTCGCAGGCATCAATTTTTCCCCAATTATTCAAATTATTATTATCGCCATCATTTTCCACATATTTAAATCCTGCTGCTAATCCTGATAAATCTAATTTATCATTAATATAACTTTCATATAGCAAAAATGCATGTCCAATTCCTTTAGGGTCATGTGAAACAATTGTCAATTTTCCTACAACACCATTAGCAAGTCCCTTTTTTAAAGGTTCTCCTTGATACTCATTATTTACGCCCTCAGGAGTTGTAAATGTCACTCCATTAGTTTCATCATAATCATTAATTCCATCTCCATCCGTATCCCCTTTAGTCGGGTCTGATAAACAAGGGACTATTTCCAGCTTATCAAGAAAAGCATCAAGACCATATATTTTATTTTGAAGCTTTGGATTCAGTAAAAATTTGTAACCCTGCTGTTCAAGAACATATGGAGTAGGGAAATGTGGCTCACCGTCTTCATCATATGTTATCAGCGGTGAATTACTGTCAATCTCTTCCCAGTCGAGCAATGTATCATTATCCGTGTCAGCACTGCTGTTTGGTGAAAGCTTTGCATCAAGAGTTACTGTTTTGAGATTGTTTCCAAGTACTATATTATATCCAGTTTCAACAGGATTTTCCCACTCGCAAATAAAACCGCAATTCGTAGTATTATAGAAATAATTTCCGCCTACATCAACATAATTCAATGTGTCATTCCACAATCCTGTTGATGCATACATTTCAACATAGCATTCGTCATATGTGTTTGTATTTGGTTCTCCGCTTGCCCAGTTTTCATATGAAAATTTTGTGCCGTCACACCAATACCAGTTATACTGGTCATCTATATTTCTGTAACCACCAAGCCAGTATAAACCTTTTGACGATGTTGATGTAAGTGCGAGATACTTCAAGAAATCCTGCTCTTCTTCTGAGTTTATCGAAACAAGATGACCGCCAAGTTCTTCGCACATATCTCTTGCGTCAGTCCAAGAAAAAGGCGTAGTGCCTGAGTATATTCCGTATGTATGACCATTAAAATCTTTTTTGTCTATAACACTTTCAACATACTGTTTAAGAATGTTTTCCGACATTGAATAACTCATCATTACTGGCATAGATGATTCTGCTTCAAATCCAAGACTGTCAAGCCAAAGCTGAATATCCATAAGACAATATGTTCCGAGTTCCTTGTCATTACAAATTATGGTGTTATTCTCTGTATCATACTCTGTTTTTGCAGGCAGCAGCATATGCAGTTCTTCATTATATTTGAAAACCTGCAAACGTCTTATTCCATTTAATTCGTCTGTGTATTCTGTATATTCATCTACCGTATTAACAACATATTTATCTCGTATTTTGAAGTATAGCACACAATCATCAATTTTGCAAGTATTATCATAAGAAACGTCAACAGACTTACCTAAGACAGAATCATTATATATAGCTGATGAATACGATGATTCTGAAACATCAGTCAAACGCTGTGCATAACCCGAAGCGTTTATATCAATACTTAAATCATAAGCGTTGTCATCTGTGTTAATCTTACTGAATACATCACTGTCAGCCAGGATAGTTTGGTCAACAACAAACTCCTTATCAGGAACTTCATATGTATTTGGATTTAATGGGTCGAGTGTTAGTTGTGGTTCATCACCATCAATCAACCCGTCCCCATCTGTGTCCGGAATCAGAGGATCAGTTCCGTATATATTTAATTCATCAAAATCATTCAGACCGTCGTTATCGGTATCTGCCTTTTTAGGATCAGTTCCAAGCTCAATTTCCTGTGCGCTTGTAAGTCCGTCACCGTCTGAATCTGCGTCAGCGTCGGAAATTCCTTCTGTTACAGAATCAAATTTTAGAGGATCGGTTCCTGTAATGTAAGCTTCCTGATAATCGGTCAGTCCGTCATCATCTGTGTCAATCTTATTTGGGTCTGTTCCAAGCATAACTTCAAAAAAATCAGCAAGTCCGTCGCCGTCGCTGTCAAGAAAATCAACAGAATAGCCGTCCTCTGTTTTTGTTACAACAAAAGGCACAGATTCAATTACCTCTCCGTAATTCGTTGTAAGAGAAACTTTGAAGTACCTTGTTTCAAAGTCCTCAGTAATCAAATACTGATATGTAGTTGCACCTGTAACTGTTGCTACAGAAGAATAACTAACATTATCATCTGAAATCAACACCTCATAATCGCTGTTTGTATAGTTGGTGTACCATTCAATATCTATGCTTCTGGCTTCCTCATTATACTTGCCAAAAGCATATAGCTCAACGTCAATGTCCGATTCAGTTCCGACCAATTCAGCCATGCTGCTGCTGTAATTTGCATTCACACTCGGACAATTGAATGTAATTGTATCTGCAATAATTATAACATTGTTAAGATTGAGGTTCTGCGCAGTAATCTCAACATCGCCATACGGAGCATACACTAATCCGTTCAGATTTACGTTTTGGCTGTCAATAATAATATCTCCTGTTTCAGAACAGATTGCAGAATTATTCGTGTTTTTTACTTCACCGTTAAGCATGACATTATCTAAAGCCTTAATTCCGGTACTCAGATTTATGTTTCCTGTCAGTTCAAGGTCGCCTTTAACATCCATAGGATCATTGATGTTGATATTCATTTCCTTATAAATGTAATCATCAGGATATACGTCAACATTTTCACCTGTAAAATATGTATAATTCAGCTTTTTGAAAATGTATATCATTTCTTCATTGGCTTTTTCTTTCTTAGCGCCATTGTTATTCATGTTCCCGCTTGCCGAAATAGTGCCGTTTGTGGCAACATTACCATTTACGCAGAAATTCCCCGCATTAACCGTTATCGCACCGTCCTCGTTTGACCCCGCAAACATCGTATACGGATATTTCTCGACGGTATCCTCTGCCATTGCAGGAATTACAGGCAGCATTGCAGCTGCCATTGCTGCGGCGATCACCCCTGATATAAGCCGCTTTGTCTTTCTGAAAAACTTGTTGTTCATTTTTCTCCCTTTCATAATTTTGATTTTTTGTATTACCGGCGATATTTTTAACATCGTCTATGTAATTACTTTTAATTTAACACAATAAATGATATATTTCAAGATATATGGACATAATTATATAAAATTTTGTACAATTATACAAAACACCGTATTAACATTTGGCAAACATAACCAATAAAATTCTCCCTTTTAGTTAAAAGGGAGAATTTCTGTTTCAAGAATGCTTTGCAATTAAGCGCTGTTTTTCTAACATAAGGATAGCTAAAACAAAACCCAGCCTGTTACCAGACTGGGTTTTACTTTTGTCACACATATTAAGAGGAGGTATGGCGCAAAAGCTTATGCGGAGTTCCGAAAGATTTCCCCTCGCTACTTGCTTGTAAGACACAA
>NZ_BAAHNZ010000004.1:0-142410 GCF_054655215.1 Hominimerdicola intestinalis
CGATCTTGCTTGCGTACTTTGCTTTGGTCTTAGTCAGCGAAAGCACCTTATTTTCAACATTCTTTCTTCCTGCTTCGGTTGCGGAAACCTTAAGCTTTGAACCGCTTTTTGTAAAGGTCACTCCGCTGACAGACGGCAGCTTGAATTGTGATATTGAGCTGTCCATGCTGATCGTTGTTTCCCAGCGGCAGGTGGATTTGTTGTATTTGAGTGCATACGTTGTATTTTTACCTACAAAAAACTTATTGTTTACCGTTCCCTTTGGATAATTACCATGCTGTAAAACATCGGCTTTCATTTTCTTGTAGCAGTCAACCATATTTTGATGAGCTGCAGAATTCGGAGCCTTGATACAGTTAAGCAGCGTTTTCTCATTGCCTGACAAGCTTGTCGTTGAACTGTCGAAGTATTTTCCGCTTATTGACCACACAAGAGCCTGGGAAGCGACCAGCTCGACCTCTTTGCTGTAGCCGTATTTACATGTGCCTTTGTAGCCATAAATGGTAGCGTATCTTAGATAAGCACGTTGATTTTCATCAGGATAGTATTTTTCGGATTTCTCTAATTTAAGGCTTTCCATAGTAGTACCGTCAACATTAACCGTACCCAGCTGAACGCAGTAGCAATACTTTCCCTCGGCGTTCTTGAAGTAATAGAACTCGTTTGCCCACTGATACCTGAACTGATTATTGCTGTTTGATTGCGTTAACGGATCGTATGCGTTTGGAAGTCCTGAATTTCGGAAATCGTACCCCCAGCCTGACAGCGTATACGTTTTGTCCGTTGTCGCTGCCGCTAAGGCTGTTATTCCCTCCGACAGCATACATACCGTCATCACGATAGTTACTATCAGTATCCCCAGTCTTTTTAGATTTTTTGTCTGCATTTTTTCACTTTTCCTTTCGTCTTTGATTTTATCTATGTCAACCCCGAAGGGATAATTTTCATAAAAAAAACACCTTAACAGTAATAGTTAAAGTGTTTTCTCATTTTATTCGATCGTTTTCGACACTGTTCATACAGTTGAAGCTTGACATTGTTTTTTCGTATTCAGTTCTAATTTCATAATATATCTGCTTCTTTTTCAATTTTATACCCCTTTTTCTATGTCTTATGCCGTAGCTCTATTTTTTTCATAGCAATTTTAATTATTATACCATATCATTGACTTATTTGTCAACACCATACGACAATATTTTTCTTGTTTATCTTTTTTATTACAAATGTTCAGCAGCTGCAAAGGATTTAACACATATCTTGGCATTTGCTAGTTTTGTTATATAAGTATAAAAAAGCAGAGTAAAAAATTTATTCCGCTTGTTGACAAATATTTTATTGTGATGTATAATGTATATAGAAAAAGGTAAATCGTATAGACGGTTGCCCTTAAGTTTTAGTTAAAAAATAACCGCTGCTTTTGGACGAGGGCGGTTATTTTTTTATGCGTTTTATTAACTCTGTTAGAGCAATAATCAGCACGATAGTCAAGACGAAGTATACTAAGTCCATTCTATCACCTCCGTTTCCATATCCTATTTTGCCTGAGCCTTTCGACCGACAATATTCAGATTATGTACGTTTGGAGGACAACCGCCTACCGTATAGATTTACCTTTTCCGACATTAATTATATCATGTTAGTTTGAGTTTGTCAAATTTTATCTTAACATATATATTTTCCAGCAAAACTCTCCATTATAGTCAGTTGACTTTTCAGCATAGACTACTATATGAACATCGCCATGACGAGAGTATTGCCCGTCTAACGTATTGATAATAAACCCTTTTGCTTCTGAATAAGTATAGTCTGGATATAATTTTTCTGGACTATCCCACGAACTGTTGTTGGGCGTCATTTCTCTCTCCATTATAGACATTAATTCTTCAGCTGAAGAATATCCGCAATCAGCGTAAATACTGTCTATAAAGGGCTTTGACTTTTGTCGGGAATACTCCTGCATTTCCTTCACAAGCCTGTCAACATCCGACTGAGTAAGCTTAGCTTGCGCAGCTGTGGTTGTGGTCTGCTTCTTTGTGGTTGTCTTTTTCGCTGTAGTGGTTTTCTTTGCAGTTGTAGTTTTTCTGGCTGTTGTAGTATTTACATAACCGCCGTTGCCGCTGTTGCCATTATTACCGTTATTATCGCCGTTATTGTCCTGTCCGGGATCATAATCGTTATTGCCGTTATTATCTCCGCCGAAGTTGCCGTTATCTGTATTGCTGTTACCTCCGCTGTTCTGTTCCTTAGAAACGGTGGTTTTCTTTGTTGTGGTAGTCTTATCAGACTTGTTACTGTTTTTAGTTGTTGTAGTCTTTTTAGTAGTGCCGGAAGTCGTTGAAGCCGATGTTGCCGCAGAAGTCTGAGCAGAAGTTATAAGCTCAGGCCGCCATGTTCCTGCTGCCGATGTAGCAGCAGCTGTGGTTTTCTCGGCCGTTACCTTTACGTCTGAGGTATCGTCAACTGCTCCGCAGGCAGTAAGAGATGTAAGTATTGCCGCCGATAGCATTATTGCTGTCAGTCTTGATGTCATTTTCATTGGATTTCCTCCTATAATTTGTTTTCTTTTTCAACTTTATTATACTATATATTCTATTTGCTGTCAACATATATTTTCCAAATTGAGTACGATTTGACGGACTATAGTTTAACCTCTCTCCCTTCCTCCTCCATCATTGCCGCCCTCATGATCCTTTTGCGGTCAAAGGTCACAAGCTTCCTGTCATACAGCTTGTAATGGTGGATCCGATCAGTGTTTTTCCTGATAAAAGCCAGAGCTTTCATAAGGTTATCGGTCTGAAGCGCCACAGTATGGTCTGCCGCGTACCAGAAGTCGTGTTTTCTGTTCTCACAAGGATAAACGATATACCTTCCTGTATTCCATGTATCAGCTTCGTCAAAGGAGCGTATATCCGACTTAAATTCACTGCTGTTCAATGTAAAGCCTCCGTATCTGCAATATACATATATTGTATAATACAGAAGCAAACTTGTCAAAAAGTAGATAATTTTCAGCCGAAACAAATTATTAAAACGGCATTATTAATTTGTTGCTTATGGATAAAAGAGGAATGCGTTAATTGTATAATTTGACATGATTTTGATATTTTATCTGAAAGTCAAACGGCGCTTTTAATCTATTTACCGAAAATTTACAAAATAAAGCTCTTATTTCGTCTTCGTTTGTTGCTTAAAAATTTGTCAAAAGGGCGGTTCATTTTTAAGAATTTCGGGTTCTTTCATAGGACTTACATCACCGTTATAGTCACAATCGTCAAAAAACGTAATAAGACTATAACGTTTTTCAACAGTTTTTCCGGCTCGACGATAAGGGTAATATTAAATTCGTCGATTTGCAGATTAGCTCTGCTGCCTAATAAAAACAAATGCTTTTCAAGTTGTTGCCACTCATCATTTGTCATTGCAATCCTCCTTTACGCAAAATTAAAAGCCCCAAAATCGAGAGCTTAAATTTGAATTTGATTGTAAATTGTATCATATAGTGCTTCGAGTTGTCTACCAAAGTCTGTGATTTCTCCATTTGAACCAAAGCCATAGATATCCAACGCTGTACTTACCAACAATTGAAATAAATTCAGTTCCTTATTATTTATAAGAATAGTATGATCATTATCATTTACAAGAATATACTTCATATCTGAAATATCAATATACTTTTTAAACAAGTAATATTCCTTTGTGTTGAAATTAAATTTCATTATTTTTCCTCCTATTTGGATTGCATTGTATAAGGATACCAGTGCTTGGATTAATAGAAACCTCACATCTGCTTATATATAATTGCTGAGATATTTTATTCTGGCTTACTTTGGGCTTCAGATCTTTACCTTTATACAACGCTTCTTTTAGGTCTTCAAAAGATATTCCGCTTCGTGGTTTATGGTTTTTATCGCTTGGATTTGCCATCGTTCCGAAAAAACGTTCAAGAAAATGCTTTGACTGACCTTTTATTTCTATTCCGTTTACAGTTTTAGTTCCGACAATTTCCCTTTGAATCAAGTTATATATCCTTATACAAGCTGTATTTTACTTGTGGTGACATATACCGCCTTTGCACTTCATTGATAAAAAAAGAAAGCCCTTAATAAAGAACTTTCCGCTTTGGTGCGGGTGACAGGACTTGAACCTGCACACCTCTCGGCATTAGAACCTAAATCTAACGTGTCTGCCAGTTTCACCACACCCGCATATTTAATTGAATTGATCGCTTAAAATATATTATAGCATAATTCAGATATAATGTCAATATATCTGAACAAAAATTATATTATCTTTAATTGACATAACAGTTTATCAGAAGCGGAAGTATAATGCATTAGAATAGTATATGAATCTATGAAGATTAAAAATTTGATGTTTTTTTGAAAAAGTACTTGCTTTTTTTGAAATTCTGTTGTATAATATTATAGTAATTTTAAGTACGGAGATGTATCGAAGTGGTCATAACGAGAACGACTCGAAATCGTTTGAACGGTAACACGTTCCGTGGGTTCGAATCCCACCATCTCCGCCATACTTAGCGCATACAGTGCAGTATCCGTATTATCTATAAACAGCGGATACTGTATGCTTTTGCGTTGACGCATCATATTTTACTATATTTATTATGGGCCTGTAGCTCAGCTGGGAGAGCGCCGCGTTCGCAATGCGGAGGTCAAGGGTTCGATCCCCTCCAGGTCCACCAGTCTTAGCGCAGACGGCGCAACATCCGCTATCACCTTTGTGACAGCGGATATTTTTATTTTCTGCCTTATGCCCTTAAACAGAAAAAAGCCATCTGCCGTTTACACAGATGGCTTTTATAATTAAGTTTCAAAAAACAGAAATCATTCTTCAGCGTTCGATGTGCTGTCATCAGCTCCGGTAGTATCTGTACTGTCAGATACGTCTGAATTTTCCGTATCAGAGCTGTTTCCGACAAACTCAGCCTCAGTAAGCTCGCCCTTCATCAGCTTCTCAAAATCAACTCCGTCGATCTTCTCATGTATCATAAGATATTTAGCGATAAGATGAAGCTTATCCATATGCTCCTTAAGAAGATTCTCAGCTCTTTCAAACGCACCCTCAACTATGCTTCTGATCTCGTTATCGATCTCAGCGGCAACATTTTCGGAATAGCTTGGAGTATTTCCGTAATCCCTGCCGAGGAATACCTCATGCTCTCCCCGTCCGTAAACTACAGGACCGAGATTATCGCTGAATCCGTAGCGTGTGACCATATTTCTTGCAGTAGCCGTTGCACGTTCTAGGTCGTTTGAAGCTCCGGTGGAAATATCGTCGAGAATAAGCTTTTCGGCAACACGTCCTCCCAGCAGTACAACAATATTTTCAGCCATTTCGTTCTTGCTGACAAACGATTTATCCTTTTCCGGCAAACTCATGGTATAACCGCCCGCCTGACCTCTCGGAATAATAGATACCTGATGTACCTTATCCTGAGTCCTACAGTAGTATGTGCAGACTGCGTGACCGCCCTCGTGATATGCGGTAAGGCGCTTTTCCGCTTCGGTAACTACCTTGGATTTCTTTTCAGGGCCTGCAATAACCTTTATCGAAGCTTCCTCAAGATCCTCCTTGGTTATAGCCTTGCGGTTTTTCCTTGCGGCAAGCAGCGATGCCTCGTTTACAAGGTTTTCAAGATCCGCTCCCGTAAAGCCTACTGTAGATTTAGCAATAGTTTCAAGGTTAACGTCCGGAGCAAGAGGTTTATTTCTGGTATGAACCTTCAATATCTCCTCTCTGCCCTTAACATCCGGATAGCTAACAAGTATCTGCCTGTCGAAACGTCCCGGACGAAGCAAAGCAGGGTCAAGAATGTCGCGGCGGTTTGTCGCAGCCATTACGATTACCGATTCGTTATCCTCAAATCCGTCCATTTCAACAAGAAGCTGGTTAAGCGTCTGCTCGCGCTCGTCGTGACCTCCGCCTAAACCTGCTCCCCTCTGACGTCCTACAGCGTCGATCTCATCAATAAAAATGATCGACGGAGCATTTTTCTTTGCCTGATCAAACAGATCTCTTACCCTTGAAGCTCCGACACCGACAAACATTTCTACGAAATCAGAACCGGAAATAGAAAAGAACGGTACGTTGGCTTCTCCTGCAACCGCTCTTGCAAGCAGAGTCTTACCTGTACCCGGAGGGCCTAAAAGCAGCACTCCCTTAGGGATCCTTGCTCCTATCTCACTGTATTTTTTACTGTCTCTGAGAAAATCAACGATCTCTTTAAGCTCTTCCTTTTCCTCATCAGCTCCCGCAACGTCCGCAAACGTTGCCTTTTTACTGCTTGGCGCCTGTTTTGCATTGGTCTTTCCGAAAGAACTCATCTTGCCGCCGCCGGCGCTCTTCATCATAAATACGAAGAAGAAAATCATAACCCCCAGCATAAGCAGCGTAGGGATAAGATTAAGCCAAAAGCTGTTGTCGGAAATAGGGATCAGATTATATTTAAGCGGTTCGTCAGGATACTTGTCATTGTAATTCTTACGGTAATTCTCCGCTTCCTCTCCGCCCAAAACCTCCTGAGCAAAAAGCGAAACATTCGGAACCGTATAATTGTATTTTTCATCCGAGCCCCTAAGCTTGTATATAAGCTTTCCCGAGCCGAGATCAAGCTCAAATTCAGATACCTCAAGCTTATCAAAGCTCTGCATTACTTCCGAATACTGCTTATCCGACTTATTTGAACTCATAGATGTAAGCATATAAACAAGTCCAGAGATAACTGCAATTGAAATCAGCAGATAAATAATCAGAGATTTTCCGTTACTGTTATTCTTCAATTAATCACAACCTTCTGTTTATTATATATCTTTTATCGGTATCAGCCTGTAATTCCGGCAAAGTAAACCGATATAAATCAGATAATAGAGTTACTCAATAACTCCCAAATATGGCAGCTGACGGTATTTTTCATTATAATCCAGTCCGTAGCCGACAACGAATCTGTCGGGAATTTCAAAACAGCAGAAATCCGGATCAACATCAGCCGTTCTTCTCGACGGCTTATCGAGGAAAGCCGCTATTTTCAGACTTGCAGGCTTCTGCAGCAATATCTTTTCCTTAAGCTTTGCCAGCGTATTTCCCGTATCTACAATATCCTCCACAATAAGCACGTTTCTGTCGCTGAGATCTATACTGCCGCAGGAAAATATATTTACCTCCCCGCCTGACTGCGCGCCTATGTAGCTTTTGGCTGTTATAAACCTGATCTCTGCATCCTCAAGCTTCACTGCTCTTACAAGATCCGCAGCAAAAACAAAAGAACCGTTAAGTATTCCCAGCATTAAAACATTTTTGTCCTTATAAAAATCCGTAAGCTCCCGTCCGAGAGCGCATACCTTTTTGCTGATCTCCTCGGCTGTAAGCAAAACCTTTACATTTTCCATCTTCCTGTTCACTCCATCACATCTCTGCGGACATAAAATATAATATACTATATTTGTGACAGTTTTATGATATTTCACAGATCAATATTCTTTTTGTCGAAGCGGTAATTTTTACACGCTCCGCAGTAGAAAAGCCTTCAATAAAGAAAAGACCCTCGTCATCTGCCAGCATTACTGTCGTACTGCGTTTTTCAGCAGGGAGCTTCTCGTTGAACAGCTTTTTTACCGACGATGTAAATTCTCTGCCCTCAAGCTTAATCCGATCGCCGTTTCTTCTGTTCCTGAGCAAAACCTTACCTTTTATTTTATCATAATCGGCAGTACAATTTGCAAACTTTTTATTAACATTAAAGCTGTCACTGCTTATATCCATAATTTTCACCGTGACCCTCCTGCCGAAAAAGTCGTATACATTATCAGGATGTACAAATATGCTCAATTCTTTTTTATCAAGCTCCACAGACCTTACAAGCCTTAAAGTATCCCTGCTGCAAAGTGCAGTTATTCCTCTGCCTATATCCGCCCTGCCGCCCTTTTCCGAAAGCTCGGCAAGCTCGTTTACCCTTTTGCGTGAAGCAGAAATTCCGCTGTCGGATAATATCCTGATGATAACCCTGCTTTTCAAAGCATCATCAAGCGAATTTATCCCGCTGCGGCTGTAGGAATTATCCTTGCAGCATACAGAAGAATACGCCTTTTCTGCCTGAGCCTCAAGATATTCCATATCCTTTCTCAAAGAAGCCGCCATTGCACCGAAAGCCTGTTCAGCCGAGCTGTTGATCTCACCCATGACCGGAATTACCATATGCCTTATTTTATTTCTCGAATAATTATCGGAAAGATTTGTAGAATCGGTAACAAACGTCTGAGATCTCAGCTTTAAAAAATCCTCAATCTCCGCTCTTGTACAGCTTATAAGTGGGCGAATTATATTTTCTCTTACAGAGGGGATACCGCATATGCCTTTTATTCCGCTTCCCCTAGCCATATTGAAAAGTGCGGTTTCCATACTGTCGGAAAGAGTGTGCGCGGTAGCGATCTTATCGGCTTTGCATTTTGCGAAGATACGGTATCTTATTTCCCTTGCACCCTCCTCAACTGAAACTCCGTTTTTTTCACAGTATTCTATAACGTTTTCTCTGTAAACGCTGAGAGGAACGTTCAGTCTTTGGCACAGACCTATGCAGAACTGCTCATCACGATCGCTTTCATCTCCTCTCAGAAGATGATTTACATGACAGGCTCTGACACTGTAACCAAGTTCCAGCAAGCACAAAAGGAGGGTTACGCTGTCTGCGCCGCCCGAAAGACAGCACAGAACAGTCTCGCCCTCTGAGATCATATTGAATTCGGCTATGGTTTTCCTTACCTTATCAAGCATAACGTTATTTCTTACTCTTTCCTGAAATCAAGACTTCTGAACAATGTATATTCGCCTATCCATGCAAGCTTTACCGTATCGGTAGTTCCGTGACGGTTCTTTGCGACGATACATTCGGCAACGCTCTGGTCGGCGCTTTCCTTATCATAATAAGCATCCCTGTAAAGAAACATTATAATATCTGCGTCCTGCTCAATAGAACCCGATTCACGCAGATCCGAAAGCATAGGCCGCTTATCGTCACGCTTTTCAGAGCTTCTCGAAAGCTGAGAAAGCGCTATTACCGGAACATTAAGCTCCTTTGCCATAAGCTTCAGCTGTCTTGTTATTTCCGATACCTCGTTAACACGGCTGGTGTGCTTATTAGGCGACGACATAAGCTGAAGATAGTCTATTATTACCAAACCCAGATTTCTCATGCGCCTCAGCTTTGCTTTCATCTGCGGAACGTTGATTCCTGCTCCGTCGTCTAGATAGATAGGAAGCCTTGCTAAAGCCTCTGTTCCGTTGGCAAGCTTTATCCAGTCGTCCGGCTCGATCTTTCCAGAACGCAGACAAGTATTATTTACCAGAGATTCAGACGCAAGCATACGCGTAACCATCTGCTCCTTACCCATTTCAAGAGAAAATATAACTACCTCTTTCATTGTACGCTTGCAGGTGTTTACCGCAATATTCAAGGCAAAAGCCGATTTTCCCATTGCAGGACGCGCCGCAAGTATTATAAGGTCGGATTTGTTCAGACCGGTTGTTATTGCGTCCAGCTGAGCAAAGCCGGTCTTTGCGCCGAGGTGCTTTTCAGCGTCCGGCCCGCTTATCTCCTGAAGATGTGAATAAGCGTCAATAATAACGCTGTCGATTCTGGTAAGACCCTGAACCTCGTTGCCCTGCCTTATATCAAAAATCTTCTGCTCTGCGCTGTCAAGCATAGTTTTGGCATCAGCCGAGCCTTCGTTAGCCGTTTCGATAATTTCATTAGCAACGTTTACCAACGCTCTTATATGATACTTTTCCTCAATGATCCTGCAATAGCTTTCAATATTGGCAGTAGACGGAACTCCCTCCATCATGCCCGTAAGATAAGCCTTTGCCATGGCGGAGGTTTCAAAAACCCCCATAGTTACCGATTCGTCGATAACGGTAATAATATCCTCGGTCTGAGAAGCCGTAAACATTCTCATCATAATAGAAAAAAGCTGCTGGTGCTGAGGTCTGTAAAAGTAATCGGGTCTTAAAATTTCAATAACCTTGGGCAGAACAGAAGGATCAAGCAGAACTCCTCCGAGAACAGCCTGCTCCGCCTCCAGCGAATAAGGAAGCTCCCGCCCCAGAATATCGCCGGCCTTCAGCTGCGATACGTTATCCAATGCCATTTTTAATCTTCAACCACCTTAATTTTCAGTGAGAATGAAACGCCCTGAGTCATCTTTACCGCAGCGGAAAAATCTCCGAAGCTTTTTATCTCGCTTCCCAGGACGATCTTCTTCTTATCAATTATCTGCGAATACTGTGCCTTTACAGCGTCGGCAATAACCGAACCAGTAACAGCGCCGAAAAGCTTACCGCCCTGCCCTGCCTTTGCCTTGATCAGTACCTCTTTGCCGTTGAGTGCGGCGGCGACTTTCTCGTTCTCCGCCTTTTCAACGTCCAGCTTATGCTGAGCGGAAGCTTTTTTCCCCTCCAGGTCGTTTATATTCTTAGCTGTAGCCTCTACCGCAAGTCCCTTGGCAAGCAGATAATTTCTGGCGTAACCGTCGGCAACGTTAAGCATATCTCCCGCCTTGCCTGAGCCTTTTACATCTTTAAGCAGTATTACCTTCATTAAAACACGTCCTTTTCTATGTATTATTTCTAATATATTCGTCTATCGCTTCAAAAAGCTGTTTCTTCGCTTTATCTATCGTAGTTTCCAGCTGCGTTGCCGCCATTGTAAGATGTCCGCCGCCGCCCATGCTCTCCATAACTATCTGTACGTTAAACGCTCCCATGCTTCTGGCGGAGATATTTACTGTTCCGCCGTCCTCGTAAAGCACAAAAGAAGCATTTACGCCTACTATTCCAAGCATTTCATCGGCAGCCTGCGAAGCCGCTATCCTGATATTGTCAAATGTTTCCTCAGTCGATGCAACGGCACATTTTCTGTAGATCTCTGCGGAATTGATAAGAAGAGATTTTTGACGGTAGGTTTCAATACTGTTTGCAAAAAGCTTCTTTACTGCTACCGTATCTGCTCCCATTTTTCTCAGGAACGCCGCCGCCTCAAAAGTCCTTACTCCGGTTTTCATAACGAAATTTTTTGTATCCAGCATAATACCTGACAAAAGCGCTTCGGCGATCGGAGCAGGTATCTTAGCCTCGTTCCCGAAATATTCTATCAGCTCCGCAACCATTTCAGCAGCAGAGGAAGCCATTGGTTCATGATAGAACATAACGCTGTTTTCTATAGACTTTACCATAAGCCTGTGATGGTCAATAACAACGATCTGCTCGGCTCTTGCAAGCAGCTCCCTTGATTCCACAAGATCAGGATTGTGAGTATCGACAACAATAAGAAGCGTATTTCCGTCAAGCTTTTCGATACCTGATTCCGAACTGATATAATAATTTGAAATATCGTTATCCCTGACGTAATTAATAAGACTTTTGGCAAGGTTCTGGTTTTCATTAACAACTACATAGGCTTCCCTGCCCATTTTTCTTACAGCCGAACACATTCCGGTAGCCGAACCTATACTGTCAAGATCGCCGAATCTGTGACCCATAATAAGAACCTTGTCATGAGTAGCTATAAGTTCGAGAAGCGCTTTTGCGACCATTCTGGTTTTTACCTTGGTATGCTTCTCTATTCCCTTGGAAACTCCTCCGAAAAACTCATAGCCGCTGTCGGTTTTAACTGCCGCCTGATCTCCGCCCCTGCCCAGACACATTTCAAGCGCCTGTTTTGCGTAGGTCTCGCTTTCCGCTAGATCTGAAGCGTTATGGCCGACGCCTATCGAAAGAGTAATGTTCTGTCTTTCACCTACGGTAATTGTCCTCGCCTGCTCAAGGATCTTAAAGCGGTTCTCAATTATCGGAGCAAGATGGCGTTCTTCCATTATTACATAAAACTTATCGCTGCTTATCTTCTTTGAAAACGCAGTCGTTCCTTCGACAAAATTTTCAATCAGCTTTTCTATTTTGACAAGAGCGTGAGCCTTTTCGCTCTCTCTTATATTGGACATCAGATCCTCAAAGTTATCTATAAAAATTATAATAACCGATTTATGCGACTGCCTATGCTCGTATTCAAGCTCTACATAGTCGGTAGTATCGCTAAAATAGATCATTGAAAGCGAACCGCTTACATCGGTATGTATGCCCTTGGCGCTGTAGAAGCGCCTGTTCAGGCAGATAAGGTCGCCGCCCGGCTCAAATATCTTTTCCATATCTATATTTACGATCTCTGTAATATCGTGGCCGTATGCTTCCTCCTCGGTATAGACCTGCCTGCCGAACAGACGGTTATACCAGACTATAGTATTTTCTTCGTCAACTATTATAGCGGGAGCGGGAAAGTTAAGAAGCGAGTCCTTTTCGGTTTTTGTTATCTGCGTTGCAAGCTTTGCAATATACTTTTTCGTACTGTTCCTGAACAGCACCGATTCAAGCGCCAGCAGAACTGCCGCCGCTGCCGATACACAGAGCAGCACTCCGCCCATATCACGTTTCGACGGAGTATCATAAACGGAATACGACGCTGTCAAAGCCGCTAATACCGCAACTGCGGTAGTTATTTTCAGCAGTATCTGAAAACCGTTATTTCCCTTCATTTCTAAAACCTTTCCTCTCTTTGCTTACACATAGCCTGATAATTCGGATCTGCTATATCTCCATAATTATCGGAAGGATCATCGGGCTTCTCTTTGTCTTTAAATAGATATAATCCGAAAGACTGTCTCTCATTTTTCCCTTGATCGCATTCCATTCTCTCATATCGTGGTCAAGGCAGCTCTGAAGCGTCTGGGCAAGCAGTCTTTTAGCCTCGTCCATAAGCTCTTCGCTTTCACGGACATATACAAAGCCTCTGGAAACCACGTCGGGTCCTGCAAGAACATCTCCGGATACCCTGTCTATAGTCGCTACAGCTATAATAAGACCGTCCTGCGCAAGATGCTTACGATCTCTAAGAACGATAGCTCCGACATCTCCTACGCCGAGACCGTCCACAAGTATTTTTCCGGCAGGAACCTGTCCGGTTATTTTCATATCAACACCGTCAGTTTCAATAACGTTTCCTATTTCGCCGATAATAATATTGCTTTCGGGTATCCCTACGGACATAGCCGTCGCCTTATGCTTTACAAGGTGCTTATATTCGCCGTGGACCGGAATAAAATACTTTGGCTTTGTGATCGACAGGATAAGCTTCTGCTCCTCCTGGCAGGCGTGTCCCGAAACGTGAACGTCGTACATAGCCTCATAAACTACCTCTGAGCCTAGCTTCATAAGCTCATTTACGACCTTTGTTACATACTTCTCGTTTCCCGGTATAGGATTCGCTGAAATTATAATGAAATCCTGAGGAGTTATAGAAACCTGCCTGTGCTCTCCCATAGCCATTCTGGTAAGCGCCGACATAGGCTCTCCCTGACTTCCCGTAGTTACGATACACATTTTATCGGCGGGGTATCTTGAGATCATGTCAATATCCACAAGAACTCCCTCGGGAACTTTCAGGTATCCCAGCTCTATTCCCTTGCCCATTACGTTTACCATGCTTCTTCCGGAAACGGCTACCTTTCTTCCGGTAGCTGCGGCGCGGTTTACTATCTGCTGCACCCTGTGGATATTTGAAGCAAAGGTCGCAATTATTATCCTCTTTCCGTCAGCCTGTGAAAACAGCTTTTCAAAGCTTTCTCCGACCTTACGCTCGCTCATGGTAAATCCGGGACGCTCAGAATTGGTGGAATCCGACATAAGCGCCAGAACTCCCTTATTTCCCAGTTCAGCAAACCTTGCAAGATCAATTATGCCGCCCTCTATAGGAGTATAATCGACCTTGAAGTCGCCTGTGTGGATAATTACTCCGGCAGGCGTATGAACTGCCATTCCTACAGCGTCCGGGATCGAATGGTTAACTCTTATGAACTCAACCGCCATGCAGCCAAGCTTGACGGTCTGACGCGGAGAAACAGTATTAAGACTTACAGAACCGAGCAGACCGTGCTCCTTCAGCTTTCCCTCCAGCAGTCCAAGCGTAAGCCTTGTGCCGTAAACGGGTACGCTGAACTTTTTAAGAAAATACGGAAGTCCTCCGATATGATCCTCATGTCCGTGAGTAATAACTACTCCTCTGAGCTTTTCAATATTTTTCTCGATATATGTGAAATCTGGAATAACTATATCCACGCCCAGCATTTCGCTGTCAGGAAAGGCCAGTCCGCAGTCGATAATAAACATATCGTTTGCGCATTCAATACAGGTGAAATTTTTTCCGATCTCATTAAGACCGCCGAGAGGAATGATCTTGACCGGAGTTTTTCTCTGAGGCTCTCTCAGCTGACGCTTTGACTCAGATCTTGATTTAAGCGTTCCCGAAGCCGCCTTTGCAGTTTCGCTTCTTCTGTTGGTGTTTAGATTAGGCAGGCTTTTTACTGCCTTTGCTTCTCTGTTTTTAGATTTAAGCTCCGCAGACGCCTGCTCGGCAGTCAATATTCCGGCGTCCTCCTGATTTTTAACGCTGTTGGTTCTTCTTACAAATCTTTTTGCAGTATTCTTTGCACCGTTACTGTTCTGAATATTCATGTACACAATTCTCAAGACCTGACCGAATGTCTGAATTAAGGCAACGCAAACAAACGGCAGGCCGTGATGAAACTCCTTCCTTTTCGAGCTTTCAGCTCAATATTATTCGATTTTTCCGTTGCATTACAGTCGGAATATCCAAAGGGGGCGCGTTTTGCCTCCTTATTTCAAAGATGAATTAGTATGACCTGGAAATCCCGACGCAGGTGATTGTAAAAGCTACAATACGTCCGAACAAAAATATCTAGTATTATTGTACTCTCTTTTCATGATATTGTCAAGTGATTTTTTTATGAAGCCTTTACAGCTATTTCCTTATCTGTTCCTCAGCCTGCTTTATCTTCCGCTGTATTTCGTCGCAGAGCGAACCCGCTGTTTCAGACTTGGAGCTTTCCGCAAAGATCATTATACCGCTGCCGCTTTTAAGCGGTCTTACAACGGCTCTTGAATCTCCGCTCTGATATACTACCCCTTCTGGTCCACCGGATCTTGCCAGTGTGAATTCCTTTATGAGCCTTCCTGGATTTTCACCTACGCTGACATATCTCTGGGTAGTATAGAATCTTGGTATATCCTTTACCGCTTCTGACAAAGCGATCTTTTTATCAGATAAATATGCCAGGATCATTACAGCAAGAACCATTCCGTCCCTTACGAAGAAGTTATCCGGTCTTTTCGCTATTTTTCTTGCTTCCTCGTCCTCGTCGCTGTCCGGACAGTTGAAATAACGGTAGAGCCTTCCGTTCTCCTCCTCGGCAAGATTATCGGCGCCCATTGGAAAAGAATAGGGGACAGAAACCGGGATCTTATTCATATAAGCTATCTTCATAGCAAGCAGTACGAGCCGCTCGTGAAAAATATATCCGGTTTTATCGCTGTAAGCCGAGCATGAGCTTCCGTCAGGAGAAAGATGGAATATGATACGCTCTCCGTCTATATCGTTTCTGGAATGAAAAAGAGCTTCGCTTATTGCCGCCGTTTTTGAGTCAGATGTTCTTATTTCAGCGTTTACTCCTCTGAATTTATCAGGAAGCATATCGTTCAGGAACATTTCATAAAGAACCGATACCCCTCTCATATCCAGTCTTTTGCCGTAGCTGTGATAAGAAAGCTGCCTGAAGTCCGACCTGTTGAAGGCAGCTTCTATCTTATGCTCCATATCTCTTTTAAGCGGAAGTCCTCCTCTGTCCATAAGCTTTATTTTCTCAGAATAATCCGCAGCGGCAAAACAGCCTATTTTTGCAGTAAGCCTGTTTACCGCAAACATTACCTGCTGTGCAGTACATTCACCCAGGTCGAATACGGTAACTCCGCTTGAAAGCAGTCCCGATATATAGCTTGAGCATAAAGCCTCAGCGCTTGAACCTCCGCTCCAGCCTGCTACTGCAACGTCGCCTATATCAAGAGCTGTTCCTACCGCCATACCGAACCTTGCAGTATCAGACGGAGAGGTTATTCCCGAATCAAAGCCGTAGGAGCAGTCGTCGTCTATAAACGCAGGCTTGCCCATTCCTACTCTGACGTTTTCATTTACTACCGAGCCGTGAGCTATCTCCTTACCTGCCCAGATCTTTACGCCGTCAAGTATTCTTGCGCCCTCTCCGACCCGACTTCTTTCTCCTACAACTGAATTTTCGCCGCAGCTTGACGAGCGCATAAGCTTAGCGCCTGCACATATCACACAGGGCATCAGCTCGCATCTTGAAGATATATAAGCGCCCTGACCTATATATGCTCCGCATATCCTTGACCGCTTTTCGATATAAGCTCCGTCATCAATGACGCTTCCCGGCTCTATAACCGTTCCGGCTTCGATAACTGCGTTTTTGCCGATAAAGACAGGAGGTATTATTGAAACGCCGCTGAAATTGCTGACAGTATTGCTATAGATACCGCCATCATTCTGCTGAGCTGAAAAGGCAATATCAGTTTTTCCCGAAAGTATGCTTTTCTGGCATTCAAGAAATCCCTGAGCATCTGTTATTTTGTGCCAGAAATCAACCGTTCCGTAAGTGTATATTTCGCAGCCGTCCGAGATCATCTGAGGAACAATATCCTCAATAACGTCGGTAAATGAATTGAAATCATAGTTTTCAAGCGTACCTGCCGAAACAACGTAAACGCCCGTAAAAGCATGAACAGCCGAGGTGTTTTCAGCGCTGGGATATTTCGACATAGAGGTTATCATATTCTCTCCGTCGGTAGCAAAGCAGATATGTCCGCTTGTCTGCGGCTCCTGTCTTGTTACAAAGGTAGCTGCGGATTTTTTCGCCCTGTGATAATCAGCAATACCGTTAAGATCAAAATCAAAAACACAGTTTGCCTCAGCTACGATTATATCTTCTCCCGCTTTTGCAGCATACGCTACCGCCGGAGCAGTCCCCAACTCCTCTGCGCTTGTAAAATAAAGCTTCATGCCCTTGTAGTCGCAGGATTCAAATTCCTCTATGATCTGTTCCCCTAGGTAACCCAGCGCAAGAGTAACCTCCTTGAAGCCCGCTTTCTTAAATTGGTCTAGAGTATAAGCCGCCGTTGTTTTTCCCAGTATCCTGAGCAGAGCCGCAGGAGTACAGGCGGTCATAGGCATAAGCCTTTCTCCGCGTCCGCCGCATAAAATAATAGCCTGCATAAAATATACCTCCGTAATAAATATTTGTATTTATTATTGGATCATTATTACAGTTTATACAGCGCATTATATGCAGTCATTGTTAATTTGGTAAAATAAAAAAATAAATAATATCTCTTTTCAAGAAAACTTTAATATGCTATAATGATTTATAGACTGATTTCAGACTGCGGTTTGCCTCTGAGTATCCCTTTTTTATAATAAGGCAAATACGGAAAGGAAGATTTATTGTATGGCAGAAAATTATAACCTGCTGAAAAACAAAGCTCTTGAAAAATATTTCTCTGACCTCAACAGCGAACAGCGCAAGGCTGTTTTCAAAATAAATGGTCCTCTGCTTATTCTGGCAGGTGCAGGAAGCGGCAAAACCACCGTTTTAATAAACAGGATAGCAAATATGATCTATTTCGGCAATGCCTATAACAGTGAAGAGTGCTGTGGGCTTTATTCGGACGACCTTCAGTTTCTTAAAGATTACGCCGACGGAAAAACCAATGACAGCGGAAGGCTTGCCGATATTGTTGCATACGAATGCGTAAAGCCGTGGAGTATTCTTGCGATCACCTTTACCAACAAGGCTGCGGGAGAGCTGAAAAGCCGCCTGTCAGATATGCTGGGCGAAGCCGGAAGCCAGATAACAGCCGCTACCTTCCATTCGGTCTGCGTCCGAATTCTAAGACGTGAATGTGAAAAATTAGGCTACGGGAAAAGCTTTACTATCTATGATTCGGACGATTCACAGAGAGTAATTAAATCCGCTATGCAGGATCTTGATATTTCAGATAAAATGTTTCCTCCGAAAGCTATTCTTGCGGAAATATCTCATCAGAAGGATATGATGGTTTACCCCGACGAATATCTTGCTCAGGCTGCTCAGGATTATCGGCTTATGACTATCGGAAGAGTCTATAAGCTCTATCAGCGCAAGCTGAAAGCCGCCGACGCTATGGACTTTGACGATATAATCTGCAATACCGTAAAACTGTTTGAGCAGGAGCCTGACGTACTTGACCACTACCGCAATCTTTATAAATATATAATGGTTGATGAATATCAGGATACGAATAAGGTTCAGTTCCGTCTTATTTCACTGCTTTCTGAAAAATACAAAAACCTATGCGTTGTCGGCGACGACGATCAGAGTATATATAAGTTCAGGGGAGCTACTATTGAAAATATACTCTCCTTTGAAGATACCTTCTCCTGCGACCCGGGAACCGATGTTATAAGGCTGGAACAGAATTACCGTTCAACACAGAATATCCTTACCTGCGCCAACGAGCTTATAAAAAACAACAGAGGACGAAAAGGCAAGAATCTCTGGACAGATAAGGGCGACGGCGAAAGAGTCGTGGTATATAAGTCGGCGACCGAAAAAAGTGAATCCGCATTTATTTCCGAAACTATACTGGAAAACGTCAATTCAGGAAGAAGCTTTCGGGATCATGCAGTTCTCTACCGTATGAACGCCCAGTCCAACTCGATCGAACAGGCGTTTATCAAAAGCGGTATACCCTATCGGATTTTCGGAGGACTAAAATTCTACGACAGAAAAGAAATAAAGGATATTATCGCCTATCTTTCAGTTATCAATAATCATTCCGATATGCTAAGGCTGAGAAGGATAATAAACGAGCCTAAGCGCGGTATCGGCGATGCGACCGTTGGAGTTCTGGAGCAGATAGCCTCCGATCTGAGAGAAGATCCGATAAGCGTAATGCTTAATTCTCCCGACCTGGCTCCGCTAGCTAAAAAGTCCAGACTTCTTCATTCCTTGGCTGAAATGTTTAATTATCTTACTGATATAGCCGAAACTCTGCCGCTTGAAGAGCTGCTGGACGAGCTTCTCAGCAAAAGCGGCTATGAGAAGTATCTGAAGGAGCAGGGCGAAGAAGGCCTTATGCGCCTGGAAAATATAAACGAGCTGAAATCTACAATGGCAAACTACGAGGAAAACGCCGAAGAACCGTCGCTTTCAGGATTTCTTGAAGAAATTTCGCTTTATACCGATATAGACAGCTTTGACGAAAACTCAGATTATGTTGCAATGATGACTATGCATTCAGCAAAGGGGCTGGAATTTCCTTGTGTATTTGTTGTGGGAATGGAGGAAAATATATTCCCTTCCGCCCGAAGCATAGAATCGGAAGCCGATACAGAAGAAGAACGCAGGCTTGCTTATGTTGCGCTTACCAGAGCCAAAGAACAGCTTTATCTCACTCATGCCGCAGAACGTATGCTGTACGGAAGAACGGAGCGCAACAGAATATCACGTTTTGTAAAAGAACTTCCTACCGAAAATTACGTCAAGAAGGAAGAACAGGGCCTTACCTCGGCTCTTGCTCAGTCAAGCGGCGGAGTTCAGCCTACGCACAGCATGACGCTTCAGCAGCAGCTTGCCCAGAAACGTGCGGAAAAATCTGCTGCTGTGACCGAAACCTTTGAGCCGGGCGAACGGGTACGCCATCGTATTTTCGGAGAAGGCACAGTTCTTACAGCTAAGCGTATGGCAAACGATACGCTGCTTGAGATCGCATTTGAAAGCAAAGGCACTAAAAAGATAATGGCTAACTTTGCAAAAATAAAGAAAATATAAAATATAATAGAGCCGCCGATAAACACATTAATAATGCGTTTATAAAAAATGAACTTGAGAATATTACTGTTCTTATCCTTCTGAGCCGTCTTTTTCAATAAGACAGCGCCGTATAATTCAGCGATCAGTCGGAACGTTAGCCAACTAAAGCACCAGCAGGCTATTGTATTCAAAGACAGCGGATCTTTACTTAAATATAAAACCAAACTTCATCAAAATGCGATCAGAAGCGGAGGCAGACTGAATTTATATTTCAATTTACGCCGAGAGCTCTCAATTTAATTATAGAATAAAAACCAGCCGAAAAAGAATCAGTTGCTTTTTCGGTTGGTTTTTCTTTCAGCCTGTTTTATGAGCGCTTTATGAATTTCAGCCTATAATTAAGGACAGCCTGCTGTTAAAGCGCCGAAAGCTGAGCTATGAAGTATTTTTTATACTTCGTTCACAACTTAAACTTATGTTCCACGTGGAACATTTTTAAAACCCTTCGGATCTAAGCTGTCCGAAGGGTTATATTTTTAGGTATTATCCCCAGTAGCTTCTCCAAACGTTGAAGTAGCCCCATGGGATCTTGAAGGAATATGCAATTCTTTTATCATTAGATTTATAGCTTCTGTTACACCAATAATAAACGTTATAGTCGTTCTTAATTCCGTTTAGCGTTGTTTTTCCGTAAACCGCACCGTAAACTGCGGTCTTTACTCTTGAGGTCACCTTTTTATATGTAGCCCCGTCTCTGGTAAGTCCGGCGTCTGACATGAAGCCGCCGCTCTTATAAATTATATCCTGAACGTTTTTATATCTTTTGTAATAAGGCGCCCATATCTTGCTGTTATTGTATTTAGCGCTTACATACTGATTAACAACACAGTCGGCAACATATACGATAGGTTTATCCCACATTGAACCCGACATCTGTCCTACCTCATGATAAACGATTCGGCACATTGCTTCCCAGCCGCCCTTGTCAAATGACATTCTTGCAGTTTTCAGAGTCTGTACCGACGAAAACGCACCCTTTGTGCTTCCGTTGACCGCTCTTACCTTAAACTGATACGAGGTTGTTCTCGCAAGTCCGGTTACTGTGCATTTTGAAGCGGTAACCGTTTTATATTTAGTCCATTTCGAGTACTTGCCGCCTTTGATATAAAGCTCATATTTCTTTGCGTTTTTTACGTCCTTCCAGTCTACAACAAGTGTGTTTGTCTGTTTGTTGTAAGGATGGGTCGCCTCGCTTTCATATTTCTTCTCTGCTACCATAGTTGGCTTACTAAGCTTAACATCAGCAGCCGAAGCGGATATCTCCGCAAAACCTGTAAATACCAGACAGCAGGCTATCATCGCTGTTATTGTCCTCAATACAGATCTCTTTGCAAATGTTAAGATCTTACTCTGCGTACTACTCATATAATTTGGCTGTTGTCCTCATATTTTCCTTATGTGAACCGCCATTTCACACCCTTTCATTTAATCTGTCCGCTTAACTGATGAATCCGCGGCACAATTAATGTTTATTAGTTTGGTCTGCGATTTATTACTCGAATTGTAACCTATAAGTTCGATAGGTTACAATTCTATTACAAATCACTACACTAGTGTAACACACATTTTTGAGTTTGTCAAGTATTTTTTGCAGATTTTTTTATGAAAATGCGGTTTTACGGGTTTTGGAGGACAAACTGTACTATTTTTCAGCCAGCAGTCATAGAATTAATTGAACTTCAAAAAGTAACAAAGCGTAATATTTATTGTAGCTTGCGTACTAAATCGGATTTATAAATAATAAATCCTTGTATCACTTCAACAAGGTCGGTATACCGCAGTAAAATGACCTGTCAAGAATATAAAATCTGCGGAGAAAGAGGTTTAAAATGAAAAAATATTTACCCGAAGGAAAGCTTTTTGACACGGCGGGCAACAAAAACTACCTGAAAAACGAACAGTCGCTGGCGGAGGCATACGCACACGGTGCAATTCTTGAAGCTCAGGCTGTTATATGCGACAGCGACCATAATCTTATCGTTGACCTCCCCTGCGGGCGGGGTATAATACCGAGAACCGAAGGCGCTATAGGTATTGCGGAAGGAACTACGAGGGACATTGCGCTGCTTTCAAAGGTCAACAAGCCTGTCTGCTTTAAGATAATCAGTATATCAAGAAATTCCAACGGTGAAAATATATATACGCTTTCCCGCAGGCTTGCGCAGGAGGAATGCATGGAAAGCTACATAGGGCTTCTTAAAAACGGCGACGTTATCCCTGCAAAGGTAACTCATCTTGAACCGTTCGGCTGTTTTGTAGATATAGGCTGCGGTATTCCCTCCCTTATTCCTATTGACGCCATATCCGTTTCGAGAATTTCACACCCAAATGACAGGTTCTACAACGGACAGGATATTTTCGTCGTAATAAAATCAGTAGAGGACGGAAGGATCTGTCTTTCACACAAGGAGCTTCTCGGAACTTGGGAGGAAAACGCCGAAAGATTCAAGGCAGGAGAAACAGTCGGAGGAATTGTTCGTTCTGTAGAAAGCTACGGTATTTTTATAGAGCTTGCGCCGAACCTTGCAGGACTTGCCGAACCCCGTGACAATGTTCAGGTAGGTCAGGCAGCAAGCGTTTACATAAAGGCTCTGATCCCAGAAAAAATGAAAGTAAAGCTGATCATTGTAGACGTTTTTGAAAACACAAATTTCCCTTCAAAAATGAAATACTTTATAAACGACGGTCATATATGCCGCTGGCAGTATTCCACTCCCCTTGCGGATAAAACGATTATAACGGAATTTTGATATGAAAATGCACAAAAAAACCGGAAAGACAAACAGTTTTTCCGGTTTTTACTTTTATTTTCAATTTAAATCTCTCTTTAAATAAACATGCTGAATAGGAATACATGACACTGCAAATATCTCAATTCTTACCAGAATTCCGAATATTATAAATGCTGTTCCATGTTCCGTAAACATCAGCTTATTGTACCCGTTCTGCTCAGCTACAGCAAAAACCGAACTTACAGCAAAACCTGCAACAATTCCTAAAAGCACGGAAGCATGAGGCAAAAATATCCTCGTTGATTACATACTCATCGCCTTTTACCATAAGATACTTTTCCATTAAGCAGTCCTTAGTATCGGAAAAGAAAACCTTTCCGTTATTAAGAACCGTTATATGATCTGCTACTCTCTAAATCAGCGGTAATATGAGTTAAAAAAATATGCTTCGACTGCTGTCCTCAATATATTCGGTAAGAATATCCAACAATTCGTCTCTGGCAACAGGATCTAGTCCGCTGGCAGGCTCGTCAAGAATCAGCAGCTCGGCGTTAGCGACAGCGCACAGGCAATCATAAACTTCATTTTCATACCCTTTGAAAAATCCAAAACAGGCTTTTTAAAAGGAAGTCTGAACTTATCGGTCAGTTCCTTAAATTTCTTGCTGCTCCAGTCGGAATAAAACATATTAAACTGTTAATATATCAACATATAGAGTTTGGCGCAAAAAAATCCTCTTGTCAAGAGGATTTTTAATGTTATTTTTTTATCTTCTCCCAATAGGCTTTTGCCGCCTGCTCGTTTTTATTTTCTCCGTACACATAATATTTCCTGTTCTTAAGTGCATCGGGCAGATACTGCTGCTCCACCCAGTGATTAGGGAAATCATGGGGATAGAAATAATGCTGACCCTTAATTTCAGCGTCCTCGCCGTCAAAATGTTTATTCTGAAGCTGTCTTGGAAAATCCAGTGCACCGCTTTGCCTTACGTCCTCAAGGGCTGCATCAATTGCAAGATAGGAGCTGTTGGATTTTGGCGCAGTCGCAAGCAGTACCACCGCTTCGGCAAGAGGTATTCTCGCCTCTGGCAGACCAAGCTGCATTGCGCTGTCTACACACGCCTTAGTAATTGCAGCCGCCTGAGGATAAGCCAATCCTACGTCCTCGCTTGCAATGACCAGCAGGCGGCGTGAAAGAGAAATAATATCCCCGGCTTCTATCAGTCTTGCGGCGTAATGCAAAGCGGCGTTTTCGTCTGAGCCTCGTATCGACTTCTGCAAAGCCGAAAGAATATCATAATGCTGATCTCCGCTCCTATCATATTTCATGTTGCTGCGCTGTGTAAGAAGCTTTACCGTATCAAGGTTTACAGTCATCGACTGACCGTCGTTGTCCGCCGAAAGAGTGCAAAGCTCAACGGTATTTATTGATTTTCTTACATCTCCTCCGCAGCCCCTTGCGATAAACTCACAGACGCCGCTTTCAAGCCTTAGTTTAAGGCCGAGGTCGTCAGCGCAAATCTGAAAGGCTCTTCTTATAGCCGGCATAATTTCATCAGGAGTAAGCGGCTTGAACTCAAATACGGTCGAACGGCTAATTATAGCGTTGTAAACATAAAAATAGGGATTTTCTGTTGTTGATGAAATAAGAGTTATTCTTCCGTTTTCAATATATTCCAGCAAAGACTGCTGCTGTTTTTTATTGAGGTACTGGATCTCGTCAAGATACAGAAGTATACCGCCTATACCGCTGAAGGTTTCAGTTTCGGCAACGATCTGCTTTATATCGGCGATCGAAGCGGAGGTGCCGTTTAGCTTATGCATCGTCATATGAGCGTTTTCTGCAATTATTCTCGCAACGGTAGTTTTTCCGATACCGGAAGAGCCGTAGAAGATCATATTCGGTATTTTTCCGCTCTCGATTATACGTCTTAACGGCTTATCCTTTCCCAGCAGGTGAGACTGCCCCACAACTTCATCAAGATCATGAGGACGTATTCTTTCAGCCAATGGAACCGGCATAGCTTTTTCTCCTTTTTATCAATCAAAAATATTCTGAATATCCGGAAGTCTGCGCTCATAAGCCTTGCTGTTTATTTTCTTCAGCAGATATGTCCTTGCGACCAGTACAGCCGGCTGACACTTGGTATTTTCCATTCCGATACAAATTCTATAGATAATAAACTGTGCGGAGGAAATTTTCATCACCGCATGATTAGAGCATTCAAATGTTCCGCACACAACCGAATCGGAGGATATAAAATTCCAAAGTTCGTTATAAACCGCTTCGGTTACTTCCTCGTCAAGAAAGGTCTGCAAAACGTCGTTCACAAAAATTACCCCCTAAAACATTTATTCACCTTTATTATAACACAGCCTTATTTGTTTTTCAACGGTTTTTTGATGTAAATGTATAAAAAAATCGCCAACGAGGCTACAGCAATTATGAAAGAGATGAATCAGACATTACTACGGAGATACTTATAAAGCTTACGGATCTCGATAATGTTTCAGCAGACTATATTCTAAACCGCGCTTAAATTGAACATAAATAAAAAACCTCTGACTTCAATCTGAAATCAGAGGCTTTTTAATACGCTTTTAATTAAGCAAGCTCAGCAAAATACTTGATTGTTCTTACCATCTGTGAGGTGTAAGAATTCTCGTTATCGTACCAAGAAACAACCTGAACCTCATAGAGATCGTCAGCGATCTTGGAAACCATTGTCTGAGTAGCGTCAAACAGAGAACCGTATCTCATACCGATAACATCGGAAGAAACGATAGGATCTGTATTGTAACCAAAGGATTCGGAAGAAGCAGCCTTCATGGCAGCGTTAATGCCGTCAACAGTTACATCGCTTCCCTTTACAACTGCTGTAAGAATAGTAGTTGAACCTGTAGGAACAGGAACTCTCTGGGCAGAACCGATAAGCTTGCCGTTAAGCTCAGGGATTACAAGACCGATAGCCTTAGCAGCGCCTGTTGAGTTAGGAACAATGTTAGCAGCGCCGGCTCTTGCTCTTCTCATATCGCCCTTTCTGTGAGGACCGTCGAGAATCATCTGGTCGCCGGTATAAGCATGAATAGTCGACATGATACCGCTCTGGATAGGAGCGTAGTCATTAAGAGCCTTAGCCATAGGAGCAAGGCAGTTTGTTGTACATGAAGCAGCTGAAATAATCGTATCATCAGCTGTAAGAGTATCCTCGTTTACAGAGAAAACGATTGTAGGAAGATCGTTTCCAGCAGGAGCAGAAATAACGACCTTCTTAGCACCGGCGTCAATATGAGCCTGAGCCTTTGCCTTTGAGCAGTAGAAACCTGTGCATTCGAGAACAACATCTACGCCGATCTCGCCCCAAGGAAGCTCTGCTGCATTAGCCATTGCGTAAATCTTAAGGGTCTTGCCGTCAACTGTAATTGTTCCGGCCTCATCGTCAGCCTCTACAGTGTGAAGATTCTCACCGATCCTTCCACAGTAACCGCCCTGTGCCGTATCATATTTCAGAAGATCAGCGAGCATTGAAGGCTTTGTAAGGTCGTTGATTGCAACTACCTCATATCCCTCTGCGCCGAACATCTGTCTGAATGCAAGACGTCCAATACGTCCAAAACCATTAATTGCGACTTTAACTGCCATAATTAATTTACCTCCTAAAAAAATTCTACAATTATTATACTACATTTAACTAGCTTTTGCAAGTACTTTTATAAAAATTATAACTCTTTTTTTCATACTTTTTCTTATATATCCTATTTGCTGTAAACTGAAATTTTTTTATATTTCCGCTGTTATACAAACTGTCTGTATTTAATACACAAATCGACAAATATTGTTATAATTCTGAAAATTATGATTTTCCGTAAGAAAAATTTACAATAAAGCTATATTTGTGTAATTTTTGTCGATTGATGTTTCTTGACTATTATTTTTTGATATTGTATAATATATGAAAATAAGGTATGTTAATATTATACTTTGCGTTAAAGAGAGGGGTAGGGGCGCTATGGAGCTATTGGAATGTTTGCAGCAGCTGTATTCAAATTCTGAAAATTATATTGCTGCCGCTGACAGCAGGTTTAAAATATTATGGAAAAATCACAGCCGGATACCGGACAGTATTTTTCTTTCCGACTTTACGATCGGCGGAAAAAAGCTGACTCTTCCCATTGAACATGAAGAAACGGCTGCCTACCGTTCAGGCTGTGCTGTACGGATAACTCCGTTATCCAGCAGCAGCGTTCCGGAGTTATACAAAATCGAATTTTTCACCCCAAATGAAATTCACAGGCTTTCATGCCGTTCCGAGCTTATGAGCTATAAAAATAATTTCCTGGGAAATATCAGGCTTGAGCTTTCAGAAATTCTCAATTTAATGGACGGGATAAAACAAAAACTTCCGGACAGCTCGGAAATAGACAGTCTTGACAGAAAAACTCGTTATCATATTCTCAGGACTATAGCAGCTACAGTAAACATGAACGAAATTTCCAAATATTATTCCGGCGGCATAACGACCGAGTATCTTTCCCTCTCCGAAAGACTGAGGGCTACTGCGGAATGGGTCAAGCCTATGCTTGAGCGGAATATGTGCTTTTTGAAAGCAAGCATAGCTGATTCTGTATACATCAATATAAATTATGCTAAATTTGAAACTGCGGTCCTTAATCTTATTATTAATGCATATATGTACAGCGATTCAAAACGCAAGGAAATAACTCTTACCCTTACGACTGACTCTCAGAACGCCTGTGTTACAGTTTCAGACAACGGAACTTCTGCTGATATTGACAAGCTGAGAAAATATTTGGATCTCAAAGCCGGATTTTCCGAGTTTTCTAAAAACGAATCCCTCGGACTGGCAGTAGTAAAAACAATGGCGGATACTTTCGGCGGCTCTGTTTCGCTGAGCAGATCGGCTAGCGGAGGACTTTCAGCCGAGATCACGCTGCCCAGGAATCCTGAAACAGTTCCGAAAGTTTTCAGGCTCAGAAGATTTCCGCCTATTATCTCTCAGTACGATCCGCAGTATTGTATCCTGTCAAAAGGAATAAACCCCATTAAATAAAAAAATCCCGTATGCGCTTTTAAATTACGCACACGGGATTTTTATTTGTGAACAATTATACCATTGAATCTTCCCAACAGTCCGGAGCCTCTACTCCCAGAAGCTTTGCGACAGTCGGAGCTACATTCGCAAGACCGTATTTTGTACTGTCTGCATCTATAATATCATGCGTTATTTCCTTATCCCAGATAATAAAAGGAACTCTGTTGAGCGAATGTGCGGTTCTCACTGCAATTTCACCCTTTTTATTTTTTTCAAGCATTTCATCTGCGTTTCCGTGATCGGCTGTAATAAGAACTGTGCAGTTATATTCCTCCGCAGTTTTCAGGAGTCTTGCAAGACCCAGATCCACCGATTCAACAGCTACGATAGTTGCGTCCATCGAACCAGTATGGCCTACCATATCTCCGTTAGGATAATTGCATCTTATAAAATCATATTTCTGCGATTTGATCGCTTCTATCATATCGTCGGTCACCTCAGCAGACTTCATCCACGGACGCTCGTCAAACGAAACTCTGTCTGAGGGTATCTCTTTCCATGTTTCAAGCTCCTCGGAAAACTTCTCAGACTTATTTCCGTTCCAGAAATAAGTAACATGACCGTACTTCTGAGTTTCGGAAACCGCATAGCTGCTAAGACCATTTTTAACCAGTACCTCTGAAAGAGTATTAGTGATCTCCGGAGGATTTACAAGGTAGTTTTTAGGCAGATTAAGATCGCCGTCGTACTGGAGCATTCCGGCGTACATGACCTTCGGATCGTAACCGCTCTTGTCGAATTTATCGAAATCAGGCTCATCGAACGCCATAGAAAGCTCAATAGCCCTGTCACCGCGGAAATTAAACAGAATAACGCTGTCGTTATCACAGATCTTACCGACCGGAGCGCCGTTTTCCGCAATTACGAAAGGCGGAAGATCCTGGTCTATTGCTTTTGTTTCTTCTCTCAAAACTTTATATGCATCAGCTGCAGAAGCAAAGTATCTTCCCTCGCCCCTGACATGAGTATCCCATCCTAGCTTTACCATATCCCAGTCAGCCTGATATCTGTCCATAGTTATCTTCATTCTGCCGCCGCCGGAAGCGATCCTTCCGTCAAAGCTTTCATCGTTAAGCTCAGCAAGGCAATTCTCCAGATCCTCGATATAGGTCATACCCGAGGTTGCGGGAACATCTCTTCCGTCAAGAAGAATATGACACCTTACCTTTGAAACGCCCTCCTCCTTGGCTCTTTTTATCATTATTTTCAGATGAGCTATATTGGAATGTACGTTTCCGTCGGAAAGCAATCCGATAAAATGCATAGCGGACTTGTTTTCCATTACGTTTGAAACCAGCGCTTTCCAGGTATCTGAACCAAACATTTTACCGCTTTCGATAGACTCGTTTACAAGCTTTGCACCCTGAGAATAGATCTGTCCGCAGCCAAGTGCGTTATGACCTACCTCGGAGTTGCCCATATCGTCATCTGACGGCAGACCTACCGCATCGCCGTGCGCTTTAAGAGAAGTATGAGGATACTCCTTTAAAAGCATATCAAGAGTAGGCGTATTTGCTTCCGAAACCGCGTCGCCGAGACCGGTCTTGGAAAAGCCTACACCGTCCATAACTACCAATACTACAGGTTTTTTAGTTGACATATTTTTAATCCTTTCAAAATAAACTTAACCCCTAATAACCGCTGTACATAATATAACCGGTTATATGATCCATAAATTACCTCGCACTCTAAAACCAATAAATAAAACAAAATCCGTTTGATTCGTTTATAAGATAATAGGGTGTATGGGAGTTTTGTTCCTTTGGCAGATAATATATATCTGCTTCTTCAATTTTGTTAAATCCATAAGACTTGCAGATTCCCTTGATTTTTTTAAAATCCTCGCCGTATTCACTGCATAGCCTTCCGCCTTTGCTTTCAGCAAACTCTCTAAGCTCAGAAATTCCGTTGCAGTCGGTATAAAAGCTTATCTGTATATTGCCGTTACTGCCCTGACCCAGACCGCCGCATATAAAGCGCATAGATAAATCATCAGTTTTCTTCGGAAGTCTGTCGGGGAGAAAATACAATATGCTGCTGTCGGAATAATTACCGTAAACATATACAGCTTTTCTGAACGGATAAAAGTCGTTCACGCTGCTGCCGAAATTAAAAACGATAAATATAAACACCGCCAGATAAAGACCGCCTAAAGTCCGCATTATAACAGGAATAATCCTGCCGATTCTTCCCTTAAGCGATGTGAAAATCCATTGGAGCATAAGAAAAAACGCTCCGCCAAAATAAACGCATTTCCAAAGATTAACATACGCTCCAAGGCTCATAATAGGAAAAAGCATAAGCAGTACGCCGATAATAAAATCAACTTTACGCCCTAAACTGTGCTTTTTCCGTAAACGGCGTGCCGGCTGTTCGTTTATATTTGTCATATCTTGACCCCATAATCAATGCAGTTGCAGTAACCTCTGTAAAATGATCACTGTTTTATATGCTTTAAACCTTACCCCTCAACAGCCGCCTGAACGATAGTATTGAAGTCCTCTGCCTTTAGAGAAGCTCCGCCGATAAGACCGCCGTCTACATTCTCCTTTGACAGCAGCTCAGCACAGTTCTTTGCATTCATTGAACCGCCGTACTGAATTGTAACTGCCTCAGCAGTAGCCTCGTCGTAGATCTTAGCAAGAGTTGCACGGATAAATGCGCAGACTTCCTCAGCCTGATCTGCGGTAGCGGTCTTTCCTGTACCGATAGCCCATACAGGCTCGTAAGCGATAACAGTTTTCTTAACGTCCTCAGCGGAAACGTCGAACAGATCAAGCTTGATCTGACGGGCGATAACCTCCTCAGTGATATTGCATTCACGCTCCCACAGCAGCTCGCCAACGCAGACGATAGGCTTCAGACCTGCCGCAAGCGCAGCCTTTGTTCTCTTGTTTACAGTTTCGTCAGTTTCGCCGAAATACTGTCTTCTCTCGGAGTGTCCGATAACAACATACTCTACGCCAAGCTCCGTAAGCATATCAGCGGAAATCTCGCCTGTAAAAGCGCCGCTCTTTTCAAAGTGAACGTTTTCAGCTCCGATCTTTACGTTTGAACCTGCCGTTGTGTTGATTGCAGTTTCAAGATTTGTAAAAGGTACACAGGCTATAACCTCTACCTTTCCGTCAGCGTTAGCAACCAGCGGCTTGATAGCTTCGAGAAGCTCCTTAGCCTCAGGTCTTGTCTTGTTCATTTTCCAGTTACCGGCAATAATAGCCTTTCTAACACTCTTTTTCATTTTTAAAAACTCCTTTTAATATAATTTGTCAAAAAATCCTCATCTGGTAAGAAAATCGACCAGAAATCCCACGCCCAGAACGATAATCAATCCGCCGACAATCGTCAAAACAACTCCAAGACCCTTTGAAGGGCTGTCGTCGGATTCATTGTCCTCGTTGCCGTCAAGCTCTCCGCTTTCATCGGGAATACCTTCAAAATCGCCATCGCCTTCATAAACGTAAAAGTCCTTCGGGTCATCGGGATTATACTTAACAGGCACTGTATCCTCATATCCGCCGTAATCGCTTATCCATTGGGAATACTCTTCTCCGGCTGCGGTATAAATGATCCTCATTTCCCTGAAAATGCTGTTTCCTTTTTCGGAAACCGCTCCGGAATAGTTCGGAATTTCAGTGCTGCGTCTTTCGGCTATATCGGCATTTATAAGCTTGAAATTCTCGTCCTTTTCAACCACGATCGTTTCATCGGGATGAAAAGTATAACCCTTCATAAGCTTAACAGCAAAATAAATAATCGCCAGACCGACAATGATCAGCACAATCGCGACTATATTCATATAATCGCTGAAAAGTCCCGCCTTGCCGACCCAAGTTCCCTCTTCGTCCTCAGCCTGCGAAGCAAGCATGACAATTTGATCAATCTTATTTATCATTGTTATACTCCAAAAAACGGGGCGACAATAACTACCGCCCCGAATTTATTTGCAGTTAAAGCAGGGCTAACTGTATAGTCCTGAAATTATTTATCTGCGATTACGTCGATACCCGGAAGAACCTTGCCCTCAAGATACTCAAGTGAAGCTCCGCCGCCTGTGGAAATATGGCTCATCTTGTCTGCAAAGCCAAGCTGAATAACAGCAGCAGCAGAATCACCGCCGCCTATGATCGTTGTTGCGTCGGTTTCAGCAAGAGATTTTGCAACTGCGATAGTTCCCTTAGCAAGAACAGGGTTTTCAAATACACCCATAGGTCCGTTCCATACTACTGTCTTAGCGCTCTTTACAGCTTCAGCATACATCTGAGCAGTTTTTGTTCCGATGTCAAGACCCATCATGTCAGCAGGAATCGACTCTGTGACCTCAACGCTGATCTCTGCGTCAATAGGATCAGGGAATGAAGCGGCAACCGTAGTATCCACAGGGAGAAGCAGCTTTTTACCTGCCTTTTCAGCCTTTTCGATCATTTCCCTGCAGTAATCAAGTTTTGTATCGTCTACCAGAGAAGTTCCGATCTCCTTGCCCTGAGCCTTAAGGAAAGTATAAGCCATTCCTCCGCCGATAATAAGGGTATCGCACTTTTCAATAAGGTTATTTATAACGTTGAGCTTATCAGCGACCTTTGCGCCTCCGAGAATAGCAACGAAAGGTCTTACAGGAGTTTCAACTGCGTTTCCGAGGAAGTTTATCTCCTTCTGCATAAGGTAGCCTACAGCGGTTTCCTTAACAAACTTTGTAACGCCTGCGGTAGAAGCGTGCGCTCTGTGAGCAGAACCGAAAGCGTCCATAACGAAAACTTCGCCGTCAACGAGATCAGCAAGCTCCTTAGCAAAAGCTTCACCGTTCTTAGTTTCCTCAGCGCCGCGGAATCTTGTATTCTCTAAAACAACGATTTCTCCGTCGTTCATTTCAGCTACAGCTTTCTTAGCGTTTTCACCTGCAACAGTGTCGTCCTTAGCGAACGTTACCTTAGTTTCAGGAAGAAGCTCTGCAAGTCTTGCAGCAGCCGGAGCGAGCGAGAATTTATCCTCAGGGCCGTTCTTAGGCTTTCCGAGATGAGAACAGAGTACGACCTTGCCGCCGTCCGCAACAAGCTTCTTTATTGTAGGAAGAGCCGCTGTAATTCTGTTGTCATTTGTGATAACGCCGTCCTTGAGCGGAACGTTGAAGTCAACTCTTACGAGAACCTTCTTACCCTTAACGTTAATGTCGTCGACTGTAACCTTGTTTAAACCTGCCATATTACCTGACATCCTCTCATTATAATTTTCCGGGGGAATCCCCGATTCTTAACACAGAATTTTCCGTTGTTATTATTTTAACAACTTCAAATATAATTATATATTATACTGACCAAAAAATCAAGAGGGAAAAACAACTTTTTTAATTATATACAATAAAATTGGATATTTTTGTGATGTGGATTATATACAAAACTGACTTATATTTTTGTTTAAACTAGCTGAAAAGGTAATAGCATATATATTCTGCACAATTTATACTTGAAATATAAAATAAAACTGTTATAATTAATAGTATAATCAGGCTGAAATCTGATTAATTTAATGAAAGGACATGATACAAATGAAGAAAATCAAAAAGGCGGCAGCTATAGCTCTTGCAGTTGTTCTTGCCGCACCACTGGGATTTAAGTTTTTCCACATGGATGAAGTGGTGTCTATAGGAGAAGATGAGGTTCCGCTTCTGAAAAACTTCTTTAATGATTCTGCTTCTATCCAAGAAGAAGAAACACCTCTGATAAGATCATTTATGTTCTCAGATTATACCGATCCCATTATGGAAGTATCTATTGAAGATGAAGAAACCCCGCTTTAAAACAGCTATAAATAAAAAGCAGACGGATCACGCCTGCTTTTTATTTGCTTTATACTGTTTATTACTCGATATTTCCTACGATTGAAGACAGATCAACGCCGAGATCTGCAAGGACACCCATAAGCTCATCATCTTCCAGTGCAAGAAGGTCATCATAGGTATAACCCGCCTCCTTAAGCATATCCTCGGTAACTCCGAACATTGAAAGCATGATCTTCATAGAAGCCTCATCGCTTAACTCTGAATCCTCGGTCATTTCAGTCATTTTGGAAAGATCCGGCAGTGCAATGTCCTCGGCAGTCCATTCAGCTGAATTTATTGTAGCAGTAGTTTCACCGCTTAAATCATCATGTGAAACGATCTTCTTCAGATCTCCGTTTGAATCAAAATAGTATGTAACCGTAGTTTCTACAGTGTATTCATTCTTAGAACTATCAGTACTGTCATCAGCGTTCTCCGAACCGAGGTCGTAATCGTCGGTAAAAACAGCCTTGTAAACCTCAAGCGTCAAACCGTCCTCTTCCTTTGTCTCTACATACTGATAGGAATCGTTAAGTCCAAATGTATTAACTCCGAGATCTCCAAGGTCAACATCGTCCATTACCTGATAAACATCAGCGTCTGGCATTATCGTATAGCCCTTGCCATCTATAATATAGACCTCTGCCTTTAATCCCATAGCGGTCATTTCGATATAGTAATTTCCGCCCTTTGACGTAATAACACACGGCATCTCACCGGTAAGATCAGAACTTAACGTCATATCAATTTTAAATTCACCGGCATTTAGCTTATCAGTATAAGCCTTTGCAAGAGAACCGTCCTGAACATCTGCTTTGGATTCTGCCGCAGACGAATCTGCTTTTGATTCCTCGTCTTTGGAATCCGCTGCTGCCGCAGAGGAAGTATCCTGCTTCTTTGAATCCGAATCTTTCTTGCTGTTTGAATCATTATCACCGCAGGAAGCAAGAACCGCACAGGTCATTAATAAAGATAATACTATAGCTGATATTTTCTTCATATTGTATCTCCTTTTTTACTCTTGATTTTAACTTACTATCTTGTGAAATAATATCACTTATATATTTTAACATATTGATAACAAATAGTCAATGCTATTTACTACAATATTATCGAAACCTTTGTGTGTTCTTTTGTTGTTAATGCATAAACTGCACTTGAATCTTAAAGCCATGCACCGTCTAATCGGATCGTCTGACCGTTTATATAGCTCGATTTATCCGATATAAGGAATTTAACAGCATTGGCTACTTCAACAGGCGTTCCCATTCTTCCGGCAGGTATCTGCATAACTATATCGCTTATCTCACTTTCGGAAAGACAGGCGTTCATTTTTGTATCGATCATTCCGGCACTTATACAATTTACGTTTATACCGCTGGGAGCAGCTTCCTTGGCAAGAGCCTTGGTAAAGCCGATAAGTCCTGCCTTAGCAGCGGAATATGCCGTTTCGCAGGAAGCGCCTACCTCGCCCCAGACAGAAGATATATTGATTATTTTCCCTTTCCTTCGTCTTATCATCTCAGGAAGCGCCGCCTTTGCTGCCAGCATTGCTCCCATAAGATCAACGTTAACAATCTGTATCAGCTCTTCATCACTTAAATCTGTAAATAAACCTATTTGCGAAACCGCCGCGCAGTTTACAAGAACCTCGGGATGAGCCAGCGCAGACGAGATTTCGTGTACATTTTTTTGTACTGATAATAAATCTCCGGCGTCGAAGCGGACTGCCGCAGCAATTCCTCCGCCTTGGTTTATTTCTGAGCATATATCCTCGGCCCTGGCGTACGAATTACAGTATCCGACCGCCACCGCATATCCCTGTTCAGCAAGCATAAAACAGATCTCAGAGCCTATATCCCCCGAGCCTCCGGTAACAAAAGCCGTTTTCATAGCGATCACCATTTTCCTTTAATATTATTTTATTATATCACAGTACAGTTTGCTTTGCAATAAAAAAATTAACTTTATTCAGTTGAAATATGCTGTATATTATGATATAATAAATTAAACTTATAATAATGAAAGGAGCTGCTCCTTAGGGAGATAAATATTGCTATGGAAAACGAAATAAACAAGAAGCGGCTGATACTGTTCGGGTTTGTAAAGGTCTTACAGTGCGAGCTGTTCGGTCTGATGGTATTTATATTTTTCTGGGCGGTCTCATCGGCTTTCGGTCTGCTGGGAAATATTATTTTCGGACTTGTAGGAATAATGACGGTAATCTGCATAATGGCGGACTACGGACTGAAGCAGGGTGAAAAAGCGCGCAGCAAAGTAAATCTGAGAGGGGCAAAGCCCTGCAGAAACTTCGGTCTTGTAATAGGACTTTTTGCAATGCTGCCAAGCTATCTGACGATCATTGTACTCATGCTTTCAAAAGCCGGAGCAATAGGAAACTTCCTTCCTGCATTCAAACTGCTAAATGCCTGCTTTTTCCCTGTTATAGATCTAGCAGCTCATACCGCCGATATTGATCAGATGAACTCATCGGCTTTTATCCTTTTTATCGTTCTTCCGTTGTTTTACCCGCTTTCCTCATGGCTCTCCTTTAAATGGGGGTACGATCAGGTCGACCTGAAAACAAAGGTAATGTATAAAAACAAATAACAAAAAAGCCGGAGCAGTTTTAAATGCTTCCGGCTTTTTTTAATTATTTTCGTCTTTTTCCGAATTATGACCGTCGCAGTTTTTCTGATGCTGAGTACCGAAATAAAAGGCTATAACAGTAGTAAATACTGTTAAAAACTGCTCCGATGAAATATAGCGCTTTAAGGTCATTATACAGAAAACAGCTGTCAGTAGTATCGTAACAATACTTTTGACATTAATAAGCTTTGCAAGCTTTTCTCTCAATTATACTCCCCCAGACCTGTTAAGCTGTATAACATTATATTCAGACTGTCTGTATATTGCCAGCTCCGTTCAAAAAACCAGCCAGCGCCGAAATTTCCTCATCTGCCGAATTATCGTCCTTCGCAGATATTTCATCAGTTTTAACCGACAGAACAGTTCTGAAAATATTACGGCAGTTCATTTGATGAAGTAAGCATACCGCCGTATTTTCAGCAGGCTTAAAGCTGCCGTTACCTCCTCCTGTCAGAATTATGCCGCCATTTTTACTGCCGCTTATAAGCTCTGTATCCTGAAATCTTACAGCGCTGTAAACGCACTGAATACGGCTCATTGTGCCGAGCAGAGGAGCGGATAGCTGCGAAAACCATATCGGAGAAGAGATAACGATATTATTGCTTGCTTTTATAAGCGCAAAAAGCTCCTGCCAATCGTCCTTTATAACACAGCCTGAGTTTTTGCGGCACATCCGGCAGTCGGTACAGTATGCCACCCTTTTGAAGAAGCAGTTCCAAACGCTGACATCGCCTTTAAGCCTCTGAACCAACAGTTCAGTCAAATATGCGGAATCTCCGTTTCTGCGCGGCGAGCCGCAGATAATTAAAGTTTTCATTTTTTATCCTATTCCTGTACAAATAAAGTCAGCACTGACCTTTTTCTTCAATAAGGCATATCGCAGCAGCGGAAATGCCAAGACCCTCTCCGGTAAATCCAAGACCCTCTTCCGTCGTAGCTTTGACAGAAACCTGAGAATCCCTGATCTTACATACGGCGGCTATATTTTCTCTCATCTGAGAAATATACGGAGAGAGCTTAGGTGACTGCGCAATAACAGTACAGTCTATATTAGATATAATATATCCGGAGCTGTTCAATATGCCGCAAACCGTTTCCAGCAGCTTCATACTGTCGGCGTTTTTGTACTCCGAAGCCGTATCGGGAAAAAGCTTTCCTATATCCCCGAGAGCGGCGGCTCCTAAAAGCGAATCCATAACTGCATGAATCAGAACATCTGCGTCAGAATGACCCAGAAGCCCTCTTTCATAAGGTATTTCAACTCCTCCCAAGATCAGCTTTCTTCCTTGTACCAATCTGTGAACATCATAACCCTGACCTATTCTGAACATATAGCGATACATATCCTTTCTGTACTGTTTCCTGCTCCTGCCAAAACGGCAATAAGGCATATACTTACTCAATTGCAATATAGTTTCCCAGAAACTTAAAATAAGAAAGCTCCGATTCAAGCTCGTTGAGAAGCTTTGCCACATCGGGAGAATTTACCGAGCCTTCAAAATCAAGATAAAATACGGCGTCAAAATCAGTGTTTGCCAAAGGACGGCTCTCTATCATAAGAAGATTTAATCCCGCTACCGAAAACTTTGTAAGCAGGCGGTAAAGAGCGGATGAAATATGCGGCAGGGCAAGCGAGACCGAAATTATATCCGCATTATCAGCAACAAGAGTTTTTCGTGATACCAGAATAAATCTTGTATAGTTTTCAGAAGCGTCGGCTATATTGCGGCGTTTTATTTCAAGTCCCAGTTCAACTGCGCACTGTTCCGAACATATAGCTCCGAACGGCTCGTCCGACGACTTTATATAGGCAGCGGCAAGAGCCGTATTTGAATAGGTGTTTGCTTTATAACCCATCTGCTTTATAAAGCCGGAGCACTGAGAAAGTCCCTGCTCATGTGAATATACTGTTTTAATTTCATTTATATCCGTTCCTTCTTTAGCGGCAAGACAGTGGTTGATCTTTATCTTTGAAGAAGCGCATATTTTAAGATCATATTTTTTCAAAAGCTCGTAGGTCTGACCTACAGAACCCGCTGTAGAATTAGCTATAGGCAGAACGCCGAACTCCGCAGTTCCGTCTTCAACAGCCTGAAATACCTCTTCAAAGCTTTCGTAGAATAAGGGAGAATAATCGTCAAAAAACTTACCGCAGGATATATGCGAATACGAGCCGGTCGTTCCGGGAACAGCTACGGTATGAGCTCCGGAAAGTACAAGCGGTTCGCATTCGATACTGTTCCTGTCGGCAAAAAACTTCTGATACTGCTTGCATTTTGAAATATCCATTATAGAAGTGAACAAAACCTCGGCTGAACTTTTCAGCTCGTCGGGCATATCGCTTTTTACACGCTCCAGTATCTCCTTTTCTCTGCCGCTCTGAAAAACCGGGAGATCATTCTCAATTTTATATTCTGCAACGTCAAAGCATAGCTGCATTCTCTTAATAAACAGCTCTTCTATCTGCTTGTCTACGTCATTTATCTCTTTCCTTAAAACACCAAGATCCATTTTTCAATGCTCCTTTATTTCTTTATTTCGGCTTCCAGCAATTCTATCACCTCATCAAGACTTTCACAGCAGCCGAAAAGCAGCGGTTTAATATCGTCCGACGGCTGAGTAAGATCGGGGACCATTATCGTTTTCAAGCCGGCGACCGCTGCGGAAATAACTCCGTTGGGAGAATCCTCCAGCGCCGCACATTCGCAGGGCTCAAGCCCAAGCCGGCGGCAGGAATATTCATATATATCGGGAGCAGGCTTCCCTCTTTCCACCATATTACCGCAGATAAATTCGTCGAACTTATCAAAAACGCCGACTCTCCTGAGATACATTTCAGTGCGTTCAAAATCCGTAGCGGTACATACCGCAGTTCTCAGCGGAGAAGCCTGAAGGTAATCCAAGAGCACATCAAGCCCGCGTTTCTTTTCTGCACCGCAGCTTTGTATGTATTCGTTCATAAGTTCAATTCTTTTTGCCCTGACCTTACTGTAATCAAAATCCTCGCCAAGACATTTTTTAAGGTATCGTTCTGAATAGCGTGAGGACAGAGAACGTATTCCCAGGACAATATCAGGAGTCATTGGATAACCGTAAAACTCAGCCGCCTCACACCAGAACCGCTGAAGCAGTCTTTCGGTATCAAGCATTAAACCATCCATATCAAAAATTACAGCTTTAAGCATTTGTCCAGTTCCTCCGTTTACTATCGAAATTTTCAGTTCCTGCTTATTATTATACAGCAAAAGCTGTTTTAATGCAATATGCAAAAACCGTTTCCGCCAAGCTTGCGGAAACGGTTATAATAATTTTAAATTTATATCCTTGCAACTCCGGATTCTCTTGCCGCCTGAGCTACCGCTTTAGCTACAGCCGCCGCAACGTTTCTGTCCAGCGCCGACGGAATTATATATTCCGCTGAAAGCTTGTCGTCTGTTACAAAAGATGCGATAGCCTTTGCCGCCGCTATTTTCATTTCATCATTTATATCGCTTGCTCTTACGTCAAGCGCACCTCTGAAAATTCCGGGGAAAGCAAGAACATTATTTATCTGGTTCGGGAAATCACTTCTGCCCGTTCCTACTACCGCCGCTCCGGCCTTCTTAGCAAGGTCGGGCATTATCTCGGGAGTCGGATTTGCCATCGGGAAAAGGATCGGATCCGGAGCCATGCTCTTTACCATTTCTTCAGTAACACAGCCGGGAGCGGAAACTCCGATAAATACATCTGCTCCTGCAAGAACGTCGGCAAGAGTACCCTTTCTCATTTCCTTATTAGTTATCTCAGCCATTTCAGCCTTTTCAGCGTTAAGACCCTCTCTGCCCTTGTAAATAGCGCCTGAACGGTCGCAAAGAACGACATCTTTAAGTCCCATTGAAATAAGCAGCTTGATTATCGCAATTCCGGCAGCCCCTGCGCCGCTTGTTACTACTCTTATCTCTTCAAGCTTCTTTCCTGTAAGCTTCAGAGCGTTGAGCATTGCCGCAAGAGTAACAACAGCCGTTCCGTGCTGATCGTCATGAAAAATAGGAATATCGCAGCATTCCTTCAGTTTCCTTTCGATCTCAAAGCATCTCGGAGCAGAAATATCCTCAAGATTTATTCCGCCGAAGCTTCCCGCTAAAAGTCTTACGGTATTTACGATATCGTCAACTTCCTTTGAACGGACGCAAAGCGGAACAGCGTCAACATCTCCGAATGCCTTGAACAGAGCGCACTTTCCCTCCATAACAGGCATACCGGCTTCAGGGCCTATATCACCCAGTCCCAATACAGCAGTACCGTCGGTAACAACAGCGACCAGATTTGAACGTCTTGTAAGCTCGTAGCTCTTATTTATATCCTTCTGTATTTCAAGGCAAGGCTGAGCAACTCCTGGTGTATACGCCAGCGACAGATCATCTCTTGTTTCAAGAGGAGCTCGGCATATTACCTCTATCTTTCCTTTCCAGTCATAGTGAAGCTTTAACGATTCCTTTGCGTAATCCATATCAGTTCAAGTCCTTTCAGTATATTAAGTCATATCGACAGCCGACAGATCGCCGATTTCAACGCTTCGGAGCTTTTTACCAGCATATCCTGCTCATCAGGCAGAAGCACAGGTGTAAACGCTCTTTTTATACCTCCCGCTCCTATTACATACGGAAGACTGAGACACACGTTCTGAGTTCCGTATCTTCCTTCGGTCAGGCATGAAACCGTAGCTATCGTACCGGAATCACGGATAATGCTTTCGCAGAGCTGCTTGACTGCCATTGCTATCGCATAGTAAGTCGCTCCCTTGAGGGATATTACTTTTGCTCCTGCTGTCCGCACCTCTTTTTCTATTTCGCTGCGCTTATTTTCTCCGCATATCCCTCCGGCGCTGCAAAAATCCTTTAACGGCATTCCTGCAACAGAAACAAGCGACCACGGAATAACCGACGTATCACCGTGTTCTCCTAAAACATATCCGTGAACGTTCTGAGCGCTGACGTCAATATAAGACGCAAGGCAGGTCCTCAGCCTTGATGAATCCAGCATCGTTCCCGAGCCGATTATTCTGTGAGGGTCTATAGCCGACGACTTTACTGCAGAATATGTCAGTATATCTACGGGATTGCTGACGATCACATACACGGCTCCTGGTGCGGCAGCCGCAAGCTCCGGCATTATTCCGCTTATGATCTCAACATTGGTCTTGGCGAGATCAAGTCTGCTCTGTCCCGGCTTTCTCGCAATACCGACTGTAATAACAACGATATCCGAATCCGCAGCGTCGCTTATACTGCCGCTCAGTATTTCCGTTTCAGGGCAAAAAGCTATTCCCTGCCTTATATCCATTGCCTCGCCCTCGGCTTTTTCCTTATTTATATCTACAAGCAGTATCTCAGAGCAAAGTCCCTCAAGGGCAAGAGTATAGGCAACTGTAGCGCCTACGCTTCCCGCACCCAATACAGTTATTTTCTTTCCGCGCTTTAAAACAGCATTATCCAAACCGATTCCTCCTAGTATAATAACACAAAAAAATTAAATGTTCAAGTAGCAGCAGTATTATTTTAATCTTAATATAGTATAAATATTCGCATACTTGTTTATTTACATGATATTATCTTATATTATTATAGCGTAATGAAAAATGTTCGGATATAAGAAAAGATTTATGTATCGGCAAACCTGTACCCTACGCCTATCTCGGTAATTATATATCTCGGATTTGATCCGTCATCCTCGATCTTTCTCCTGATATTTGCCATAAATACCCTTAAAGTCTGATACTCATCGTTTGTAGGCGTGTCCCAGACCTTATCCTGTATATTCTTATGAGTCATTACCTTACCTCTGTATTCGATCATAACGCAAAGCATTTTATATTCAAGGGGAGTAAAATGAACCTCTTTGCCGTGAACAAAGACCAGCCGCCTGTTAAAATCTACGGTAAGATAGTCCAGCGTAAATTCCTTTTCAGCCGCGTCCTTTGGACTGTATCTCCTCAGCGCCGCTCTTATTCTTGCAAGAACCTCGCCTACTCCGAAAGGCTTAACAATATAATCGTCTGCTCCGCTGTCAAGAGCTGAGATCTTTTCATTTTCCCTGTCCCGTGCGGATATAATTATTATAGGAATATCAGATGTTTCCCTAAGGGCTTCCAGAACCTTTGAACCATCAAAATCAGGAAGCCCCAGATCAAGAAGTATTAGATCCGGACTATAGTTATAAAAGGTAGATATTCCGTCGATCCCGTTCTCAGAGGTAAAAACCTCATATCCTTCCTTTGTAAGCGCCATGCTTAAAAACTTCTGTATACTTTTGTCGTCCTCAATAATCAGTACCGATTTGTTCATTGACCATTCCTCCCTGAAGAATTACTGTAAAATCGGCGCCTCCGCAGGAATTGTTTTCAGCCTTTATAACCCCTCCGTGCGCTTCCGTTATAGATTTACATATACTTAATCCCAGACCTGTTCCCCGGCATTTATCCGAACCTCCTGCCGTAGTATAAAACGCTTCAAATATTCTGTCAAGACTATCCTCGCTTATTCCTCCGCCGTTGTCTCTTACTCTGAATACTACGTTGGTATCGGATAAAAAACATGTAAGAATTATCTCCGAATCCGGTCTTGTATGCACAAAAGCGTTATCAATAAGATTAACCAGAGCCTGAGTAAGAAGATAAGCGTCTGCATTTACGAAAAGGATTTTATCAGGCCGCTCAGTTCTGAAGGTATGCCTCCCGATTCTGCCGCATACTCTTGAAGCAACATTTGAAAGTATATCGTCAGCAGTCTGAGGCTTCATATTTATTTTCAGACCTCCGTCCTGTATTCTGGTCATATTCAGAAGATTTTCAGTCATGTCTCTCAGCCATTCTGCATCTGCCAATATACTGTCGGTAAGCTCGTTTAAAGTTTCAGTATCAATATTTGCGGAATTTCTTTTTATAAGCTCGGCATTTCCTCTTATCACAGTAAGCGGTGTGCGCAGATCGTGAGATACGCTTCTGAGAAGATCGCTCTTGAATTTCTCCTGTTCTATCCTGAATCGGTTTATCTTCTCCTGCTCCAGAAGGTAATTTCTATCAAGAGCAATTGAAAGCTGACCAAGAACTGTATTAAAATATCTTTCCTTATCTGCGGCTATGCCCTGTTCCGGTGAATATACCGCAGCCGCACCGTATTCGCCGCCTCCCGCTTCAAAGGGAATATAAAGATTTTCACTGTCGCTTAAAAATTCAGTTCCCTTTCCGCATACCGTAAGATTATCTATGCACCACAGCGCAGCCTCATCGCTGCTGCAAAGCTTTTTTCCGGTAAGCAGTACAGTTTCCGCTCCGCAAACCTCGCTGAGTATGTTTTCAACATATTTAATGATAATATCTATACCTGCATTATTTACAAGTGTTGTACTGAGCATACTGATCTTATTGTTTATATCACGTTCTCTGTTAACATTTTCCGTGGCACGCCTGAGCCTGTACATTATTCCGCTTGAGATAAGCGCTACGGCAAGAAAAACTATAAAAGATACAATATAATCAGCATCTATTACAAGTTTGAATATCGGATCGTTATAAAAATAACCGTAGACGCTTGCGGATAATATTGAAACAGCTGCAGCGATAATACCGTTATCAGTAATAAATACCGTTGTTATTATACCCATAAGAATAACAACCAGATATGTTTGATTTGCAATACCGGCTTTTTCTAAAATATGCACCAGAATAAAGGAAACTGACATACATATCAAAGCCTGTAAGGTTTTAAATATTATTTTTTTGTCGTTTTTCATCGAACGTCCACCTGCCAGGCAACAAATATGTAAAAGATATAACTATCTTACGACTATAATAGCATATAAATAGCATTTTGTAAAGCATTTTTTTAATATTTTGTATTTATATTCTAGCTGTCTTTATAATAAAATTATACAGAATTAAAAAGTCCGGAAGCGTACATTCAACGCTTCCGGACTGATAATATCAGCTGAATGAAGGAGGATTAACATCTGTTTTCGGAAATCTGCTGTCTTCCGGAGACGGCTCCGACATACTGAAATACATTTTTGCCGCCTTTGTAGTTCCGAAATCTCGGTTTGAGCCGGTATTCTGAACTTTATTAAACGCCTCTCTGAACATTGCGTTATGAGCCTCTTCCCTGTTGAGCAGAAAATCAATAGTTTCCTTGACCTTTTTATCGTTTATCTGACGATATAAATATTCGTATACAACCTTTGCTCTCTGCTCCGACGCAATATCAGAAAGCAGATCAGCGCAAAGATCTCCGGTTACCGTTACATAATCTCCCGTCCAGGAATAACCCGAAGCATTTATCAGTCCGGGATTAAGGCCCAGCAGAACGTGAGATTCAACTTCTCCTGCAGGAACGGATTCGGCGTCAACAAAATGCCCGTTGAGCAAATTTATAGTCTGAGCCACCATTTCCATATGACAAAGCTCCTCGGCGGCTATATCCATAAATAGATCCTTTATTTCAGGATCCTTTATCCTGAAGCTCTGGGACATATACTGCATAGCCGCTTTCAGTTCTCCGTTTGCTCCGCCGAGCTGCTCCTGAAGAAGCGCCGCATACTGCGGATTGGGCTTTTCCACTGCAACAGGATGGAACAGCATTTTCTCGTGTTTAAACATAATAACAACCTCGCTTTCCTTTATACAGTAATTATTAGCATTATCTTTGCTTTTATTCGCCTGTATTGTGAAAAACGATCATTGGTAGGTATTTTACTTTCTGAAAACAAATTCGTTAAGATCGAACAGATTCCTATCGTTGAACGAATCTGCGAACCAGCCTGAATAACTGTGCTCGATCCTGAAAAATACAGCGTGTCTTCCCGTAACGCTTTTTATCCTTGCGCTGTATTCCCCGTCGTGCATTCCTATACTGCACACGCCCAGCTCCTCGCCGTTTTCATAATCGTCCAGAAGCACTTTTACGGTACTCTTGCAGCCCGCTCCCGTTACATTAAAAGAAAGCTCCATAGTTTTGCTGGAGTAGTCCTCTCCAAAGTCAAAGTACTTATAACCTATTACCGAGCCTGTCCTTATGTTGGTGACCGGTCTTGAAAAACTGCTTTTTTCCGTAATAAAACAGCCGCCCTTTAAAACGCAGGCGATCTCTGCAGGAGTGACCCTGTACGGATCAAGCGCTTCTTCAAAGCCAAGCGAAGTCATTTCTACCGGCTTTATTGTTCCGTCTGGAGATATCTCGATCTTTTCGGCGCAGGCTCTCCTCGACATTATAGTGCCGTTTGTCATTCTATGATAAAAAATATACCACTGACCTTTTATACAGCATACGGAGCCGTGATTGTTACCACCGGGATAATCTACACTGTTGTCGATTATATATCCCTTTCTTTCAAAAGGTCCGTAGGGATTGTCAGCGATCGCGTAAAAAAGCCTGCTTCCTTTTCTCGGTGAATATATAAGATAATATTTATCTCCTATCTTTCTAGGCGAACTTGCCTCGAAGAAATCATCGTCTTTTTTTCCGGCAGGTATTACGTCTGCCTTATAAGACCCTTTTTTTATTTCAAACATATTGCAAGGATCAAGCTCGTTCATATGAGATCTTTCAAAGCCGTAGTAAATATATACTCTTCCGTCGTCGTCAACAAGCACTCCCGCATCGTTGAAAATCCCCTCGTCGCCTGCGTCGCTCTCATCATATTTGTATTTGGAAAGAAGCCTGAAAGGACCTTCCGGTTTTTCGCTTATTCCTACGCAGCCCTTTGAGCCTAAAATATAAGCGTAAAGATAATACTTTCCGTCCTTGCAGATTACGTCCGGAGCGTAAAGCTCTCTATCTGTCCAGCTAACAGTATCCGAGTCATGATCGCTGTCGGGGCGGGTATGAAAGCTGTCACCGTGACACTGCCATCTGTTAAGATCATCTACTGGAGCAGACCATACCTTCAGCTTATGATCGCAGAAAGCGTCGGAGCCTGCTCTGTCGTGTGAACCGTAGATATAAACACGGTCACCGAATACTCTCGGTTCAGCGTCGGGAATATATTCCCAAAGCGGCAGAAATGGATTTGGCATAAATAGTCCTCCTTTATTTTAATTCAGTATTTTTAAACTTCTGGTATCCATACTCTCATCTGATTTTCTCCCCTGTTTCCCCATGCATAATACGGAACAAAGGTCACAGTGCATGGTTTTTTTACAGGCTCATTGTATGAATATAGGCTTTCCGATCCTATGGTTCTGAACCCCTCTGCATATATAGGAACAGTTCCCTCAAGCAATTCTTTTTCATACTCTCCGATCCTTATCTTACCGTGATTTTTAAGGCTCAGTCCTATTACCTCTCCGTTATTGTCGATTCCCTCGGCACAGTATACCAGAGGACCTCTCTGCAGACAGACTTTTCCGCTGTTACAGGCAGCTCTTTCATCGGCGTATACTCTCTTTACCGACATATCAAAGTTTACCGACAAAGTATCCTCAGCTGTAAACGCTCCGGCTATATAAGCATATCCGTCTATTACTTCCGGCAGTATTTCTTTTTCGTTTAGCCTTACAGAAGTTTTTTTGCTCCAGTCAGGTATTCTGACCGCAAGAGTAAAACTCATTTTTTCTCCGTCAGGCTTAAAGGAATATTTGAGCTGTCCTCCGTAGGGATAATCCGCCGACAGAATTATTTTTCCGCCTATTTCAGCGCTTAGCTCCAGTTCTCCTCCAATAAAGAGATCAGAATAGACCGTATCCTTCTCCTCAGACCATGCGTACTCCGCAATAGACGGAAGAAGCCGTGCAACGTTCGGAGGACAGCAGGCGCAGGCAAACCATTTGGGCCTTTGCGTCAGGGTATGACGATGTGTTTTTGCTTGTCCGGACAATCCCGGAATAACCTCGAGAGGATTCACATAAAAGAACCGTTTCCCGTCAAGCTGCATTCCGGCAAGAACGCAATTGTAAAGCGCCCTCTCCATAACATCGGCGTAAACGCTCTTTCTTTCCAGCCTGAGCATTCTTGAAGCAAAGAAAATAAGACCGATTGACGCACAGGTTTCCGAATAAGCGGTATCGTTCGGAAGATGATAATCCTTTGTAAACGCTTCTCCCTCGTACGCCGAGCCTATACCGCCGGTAATATACATTCTGCACTGAGTAATATTGCTCCATAACCTACGGCACGCATCTGCAAGCTCTTTATCTTCGGTCAGAGCCGCGGCGTCAGCCATTGCCGTATAAAGATAGACTGCCCTTACCGCATGACCCTCCGCCTTATCCTGCTGACGAACAGGGGCATGGCATTGTGTGTATTCACGGTCGTAGGGATCGCTTCCCCAGACAGTCCAGTTATTCCTTTCTCTTTCCTTTATAAAATAATCCCTGTCAGCGCCTCTGATGTCTATAAAATGCTGAGCAAGCTCCTTATATCTTTCATCGCCAGTACAGCGGTAAAGTCTGAGAAGTGCAAGCTCGATCTCGGGATGTCCCGGGAAACCCCCGGCGCCCTCGGTTATAAAATGATTATATATATGATCCGCCGTTTTTCTCATTATCTCAAGCAGCCTTGTCTTTCCAGTACATTCGGCATATGCGGCGGCAGCTTCTATCAGGTGTCCGGCACAGTAAAGCTCATGAGCCTCAGCAAGATTTGTCCACCTCTTATCAGGCTCCTTGACTGTAAAATATGTATTAAGATAACCGTCCTCATGCTGCGCGCTTCCTATAAGCTCGATCACCTCGTCACAGCTTTTCTCTAGCTTAGGGTCAGGGTACATTGACAGTGAATACGCTGCACCCTCAAGCCATTTGGCAGCATCGCTGTCCTGAAAAACCATTCCGTAAAATTCGCCGCTGCATTTGCCTGTACGAATTTTTTCAGCCGCCATTCTGAAATTTTCAATACAATGACTTTTTTCAGCGCCCTCGATCTCGTCTTTAAGAGCCTTTTCCTGGTACGGTATGACCTCGTCCTTTATCAGTCTTTCGTATCTTCCGAAAAAACTGTCGCTTATCTTGAATCTTTTTAGTATTTTCAGATCCGGCATATTATGACCTCCAACTTTCTGCAAACATCAGTCAGCGCACCAAAATACTGAATAAAAGGCGCACATACTTTGAATTTATATATGTATTATAATCCCGTAGACGCCTTTTTTCAATGGATAATATTCTATTTTTCATGTATTATTTTCCGATTTCACAGAACTGAGAACTAAATTTTCGGCAGATAAGATCTTCTGAAGCTGTCGGGAGAAATACCGTTCTCCCTGCTAAACATTCTGCTGAAATGAAACGCGTCGTAAAAACCTGTAAGAGCGGCAATATCTGATATTGTAAGATCGGTTTCAAGCAGCAGCTTTCTAGCCCGCTCCATACGCAGGAAAAGCTGATACTGCCTAATCGTCATTCCCGTTTCCTTCTTAAACACAGCTCCTGCATACTTATAAGACAAGCCGCAGCTTTTTTCAATATCTTGTGCAGAAACATATCCGCAGCAAAATTCAGAAAGATATTCCCTGATCTTCCTGACACAGCTGTTTTCCCGTTCTGCCTTTCCGCCGTTAAGTCCTGCCGCTTCAATAAAAAGCTCCCAGAGCCTTACTGAGGCAAGCGGAATATTTCCGGAGTTATGAGCCTTGACAAGCTGAACAAAAAGCGTTCTTGCCATACCGTCCGGCGGCATTTTTACAAGCTTAGGAACAGTAAGACAGCAGCTTTTTGAATCTGAGGGTAAAAAAAGCTTTTTATTATCTGAAAGCCTCAGCTCGGGAATTTCCTCTCCTGCTTCATTACAGAGAAAATGTGCGTAATACCATGCCGTACCCGGCTTAAAAGGCTTTTCTCCCCAATGATGAACGCCATTTTTCAGAAAGAACAGGCTGTCCGGAGTCAGCTCGTAGCTTTCTCCGTCCTCAGTTACCTCCATACTGCCTTTCAGCAGATATACCGCAACGCTGAAATCCGCAGTACGGTCGCAGTGAATCATAGGAATCGCCGTAAAACCGTAATCAGCCTCAATGACAAAAGGCATATCGCCGCAGGGTATCTTTATCAAATGCTTTCCGCTCAAATAAATCACCGCCCTTATGCTGTGACTCAAGTATAACACACTGCTGTCCGCTATTCAACAGATATTTATTAATACCCTGAAATTTATTTTTCCTTCTTATCAGTTCGGCGTTTAAGCTCTCTCATTATTTCATAATATTCATTTTTGCTTATTATATTTTCCGAAAGCGCATTTACTGCGTCAGACGCAGGATACAGACTGTCAAAGATATAAGCAATTATATCCTCTTTATTGGATACGCTTACTTCTTTATTGTTTCTTAGCTTTATCTTCATAATTACACCGGCTTTAACGAGCGTACGGATATTTCCGCCAAGGAAAGTATACTCTGTATATAAGACATATATTCACTTACATATAAAAAAACTCCGCATACCCTGATCTGATATGCGGAGGTTATGATGTTAATTATGCCGTTTCCTCGGAAAAATTTCCGGTATAAAGCTGATAATACCTGCCCTTTTTAGCAATAAGCTCGTCGTGAGTTCCGCGCTCGATAATTCTTCCCTGCTCAAGCACCATAATACAGTCGGAATTGCGCACAGTCGAAAGCCTGTGTGCTATTACAAAGGTCGTTCTTCCTGTCATAAGAGCGTCCATACCTGCCTGAACAAGTGATTCGGTTCTTGTATCTATCGAGGAGGTCGCCTCGTCAAGTATCAGGACTGGAGGATCTCCGACAGCTGCCCTTGCGATAGCTATAAGCTGACGCTGACCTTGACTGAGATTTCCGCCGTCGCCGGTAAGAACAGTATTGTATCCGTCCGGCAGACGTCTGATAAATCCATCGGCATTGGCAAGCTTTGCCGCGGCGATGCATTCCTCGTCTGAGGCTTCAAGATTGCCGTAGCGTATATTCTCCATTACCGTTCCTGTAAACAGATGAGTGTCCTGAAGGACTATCCCAAGAGTTTTTCTTAAAGAGGACTTTTTTATCTTGGTAATATTTATTCCATCGTAGCGTATTTTTCCGTCCTGAATATCATAGAACCGGTTAATGAGATTAGTAATAGTAGTCTTTCCCGCTCCGGTCGAACCTACAAAAGCTATTTTCTGACCGGGTTTTGCAAAAAGCCTTACGTCGTGAAGCACTATTTTTTCATCACTGTAGCCGAAATCCACTCCGTCAAATACGACTTCTCCCTCCAGCTTGGTATAGGTCACGCTTCCGTCGGACTTATGCGGGTGCTTCCATGCCCATGTTCCGGTTCTTTCCGCACATTCCTCAAGTTCTCCGTTCATGCTGTACTTGGCGTTTACAAATTCAACATAGCCGCTGTCCTCCTCCGGCTTTTCGTCCATAAGACTGAAAAGCCTCTGCGCTCCGGCCGATGCCATGACAACAAACGACATCTGCTGGCTGATCTGAGTTATAGGCTGTGAAAAATTCTTATTAAGTCCGACAAATGCTACGATTATACCCAAAGTAAGTCCGGCGTATCCGTTCAAAGCAAGTACAGCTCCGAGTATCGAGCATATTACATAGCTTATATTTCCAATATTAGCGTTTACCGGCATCATGATATTTGCAAATTTATTCGCCTCGTTCGCACTTTCACGCAGGCGGTCGTTAAGCTTTACGAATTCCTCAACCGACTTTTCCTCATGGCAGAAAACCTTTACGACCTTCTGCCCGTCCAGCATTTCTTCAATAAAGCCGTCTACCGCTCCAAGATCTCTCTGCTGCGCAGAAAAGTGCATACCGGATCTTTTGGAAAGAATATTGGTTATCCAAAGCATAACAAAAGCCATACCGACGGTCAGTATTGTCATCGGGATATTCAGGATAATCATAGACACAAACGTCATAATAAGCGTTACTGCGGAATTAATGACCTGCGGTATGCTCTGGCATATGAACTGACGAAGAGTATCAACATCGTTTGTATATACAGACATTATGTCACCGTGAGGGTGCGTATCAAAATACTTTATCGGAAGCGATTCCATATTGGAAAACAAATCATCTCTCAGATTCCTGAGAGTACCCTGTCCGATATTGACCATTATCCTGTTATATGCATAAGCAGCGATAATTCCCACAAGGTAGATCAGAGCCAGCTCGGCAAGAGCTTTGCTAAGCGGAGAAAAATCCGGTTCGCTCGATTTCAGCATAGGTTCAATATAGTCGTCAACCAGCGACTGAATAAACATCATTCCCTTTATAGTCGAAAACGCCTGAATTATAATGCATATTACGACAACGATAAAAGAGAAGGTGTAATTCGTCAGTATATTCTTCAGAACTCTTCCGAGAGTTTTCAGCTGACCCTTCTGTATAGGCGGTTTTTCCATAGCTCCGGCTTTTTTCATTTTCATTGTTCACTCCTCCTTTCCTACTGCTGATCGAAATCTCCGCCGCCCTTGATCTGGGATTCATATATCTCGCGGTAGATCTCATTTGATTCTATAAGACGGCTGTGAGTTCCGAAGCCGTTAACTCTTCCTCCGTCCAGTACGATTATCCTGTCGGCGTCCTGAACGCTTGATATGCGCTGTGCAATAATAAATTTAGTAGTTCCGGGAATCGACCTTGCAAATGCTGCTCTTATCTTAGCGTCTGTAGCGGTATCAACTGCGCTAGTAGAATCGTCAAGTATAAGCACCTTCGGCTTTTTCAGCAGAGCTCTTGCAATACAAAGCCTCTGCTTCTGTCCTCCTGAAACATTAGTGCCGCCCTGTTCTATATAAGTATTGTATCCGTCAGGAAAGCTTTCTATAAACTCGTCAGCGCAGGCTGCACGGCAGGCTTCAATACATTCCGCCTCGGAAGCATTCTCATTTCCCCACCGAAGATTTTCAAGTATTGTACCTGAGAACAGCACGTTTTTCTGGAGTACGACCGAGACCTGATTCCTGAGATACTCCATATCGTATTCCCTGACATCTGTTCCGCCGACGCATACCGAACCGCTGTCTACATCATAAAGCCTGCTGATAAGATTTACAAGACTGGTTTTTCCGCAGCCTGTAGATCCTATTATACCAATCGTTTCGCCAGACCTTATATGAAGATCTATATCCGAAAGCACCTCCTTGCCTTCGTTGTGCTTATATGAAAAGAAAACGTGATTGAAATCTACAGAGCCGTCCTTCATATCAGTAACGGGATCTTCGCAGTTATGAAGCTCCGGCTGCTCTTTCAGCACCTCGGAAATACGCTTTATGCTGGCAGTACTCATAGTGATCATAACAAATATCATAGAAAGCATCATAAGCGACATCATAGCGCTCATTACATATGTAAACAGCGAAGTAAGCTCTCCTGTTTTAAGATCTCCTGCCGTGACTAATTTTGCGCCGAACCAGCTTATTGCTATCAGACAGCCGTAAACCGCCGTCATCATTGCGGGATTATTCAGGGCGAGAATACTTTCAGCTTTAGAAAAAAGCCTATAAAGATTGCCGGAAGCCTTTCCGAATTTCTGCTTTTCATGATCTTCCCGAACATATGCCTTTACAACTCTTACCGCAGAAACGTTTTCCTGAATACTTGCATTTAGATCATCATATTTTCTGAACGCAACATTGAATACCTTCATTGCCTTCAGCATTACAGCCGCAAGAGCAGCTCCGAGAAATACTATTGCAGCAAGGAAGATAAGGCTCATTTTAAAGCTTATAAAGAAGCACATTGCCATACTGGATATAAGCATAAGCGGCGCTCGTACTGCAATTCTTATTACCATCTGATATGCATTCTGAACATTGGTAACGTCCGTGGTCATTCTTGTTACAAGACCCGCTGTGCTGTACTTGTCAATATTGGAAAACGAATACCTCTGAATTCTCCGATAAACCGCCTCTCTCAGATTGCAGGCAACGCCGGTCGAAGCCTTAGCAGCATATTTTCCGGCAAGAACTCCCGCCGTAAGACTTATCATTGCCGCTGCGATCATCAGTCCTCCGTACATATAAACGCTGCTCATATTGCTTTTTTCAATTCCCTCGTCGATTATCTTCGCCATAATAAAAGGCAGAAGAACCTCCATAAAAACCTCCAGCGCCGAGAACAGCGGAGTTAAAAGCGAAGCTTTTTTATACTGTTTTACCTGTGCAATAATCTCTTTCATTGCTTTTCCCTCCTACGTTTATTTTTGCGGTATTTTCGATCATTCTTCTCTGCAGTATGTCCATTGTTTCCAAGTCGTCCTGAGTAAAATTCTGAAAAACCATGTTTTCTATTTGTTTCATGCAGTTTCCTATGTCCTCCTCCAATGCCAGTGCTTTTTTCGTTACTGCTATATTCTTCTGACGCTCATCACCCTCACAGCTTTCATAGGTAAGATACCCGTTGAGCCTGAGCTTTTTTATAAGTCCCGATACGGTAGCCCTTGAAATATTGAATACTCTGTGTATTTCCGCAGAGCAGACGTTTTTATCCGAACGATCCAGTATATACATAAGTACATGGCTCTGAGCAGCAGTGATCCCCTTATTCGCAAGAATACCGTTAATTGCACCTTCGATTTTGAAATATATAAACTTTGAGTTTTTCAGAATCGACTCTTTTTTGTTATCATACAAATTATTAACCTCCTGACTGATATGAAGCTAACATTTTCTTTATTCAATAATACACTATTTTCTCTTGAAAGTGAAATTCAAATATGTTATAATCAATAAAAAGATTTTATAGTTTATAATTATTTAATTTTATTTGTTTAAATTCAACAATAAGAAAGGAATACTTTAAAATGAATACTGTGCAGCTTGAATGCTTTCTCGCAGTAGCCGAGCATCTGAATTTTTCAAAAGCGGCGGAGACGGTAAATATTACTCAGCCTGCGGTAAGCCATCAGATAAATTCCCTTGAAGATGAGCTTGGAGTAAAGCTTTTTTCAAGAACAAGCAAGAGCGTTAAGCTTACGCATGAAGGAGTTCAGTTTATTTCAGACGCGGAAGCTATAATGAAAATAGCGCTGACTTCAAAAGAACGGCTTGCCCGTATTACATCGGAAAAGCCGATAAGACTAGGGATAGGCTGTCATAATCAGGCAGAACTTGATGTTCTTCCTCCGATATTAAGAAATCTTACTCAGGAATATCCTCTTCTCCAGCCTTTGATTCATGTTATACCGTTCAGGTCTATTGACAATATGCTTTCCGACGGAAAGATACAGGCAATGCTCTCGCTGACAAGCCGTCCTGATAAACAGAACAGCGGTATTTATACCGAGCTTTGCCGATGTCCTTTAATGTGCATATGCTCAAAGGACTATCTGCTAGCAGAACATTCCGCTCTAAGAGAAGATCAGCTTTCCGGAAAGGCCGTTCTTATCGAACGACACAAATGCCCTGATGTTGTCTTTAAATTTCAGAGCCGTATAGTTACCAATAATTCAGCGGACAGCCTTTATTTCTGCGACAGCTACGAAACAGGTACGGCGCTTGTTAAATCAGGGGCAGGCTTTATGCTTTTTCCTAAACTTCCGAATATGAATGACCCGAACCTTTGCTATATACCTGTAACCGACACAGAACCTGTTTCACTGGGACTGTTTTATAAAACACTTCAGGGCAACCCTGTTCTTAAAAGCCTTATATCTGCCGCTTTAAATATTTATTCAAGTTTTGCCGTATAAATCCGCCTCAGTATTTATATATTTTTAAATTGACTATTGCAAAATCATAAATAATATTGTAAAATATATGTATCGAATTTAATCGAAAAATCTTTTTTATTTTAAACACGGAGGTAGAAGCTATGAAGTGTCCATACTGCGGCGCTGAAACAAAAGCCGGAAAATGCGAGTACTGCGGAAGCGAAATAGAAGCTCCGAAAACAGAAGTTCAGACTGCAACGCCGAACGGTGTTCCCAACATAATAATCAATATCAACGGCGAAGGCTTACAGCCGACCGCTGAAACAAAGTCAGAACCGCCCGTTTCCACAAAGAGCAAGGGAACTGCAATTTTTCTCTGCTGTCTTGTCTTTATCGGGTTAGGAGGAATGCATAGATTTTATGTAGGTAAAAAGGCAAGCGGACTGATCTATCTTCTGACTTTCGGACTTTTCTTCTTCGGAGCAGTAGCCGATCTTGTATCGCTCTCTCACGGAACGTTCAAAGACTCTGACGGTCTGCCGCTTAAATAATGTATATAAGAAAAACAGTATCATGCGTAAAAATGCATGATACTGTTTTCAGTTATGTCAGCTTTTTCCGAATACCGCTTCTGAAATCTCAGGAAAAATCTCCAGACTTCGCTTCAGTATACCGTTCATATAAGCTATTGCCGTACCGTAGTTTGTTATCTGAACTCCCGCATCAGCAGCGCATTTTATACGGTATTTCATTTCCCTTTCGTTAAGCATACAGCCGCCGCAGTGAATAATAAGACTGTATTCAGAAAGCTCACAGGGAAACTCAGTTCCGCTTGTAAACTCAAAGTGTATATCCTTGCCGGTATACTTCTTTATCCAGGCGGGCAATTTTACCGTTCCTATATCTCCGCACTGCCTGTGATGAGTACAGCCCTCCGAGATCAGCACAGTATCTCCGTCCCGAAGCTTTTCAAGCTGAGCCGCCCCTCTTGCCTGAACCTCCAGATCGCCTTTATGCCGTGAAAAAAGAATGGAAAATGATGTAAGACAAATGTCTTCGGGAGCGTCATTTGATACTCTTTTAAACGCCTGTGAATCTGTAATAATATAGCGGGGCTTTTTCTTCAGGCTGTCCAGAGTTTCCGTTAACTCATGCTCCCGACATACTACTGCGGTACATCCGCATTCAAGCAGCTCTCTTATTACCTGCTGCTGAGGAAGGATAAGTCTTCCCTTGGGTGCGGAAGAATCAATAGGAACAACAAGCACAGCTAGGTCGTGCTTGTCTACCTTATCCGCTATAATAGGATATTCATCGGTATCCGACGGCTTCAGCCCTGCGATACGCTCTTTAAGCATATCTATATTTTCACCGGTTTTTGCGCTTACCGCTATTTTATCATTGCTGTCACATTTGACCTTTGCTTTATCGGATTTATTGTATACTATCAGGTAGGGTATTTTTTTTGCTCTTATTTTTTCTAATATTTTATTATCCTCATCAGTTCTTCCCTCGGCAGAATCTATGACCAATAATGCAATATCTGTTTTATTCAGCACCTGATAGGTCTTTTGTATTCTCAGCTGCCCAAGTTCACCCGCATCGTCAAGACCCGGAGTATCTATCATTACAACAGGTCCCAGCGGCAGCAGCTCCATAGCCTTTGAAACCGGGTCTGTAGTCGTTCCGGCAATTTCGGAAACTATCGCCAGCTTCTGCCCTGTCAGCGCATTTATTACGCTTGATTTTCCGGCATTTCTACGACCGAAAATACCTATATGCACTCTGTCTGAGGACGGCGTTGCGTTAAGGCTCATAGTATGTTTCCTCCTGAAATAAAAGTACAATTATTCGGACTCGTAAAATCAGAATCTGAAATCCCTTTTGCCGAGATGTATATTTTGAATGTATTCCTCAGCAAGTTTTCTCGCTTTATCGTTGGGTATCTTTACAAGCTCCTGCGCTATCAGTCTTTCGCCTATTTGCTTTGTTTCCGCAGAAGCATAGTCCTCCAGATACTCCTTCAATGTCATCAGCGCATTCGGATGACAGCAGTTTTGTATCTGTCCTGTCTTGCAAAGGCTCATAAACCTATCGCCTGTTCTTCCTTCACGGTAGCAGGCGGTACAGAACGACGGAATATAACCCAGCTCCATAAGCCACTTTACGACCTCGTCAAGAGAACGCTGATCGGAAACGTCAAACTGCTCGGTATCGTGAGGCCTTTCTTCAGGAGTATAGCCTGCATAGCCTCCTACCGATGTCCTAGAACCGCCTGATATCTGGGAAATTCCCAGACCGAGAACCTTGTCACGGCAGGTTTCGTTCTCACGGGTGGAAATTATCATTCCCGTATAAGGAACGGCTATTCTTATGCATGCGATAATTTTAGCAAAGGTATCGTCGTCAATACTGTTGTCGAATACGTCAGGATCAATGTCGTCAGCGTGCTTAACCCTCGGAACGCTTATAGTATGAGGGCCTACGCCGTGAACAGCCTCAAGGTGCTCGGCATGCATAAGCAGTCCTGCAAATTCATATTTGTACAGTTCCAGACCGAACAGAACTCCCAGACCTACGTCATCAATTCCGCCGTCCATCGCCCTGTCCATAGCTTCCGTATGATAAGCATAATCATGCTTAGGTCCTGCCGGATGAAGCGCTTCGTAGCTTTCCTTATGATATGTTTCCTGAAAAAGTATGTAGGTTCCTATTCCTGCTTCTTTAAGCTTCCTGTAATTTTCCACTGTAGTAGCAGCGATATTTACATTGACTCTTCGTATCGCTCCGTTTTTGTGCTTGATCTTATAAATTGTGTCAATACATTCAAGTATATACTCCAACGGATTATTCTTAGGATCCTCTCCCGCTTCTATAGCAAGACGCTTGTGGCCCATATCCTGCAAAGCTATGACCTCCTGCTTTACCTCCTCCTGAGTAAGCTTTTTTCTTGCAATATGCTTGTTCTTGCAGTGATAAGGACAGTATACGCAGCTGTTTATACAATAGTTTGAAAGATAAAGAGGCGCAAACATAACTATTCTGTTGCCGTAAAAGGCCTGCTTTATCTCCCTTGCAAGCTCATACATTTTCTCAGTCATTTCAGGGATATCGCAGGCAAGCAGAACGCTTGCTTCACGGTGAGTCAGACCTGCGCATTCCACTCCGCGTCCAGTCTTTCTCGGTTTAGCCTTTTCAAGTATTCCCTCAATGAGCTCACGGTTATGCTTGTTTTTTTCAGCATAATCCAACGTTTCGAGAATTTCCTCATGATCAATGAATTCTTCCGCTTTTAATGATTTTGGATCGTACATATCTATTCTTCTTTCTTATAAAATTAATTTACTTAGTTTTTACCGTTATTTGTTTATCTGCCTTAAAACAGAAGCCGGTCAAACAAACCCGACAGCGTCTCCCCTGTCAACAGCTATCCTGTACCCTATGCTTTCAATTCTCTTCTCCAAACATTTCCTGCATTGAGCGGATTCATCTCCGGTACATATTTTGTTGTCGTACAGCAGATATTTTTTCCTTACAGAAACAGGTGATAAATTCGGCATTACTACGTTTGCTCCCGCAAGAATCCCCTTTTCCCTGCCCTCCGGATCAATCGTTCCCAGAGCGGTAGTGGACGGGATCAGCGCCGACGGCAGAGTAAGCCTTATCAATCCCAGCATAAACAGCGTAAGCTCAAGTGAACCTGCTTTTTCGTTTCCGAAAGGAGTATCCTTGTGAGGGATAAACGGGCCTATACCGACCATATGCGGCTGAAGCTGCTTTATAAAAGCCATATCCTGCGCCAGATCTTCTGCCGTCTGATACGGAGAGCCTACCATAAAACCTGTGCCGACCTGATAACCTATTTCCTTCAGATCATTCAGACAGCGCCGGCGGTTTTCGGCAGACAGCTCAGGAGGATGAAGCCTTGAATAGTGAGAATTATCAGCCGTTTCATGCCTGAGAAGGTATCTGTCAGCTCCTGCATCAAAATATGCCTGATAGCTTTCATGTGTTTTTTCCCCAATAGAAAGCGTTACTGCACAGCCGGGGTAAAGCGACTTGATCTCTGAAACAATACCGCATATCATATCGTCTGAATAAAATCCGTCCTCTCCGCCCTGAAGCACAAATGTGCGGAAGCCCAGATTCCAGCCCTCTTTACAGCAGTCCAGAATTTCGGACTTATCAAGGCGGTATCTGTCTGCGGCGCTGTTGCTCCTGCGTATTCCGCAGTAAAAGCAGTCGTTTTTGCAGAAGTTTGTAAATTCTATCAGTCCTCTGATAAAAACGTTCTTCCCGTAATACTTTTCCCGAACCTCTCTTGCAAGAGAAAAAAGATATTCTGCCAAGCTCTCATTACGCTCCCTGATAAGAAAAGCATACTCCTCATTAGTAAGAAAAGAAGTTTTATAAAGCTTATCTATCAGTTCAAAAGACCTGCTTATAATAACTCCCCCTTTTAAGCGCATCCGCTTTTTGAATATATTGTTTTGGTCGATACGCCGTTAAGCTGTCCGAGCTTACCCGAAACTGTACTTATTATATCTGCAGGCGCGTCAAGCACTACGCTGATAACGCTCAGATTTTCCTTAGCGTGAGGAATACCCATTCTTCCGATTATATATTTGCCGTAATCGTGAAGAATCCCGTTTATCTTCAGCGCTGCGGAATTGTCCTCGACCATAATTCCAATAAGTGCGATTCTGTTCATACTTATCCTTTCAAAATAAAAATCCCCGCCGTGAAAAGACAGGGATATACAGACGGACTTCTCCGCCGAATATTCATTTAAAGCCTTTTCCGTCAGAACTGATCTTTCGGTCAGAATAGTTTTAATTTGGTTTACAGTCAGAATACTCTTTCTGCTTACCAATGATTCTAGTATACTACGCTTTCAGCTTAATGTCAAGAAATATTATTAAAACTGCACAAATTATTGATACTTACAGAAAAAAGACTAATTCGCACTTTTATGCGCTTTCAGTCTGTCTTTAAGACCTTCCATTATTATATTCTTAGCTTTCAGCGCAAGAGCCTTATCGGCGGGAGGAGTATCCCCCAGAGGATATTCAAGTCCCAGCTGTTCATACTTAGCCTTTCCCATTGTATGGTACGGCAGAACGTCCAGCGCCTTCAGATTTTTAAGTCCTCCAAGAAACCAACCGAGTTGGTGAAGATATTTCTCGTTGTCTGTAATTCCGGGAACAACCACGTGCCTTACCCAAAGCTCTACCGCCTCGGAACATAAAAACTCAGCGAACGCCAGAATATTTTTATTGCCGTGACCGGTCAGCTTTTTATGCTCTTCATTATCTATATGCTTTATATCCAGCATTACAAGGTCTGTAGCTTTCATAAGCCGCCTGAATTTTTCCACAACCTGTTCGTTTTCAGGCATAAAGGTAATTCCCGAGGTATCAAGACAGGTATGGATCCCACGCCGTTTTGCCTTTTCAAAAAGCTCGGTAACAAAATCAAGCTGTAAAAGCGGTTCTCCTCCCGTACAGGTTATCCCGCCGTTTTTCATAAACTCCTTGTACGATTCATATTCCTCCAGAAGACTTTCTGCAGTCCTGCGCTCTCCCCTTCCGATCTCCCAGGTATCGGGATTATGGCAGTATTTACACCTCATGGGACAGCCCTGCATAAAAATAACGAATCTTATTCCCGGACCGTCTACCGTTCCGAAGCTCTCAGTCGAATGAATATAGCCTTCCAATTATCAGCGCCTCGTTTCATAACCTTTTTATTTTAGTATACCATATTTGCTTAAAAAACACAACTGATAGATTAATATAAAACGGGACGCTTTTACACGTCCCGCATTAAGTTAGGTCATATCTGATTATGGAAAGTCCTTGCAATAATATCGTCCTGCTGTTCTTTTGTCAGCTTTACAAAATTCACCGCATAACCAGATACCCTTACGGTAAGCTGCGGATATTTTTCAGGGTGCTTCTGAGCGTCTATAAGCGTTTCTCTTGTAAATACGTTTACGTTGAGGTGATGTCCGCCTTTTTCTACATATCCGTCAAGCAATTCAACCAGATTTTCAACCTGTTTTTCGTTGGGTTCAACATTTGCCATATATATCTATCCTTTCTGAAGATCATTATTTGAAATAAGATAAGCCAAGAGCTATTCAACGGAAATCAACTTTAAGGTTTGAACAAGTATCAATCAATTTCAGTCTTGCCGAATGCATCAGAGTTACCTTTTGCCCGCCGTACGAATATTTATAAAGATAATTTTATTCTAACTGAAATTTCAATTGATTTCCTTTGAGCTATTCCTCGTCATCTGTCTTTTCGTTCGGCTGACAGCAGGCTCCCTTTGCGCCGCAGTCGTTGGAACGGAAGGTTTTTACCTTTATCCCCTCTTCCGTTTCGTCAGCGTTTATAGTAAGGTGTCCGTCGCCGTTTTCCATAAGAAGATCAATCATTTCTACAAGCTCGTCAAGCTCTCCGTTATCCTCGTCCTTTGTTACGTTATACCCCATCAGAATCCAGCTCCTTTGCAATGCTTTCAATATCAAGATCTCCTACGAATACCTGAGAATCCTTTCCGAGTGCGTCGGGAATAATAGAAAACGTATTTGAGATTCCGTCCTGAGCGTGTCTGAACGGAAGCTTTGCTACAGACGATAACGAAGCCGCAGCGCCGTGAGTATCGCGTCCGTGCATAGGATTGGCTCCCGGAGCAAGCGGAACGCCCATTTTTCTTCCGTCGGGCGTATTTCCGGTTTTTTTGCCGTATACTACATTTGAAGTGATCGTCAGGATAGACATTGTCGGAACTCCGTCGCGGTAGGTATGGTGCTTTCTTATCTTATTCATGAATCTTGTAACAATATCGACCGCAATACTATCCGCTCTGTCATCGTTGTTTCCGTATTTCGGGAAATCTCCCTCAACCTCATAATCTGTAACTATACCGTTTTCATCTCTTACACACTTGACCTTTGCATACTTAATAGCCGAAAGAGAGTCGGCTACAACAGAAAGTCCTGCTATTCCTGTAGCAAAATATCTCTTTACATCTCTGTCGTGAAGCGCCATCTGAAGCTTTTCATAGCAGTATTTATCATGCATATAGTGAATTACATTCAGCGTATTTACATAAAGTCCGGCGAGCCATTCCATCATATCGTCGTACTTTTCCATTACGTCGTCATAATCAAGATAATCTCCCTCAACCGGACGGTACTTAGGTCCGACCTGAATTTTAAGCCTTTCGTCAACTCCGCCGTTTATAGCGTACAGCAGACACTTAGCAAGATTGGCTCTTGCACCGAAGAACTGCATTTCCTTTCCTATCCTCATAGATGAAACACAGCAGGCTATAGCGTAATCATCTCCGTGGGTGACCCTCATCATATCGTCGTTTTCATATTGGATAGACGAAGTCATGATAGACATTTTAGCACAGAACCTCTTAAAATTCTGAGGAAGCTTCTGCGACCACAGAACTGTCATATTAGGCTCAGGCGCCGGTCCGAGATTATCAAGTGTATGCAGATACCTGAAAGACGTTTTAGTCACCATAGGAACGCCGTCAATTGAAACTCCTCCGATCGATTCAGTTACCCATGTTGGGTCACCGGAGAAAAGCTGGTTATATTCAGGAGTCCTTGCAAACTTTACAAGACGAAGCTTCATAATAAAATGATCGATATACTCCTGTGCCTGTTCCTCGGTAATAAGACCCCTGTCAATATCCCTCTGGATATAAATATCAATAAAGGTAGAAGTCCTGCCCAGTGACATTGCGGCGCCGTTCTGCTCCTTTACCGCTGCAAGATAACCGAAGTAGAGCCATTGAATAGCCTCTTTGGCATTCTTCGCCGGACGAGAAATGTCAAAGCCGTAGATCTCTCCCAGCTTCTTCAGATCTTCAAGCGCTCTCAGCTGCTCCGCAAGCTCCTCCCTAAGACGTATATTTTTCGACGTCATTCTTACAAGCGAAGTATCAAGCTGGTTTTTCTTATCCTTTATCAGCAGATCAACTCCGTAAAGAGCAACTCTTCTGTAATCTCCGATAATTCTTCCTCTGCCGTAAGCGTCGGGCAGTCCGGTAATTATGGCGGCGTGTCTTGCCAGCTTCATTTCCGGAGTATATGCGTCAAAAACTCCCTGATTATGAGTTTTTCTATATTCTGTAAATATTTTTACTATCTCAGGATCGACCTCATAGCCGTTTTCCTTACAGGCGTTTACCGCCATTCTGATTCCGCCGAAGGGCTGAAGGGAACGCTTAAAAGGCTTATCAGTCTGAAAACCGACGATCTGCTCCAGCTCTTTATTAAGATAACCCGCTCCGTGCGAAGTGATCGTAGATACTATTTTCGTATCCATATCCAAAACTCCGCCCGCCTCACGCTCTTTTTCAGTCAGATCCATAACCTGCTCCCAAAGCTTTTCTGTAGCTTCGGTAGGGCCTGTCAGAAAACTGTCGTCACCATCATAAGGAGTAAAATTCTTCTGTATAAAGTCACGGACATTTACAGAGGTGCTGCTCCATCTTCCGGGTCTGAAGCCTTCCCATTCCTCTAAAAATTCCTTTGCCATTTAGTAAACCATTCCTTTCAGTGCCTGCCGTACAGCAAGCTGAAAATTAAACAATTTGTACAAATTATATGTTCAGAAATATACATATCAAACATATAACAATCTATATAGCTGATATAAATTAAAATATATCAGCCGTTAAATTCATAATATCACACTTTATAATTCAAGTCAAGGAAAAGCCCGAAAAATTAACACAGGTCAATAAATAACTATACACTTTCGCAATACTTTTGCTTTTTACAAACAAAATATTGAAAATAGTCTTCCATATATGATTTTATTTTACATATATAAGGTATAAAACGTCAACTGGTTGTATCTCCAAAAAAGTGTAATACAACATTTGGTATGTGCTGTTTTAATACAAATATCAGAAGCAGCTTCCGTATCTGTCGTCAGGATTGCAGCAGATACCCTCTTCAATTCTCAAAAGCTGATTATATTTTGCCGTTCTTTCGCTTCTGCTGGGAGCGCCTGTTTTTATCTGTCCAACATTTAGAGCTACAGCAAGATCTGCTATAACTGTACTTTCGGTTTCACCGGAGCGATGTGACATAACGGCGTTATAACCGTGATTTTTTGCTAATTTAACAGCCTCAATAGTTTCAGAAAGAGTTCCTATCTGATTCAGCTTGATAAGGATCGCATTCGCTGCGCCCTCGGAAATACCCTTTGAGAGGCGTTTTGTATTGGTTACAAAAAGATCATCTCCGACAAGCTGTATCCTTTTTCCCAGCCTTGACGTAAGCAGTTTCCAGCCTGCCCAATCCTCCTCGTCAAGTGCATCCTCTATAGACCGTATCGGATACTTTTCGCACAGCATTTCCCAGTGATCTATAAGCTGCTTTGAATCAAACTGCTCTCCGCTTTTCGGAAGCTTATAGCGTCCTTTATCACTGGTTTTCCATTCGCTTGACGCAGCGTCCAGCGCAAGTACAAAATCCTCTGAGGGAGTAAATCCCGCAGACTTTATTGCTTCTGTTATCAGATCGAGAGCCTCAATATCTGAGCTGATCTCAGGCGCAAAGCCTCCCTCATCTCCTACAGATGTTGCAAGACCTTTATTTTTTAATATTTTAGCAAGAGTATGAAATACCTCTGCACACCACTGAAGGCCCTGAGAGAAGTTTTTTGCTCCGACCGGCATTATCATGAATTCCTGAACGTCAAGACCGTTAGAGGAATGAGCTCCTCCGTTTAAAATATTCATCATAGGAACAGGCATTCTTGTAGCTGATACTCCGCCTATGAATCTGTAAAGCGGCATTTTCAGCGATCTCGCCGCTGCGTCCGCACACGCAAGAGAAACCGCCAGAATAGCGTTTGCACCAAGCTTAGACTTATCTTTTGTTCCGTCAAGCGCTATCATTGTTCTGTCGGCCGCATAAATATCAGAAGCGTCGGTCCCGGCTAGTATCGGAGCGATCTTGCTGTTGATATTTTCAACTGCGCTTCTTACGCCCTTTCCCATATAACGGGATTTATCATTGTCCCTCAGCTCGCAGGCCTCGTAAATTCCGGTAGACGCACCGCTGGGAGCCTGACCTCTTCCTGTTGTACCGTCAGCAAGAAAAACCTCTGCTTCAACTGTCGGATTTCCTCTTGAATCAAGTATCTCTCTTCCGTGGATCCTTATAATCTCAGTATTGTTCATAATGCACCCTCCATAAATTCAGGATAAATCTATGGAATTAATTTGCCCGTAAATTCTCTGGTTATACACAAAAAAGCGTATATCCGCATTTGTTCGGATATACGCCGAGGTTCACTCATAAAAATCTTCTTTATCAGTCTGACGTCCCATTTTGCTGACCTTTTTATTCAGTGCAATGCTTACAGCAAGCGTCAGCAGAATAAGTCCTATCATTACCAAAACCGATTTCAGGGTAAGCTGATTAAGCTGCCCGCCGATATAAGTCTGTACCGCCATTTCAGGAAACACTCCGAAAAGAGAACCGATCAGATACGGTCTGTAAGGCATTTTCAGCGCCCCGTGCAGAATACTTACTATATCCCCCGGAACAACGACTACCGCTCTTGAAATATACGACGCAAACAGATTATTATCATGACCGTAATTAATTATCTTGCGGGCCTTCGGATATTTCCGGGATACTGTATCAACTATTCCTGAGCCTGATATTCTTCCCACAAGGTACGGAATCGTAAAGCTGACGCACAAACCGACTATATTTACAAGCATAGCCGCCCAGAACGGATAAAGATGCCCGACCGAAATAAACAATGCCGTAAGGGGAAACACTACAGACATGGATTTCAGACCGTAAAAACCCCAGAATACAGCCGCCGCCAGCCAAAGATTTTCGGGAGTATAGCTAAGTATATCGTCAAAATCATTTCTAACCACAAATACAACGCAGAAAATTATAATCAAAACGCTTAAAACAAACGGAATATATTTCAGAAATTTAACGCCTTTTTCCTTAACGTCAATATTAGTTATATGCACAGCGTCACCAGCTTTTCTGTTATTATTGATATTGCTGTATTTATTATAGCATATAAATATTATTATATTGTGAAAACCGACAAAATTTTACCCGATATAAAAAATTTTATTGTATAAATAGAAATTCCACAGAGAATTTTGTTGATTTTATACAAATATCGACATAACTTTTAAGGCTGCTTATAGACAGCCGCTTTGGGGTATATCTTAACGTCCACCAATGCGTCGCACAGGATTCCGTCAGCGGTATATTCCTCTGAAAAGATCTTTCCGTCAATGCGTATCTCGTTAAGCAGTCCGCCCTCTGAAAACGGAATAAGCAGCTTTGTCCTTACAGCAGACTGCGGCAGAGCTTTTGCAACAGCGTCCAGCAGCCTGTCTATACCCTCTCCGGTTTTAGCGGAGATCTTTACAACGCCCTCCTCATTTCCGATATCGTCTATATAAGGGACCTTATCACACTTGTTTAAAACTGTAACTACAGGTATACCCTCACATCCAAGCTCCCCTAGCAGTTCAAGCGTAACCTTTGCCTGCTCTTTGCAGTCATCGGCGGAAGCGTCGCAGATATGGAGTATAACGTCAGCATTAGCCGCTTCCTCAAGCGTTGACTTGAATGCCTCAACAAGATGATGGGGCAGACGTCTTATCAGCCCTACCGTATCCACCAGCATTACGCTTCGTCCGTCAGGCAGCTCGATAGCTCTTGAGGTCGTTTCAAGCGTTGCAAACAGCTTATTCTCCGCCAAAACTCCGGCTTCCGTCAGGGTATTGAGCAGCGTTGATTTTCCGACATTGGTATAGCCGACTATTGCACAGACAAGAACGCCGTCCTTTTTTCGCCTTGCCCGTTGATGAGTGCGGCGTTTTTCAATTTCCTTAAGTTCTGCACTAAGAGCGGCTATTCTGGTTCTTATATGGCGCTTATCGGTTTCAAGCTTTGATTCTCCCGGGCCTCTCGTACCTATTCCTGCGCCGAGTCTGGAAAGCTTTACTCCCATTCCTGCTAATCTGGGCAGACGGTAGCGGTGCTGAGCTATTTCTACCTGAAGCCTGCCCTCCCTTGTAGTAGCTCTCTGAGCGAAAATGTCCAGAATAAGCATAGTACGGTCTATAGTATGGACCTTACAGACGTCCTCTATATTTCGTATTTGAGTTGCAGTAAGCTCGTGGTCAAAGATTATCTGGTCTATATCATCCCTCTCGCATATCTCCGCCATTTCCTCCAGTCTTCCCGAGCCTATACAAGTCCCGGGTTCAAAAGAGGGCCTTTTCTGAACTATCCGCACTGCCGTTTCCGCCCCTGCGGTACTAGCCAGCTCCTCCAGCTCGTCCAGCGAACGCTCAACGTCATATTCACCGACATCAACCGCGCATAACATTACCCTGGGAATATTGATTTCATTTTCTATCATTTTAACGACCTTTCAGTTTTTAACGAATCTAAAACTGAACCGCTTTTGAAAGCAGTCAGCTTAATTTTTTACCGCGGTAAAGAAAAATCTCGGAAAGCGGAAGATTATCTGTCCGTTTTTCTGTACAGGATAAGCTTTCTTGACCTTTTCAAGCACCTCGTTTTCAAACTCAGCAAGCTCATTCACGTCTTGAAGCTGCTCAAGCCACGGTTTAAGTCCTGTTGCTTTATACCATTCCATAATATCATTATGGCTGTTCATAACGTGAAAATACGTCGTACTCCATAGGCTGAAATCCTTGGAGAGCGAACTTAGAATATCGAAATATTCCTCCTGGGTAAGATTGTAAAATATACGGCTGTGTGCGAAACGGTTTTTCCACCTGCTTTCGCCAACGGTTTCATTTATTATTTTATGAATAGGCTCATCATAATTCATAGGGGTCTGAACTGCAAGCATTCCCCCGCTTTTAAGACAGCTCAGCATATTTCCGAGCAGTACTTCGTGATCGGGTATCCATTGAATACAGGCGTTTGAAAATACAAGATCAAAATCCCTGCCAAGTTCTGAGATATCGTTTTCAGCGTTAAACAAGCAAAAGTCTATGCCGCAGCAGCTGCTTCTTGCTTCGTCTATCATGTTTTCAGAGCTGTCTATTCCTAACACATATGCGTTCGGAAATGCCTTTTTCAGCTCTGCTGAAGAATTTCCCGGTCCGCAGCCTATATCAAGTATTTTACATGGCGAAGCTGAAAGCTTTATCCTGCTTATCAAATCTACCGACGGCAAGGTCCTCTCACTCTTGAATTTCAGATACTGTGATGAATTCCAATCTGCCATAAATAACCACACCCATCCTTTTTTAATATTATAACGTATAACTCTTTTGTTGTCAATTGATCCTTGATTATAAATAAAAACAATAAACTTAAAACAAACAGGTACTGCATAAAAGCCAATCATTTTCTTCTTGTTCAGCCGACGCTTCAATTAAAAAGACAGTGGTATTTTAACAAGGAAAGACGCATATATTGTACAAACTGTAAGTTGTACGATAAGTTCAAAGGAGTGTTTGTTTATGAAGAAAAAACAGATCTGGACGATTATTTGCTTTGCTCTGATACTAGGAATATCTATTGTCGGAGGAAGCCTGACTGAAAAGCGCATTGCGGTCGAAACCGCTTCGGGCAAGATCGGAACTTCCTTGGAGCGTCCGGTTATAGTTATTGACGCAGGACACGGCGGAATGGACGGAGGCTGCGTTTCTATCGACGGAGTTCCCGAAAAAGGAATAAATCTTAACATTGCAATGTCGCTGAAAGATATGCTTACTGTAATGGGCTACCAGCCTGTCTGTACCAGAGAAAGCGATGTATCAATTCATAACGAGGGTATCGAGGGACTTTCTAAGCAGAAAAAATCAGATATGGATAACCGTCTTGCCCTATTCAACAAGTACGACGGAGCGATCGCCGTATCAATTCACCAGAATCAGTTTACAGACAGCAAATACAGCGGTGCGCAAATGTTCTATAGTGAAAAAAGCTCAGACAGCGAAAGACTTGCAGGAATAATGAAAGAGCAGTTTGTTTCGTTTCTTCAGCCTGAAAACGAGCGTGAAACAAAACCTGTAGGCGACGAGCTGTATCTGCTGAACAACGCTTCCTGTCCGGCAGTCATGATCGAGTGCGGATTTTTGTCAAATCAGGAAGAATCACTGAAGCTTCAGGACGAAAATTATCAAAAGCAGATCGCTTTTACGGTTTTTACAGGCATATGCCGCTATAAATCGGAAGCATAGCCGAAACTGAAAATGCGTCTTTACACACCGATGTAAAGGCGCTGTTCCATATTATGAAACTTTGCAGATCAATTTTATTTTGAACTGTCATTGACAAATCGTTTCCTGCGGGTTATGATATATAAAAAAGCTACGGCAAGGAGCGATATAATGTTTTCCGTATACAAGGCGTGCTTTGATTCACGTCACAGCCCGGATTTCAGCGTAAATCGAAGCGTAGGTTATCCCTGTTATCTTCTGCTGTTTGCAAGGACATCAGCTTATTTTACCTTTGAAGAAACAGAAATGCTTATTAAGCCGGGTACAATCATAATTTTCAGCAAACATTCTCCTTATATATGCCGTTCCTGCGGTACCGAATACACAGATGACTGGGTTCAGTTTGACGGAAGCCGTATTTTAATGGACAGCTGGAATATTCCCTTTGACAAACCTGTAGAAACCTCCGGCGTATTCAACGCTTCCGAATATATAAAGCTTATATCCGACAGCCTTAACAGTGACGATTCGTCAAAACTTCAGACCTGTTCTCTGCTGCTGCAGGCGCTGCTGATCAAGCTTTCTGATTTTGTCAATAAAGAGCTTCCCGCATATCCCCACCGCAGGGAGCTTATAGGACTGAGAGAAGAGATTTATGCTTTTCCTGAAAAGGACTGGCGTATTGAAACGCTGAGCGATAGATTGAATCTCAGCCCTGTCTATTTTCAGAAGCTTTATAAAAAGCAGTTCGGGATAACCTGCGGCACAGATATTATAGTAAGCCGTGTAGAGTCGGGAAAAAGATTATTATGCGAAAGCAGTATGAATATATACGAAATAGCGTTCGCCTGCGGCTACAACAGCGACGTTCACTTTTCAAGACAATTCAAACAGGTCACAGGAATTACTCCGTCAGAATACCGCAGGCTCATGAAAAACGGCAGGTACTGAACAAAAACCCTTACGGCAGAAACGAAAGCATTAAAATGCCTGCGTTTCAAGCTGTAAGGGTTTTATTAGGACTTATTATTCACCTACAGAAACATAAAACTTTACTCTATGGTTTCCGTCGCTGTCATCGTCCGTCATCTCAGCCTTAATTATTTTTACAGGCTTAACTGGCGAGGAAACAGCGCCGTCATTCCCGAGCTTTCTTTCAACATCAAGAAAGCTGTCAATAATTTCCATACCCTCGGTCACCTTTCCGAAAGCCGCATACTGACCGTCTAGGAAAGAGCAGCTATCGGAATAGCAGATAAAGAACTGACTGGAAGCGCTGTCATAGCTTTGAGATCTTGCCATTGAAACAACGCCCCTGGTATGAGAGAGCTTGTTATCAACGCCGTTCTGCGAAAACTCGCCCTTTATAGTCTGCCCGCTTCCTCCTGTTCCGTCGCCCTTAGGATCTCCTCCCTGAGCCATAAAATCATCAACTATTCTGTGAAAGGTCAGGCCGTCATAAAACCCGTCCTTTACAAGCTTTTCAAAGTTTTCACAGGTTAACGGAGCGTATTCGGGGTAAAGAGTAATAATAAAGCTTTTATCATTCGGCGCAGCTGCTCCTGTATCAGAGCTATCAGACGTATCGCCGCATGAAGTCATAATTCCTATGGATAAAGCGCCGCATATCAGCAGGGCCAGCCTTTTCATCATTTTTTTCATTACAATATCTCCTTTTCATTATAATTCAATATAATTATAACATATATCCATCTGTTTTACAAGCTTTTGCCCGCAGAAGACTGTTACACCGTCTGACCTTTCTCAGACATCTTCTGCTGCTCATTAGGTATCCTGTTCATTCGCACTATAGCCTTAGAAACACAGTGTCTGCTGACATTCAGCACCTGAATATGCATATCCTCCGTATCAATTTCGGCTTTTGTTCCGTCATGAGGTATCTCCCCGAGCAGTCCTATAACATATCCGCTGAAGGTATCATAATCGTCTACAGGAAGAGCAGTTTCCAGAGCTGCAGCAACGTCGTCAAGCGAAGCAGTTCCTAGAACCTTCCATGTACGGGAATCAAGACGTTCTATTTCCAGCTCCGCTTCCCTAAACTCATCGTCTCCGAAATCGCCTACAAGCTGCTCAACAAGATCGGTAATAGTTATTATACCGCACATTCCGCCGTATTCGTCAAGAACTACCGCAAAATGCGAAGCGTTCTTTTTCATTTTTGTAAAAAGCTTATCCGCCTTCATATTTTCATGAACAAAATACGGCTCCCTTACAGCGTTTTTCATCACGCTTTCACGGGATCTATCCGTAAGACGGAAATAATCCTTGGCGTTCAGGACTCCCACAATATTATCAACGCTGTCTCCGCATATGGGATAAAGAGAATGCCTTGACTGATGGATCGTCTTTTCCCATTCTTCTACGCTTTCGTCAAGCCAGAGTACGGCTACCTCTCGCCTGTGCGTACATATCTCCTCTACCGTCAGATCGTCAAATTCAAACACGTTTTTGATAAGCTCGCTTTCGTCTTCGTCTATCGTTCCGCTTTTATGTCCCTGCTCCGTCATAAGAAGGATCTCCTCCTCAGTAACGGTATCTCCGCCGCTTTCAGGGTCAACTCCCAGAAGCCTTAAAAGTCCGTTGGTCGAAACCGTAAGCAGCCACACTATCGGAGCAAAAAGCTTAGATATAAAACCGATAAGCGCAGACATCCCAAGCGCAAGCTTCTCTGAATTTTTCATAGCAAGACGCTTAGGAACAAGTTCTCCGAAAACCAGTGTAAAATACGAAAGGATAAGCGTAATAACAATTACCGCTATTGTATCGAGAGTCTTTGCGGGGATAGTTACTCCTGTCTTAACAAGAACGCTTACCAGCTTTTCCGAAAAGTTATCCGCAGCGAAAGCCGAGCCTAAAAATCCCGAAAGAGTTATTGCGACCTGTATCGTAGCAAGAAACTTAGCAGGATTCGATTTCAGCTCAAAAAGCCTGACAGCCTTTTTGCTGCCCTCGTCTGCCATTTTCTCCAGCTTGCTATCGTTTACAGATATGACCGCTATCTCAGCGCAGGCAAATACAGCATTAAGTCCTATAAGTACAGCCTGAAGCAGAAGCTGCCAAACTACTGAATTCTCCATAAAATATTCCTCCTTTTCAATTCAAAACACACAAAAAGGCACAGCCATGCACCTGAAAAATGCAGACTATGCCCGTATATTCTCTATGTAATTTATATTCGCATTACAGCAATCGGCGTCATCAGCCATTAAAAAATCTCACCTCCGGATAAATTGAATATATTATATCCTATTATCCCGAGGTTGTCAATAGTCCGGCAATAATTTTTTCGGCAGGATTTCTTATATTAAGACTGCCTGTAATCTCTGAGAAAGTCAGACATTTCATCAGCGGCCTTTCTGAGCATACCTACCTCAGGAAGATAAACGATCCTGAAATGATCCGGCTGTTCCCAATGAAAACCGCCGCCGTGAACAAGAAGTATTTTCTTTTTACGCAGCAGATCAAGAACAAACTTCTCATCATCTGTTATATTGAATTTTCCTGCGTCTATCTTAGGAAAGATATAAAATGCGGCCTGCGGCTTTACGGCTGAAAGTCCGTCAATTTGATTTATGGCGTTGTAAATAAACTCTCTCTGCTCATAAATTCTTCCCCCGGGCAGCAGTAGCTCGTCAGTTTTGTCAAAGTCCTTTAAAGCAGTCTTGATAATAAACTGAGAGGGAACATTTGAACAAAGCCTCATTGACGAGAGCATATTAAGACCCTCAATATAACCTCTGACTCTGCTTTTATCTCCGCTCAGAACCATCCAGCCGCATCGGAAGCCGGCAACCCTATGGGATTTTGATAAACCGTTAAAGGTAATAGTAAATATATCCGGAGCAACCGAGGCTATAGAGGTATGCTTCACTCCGTCCATAAGCAGACGGTCGTAGATCTCGTCAGAAAAAAGGATAAGTTCGTTTTCTCTCGCAAGCTGAGCGATCTGCTCAAGGATCTCCTTTGGATAAACTGCACCTGTAGGATTATTCGGATTTATTATTACTATCGCCTTTGTCTTATCTGTTATCTTTTTTCTCATATCCTCAATGTCCGGATACCAACAGGAGCTTTCATCACATATATAATGAACCGCATTTCCTCCTGCAAGAGTAACGGAAGCCGTCCACAAAGGATAATCCGGCGAGGGAACAAGCACCTCGTCACCGTCGTTTAGAAGCCCCTGCATAACCATAACGATAAGCTCTGAAACGCCGTTTCCGGTATATATATCATCAATACACACGCCGGAAATATTTTTATATTCACAGTAATCCTTTATAGCAGCACGGGCGTCCTCGATCCCTTTAGAGTCCGAGTAACCCTCTGCGCAGCGCAGATTTTCCGTCATATTCTTTATTACAGCATCCGGAGCGCTGAAAGCGAACGGCGCAGGATTTCCTATATTTAATTTAAGTATTTTTTCTCCCTCGGCAATCATTCTGTTCGCCTCATCCATAACCGGGCCTCTTATATCATAGCATACGTTATCAAGCTTTGAGGATTTTGAATAAACTTTCATAAAAAGCTCTCCTTAAACATAAATTCAGATTTTATTATACTACTTTCATTTTTAAAATGCAACAGCAAATTGCACAAAAGCCATAGTTTTTAAACAAGTTAGTTTATATTTAATAATAAATAACGGCACTTCTTAAAATCTGAGATCAAGAAATGCCGCCGTTTTTATTGCAATTTTTATCCGATGTATCATTCAATTATTTTCATAGTTACAAGTCTTTTCAAAAGTCTGCCAGCATATGCGCCTATAAGAAGGTCATATTCCTGTGCCGTTACAGTTCCGCCTATTCCCATCAGTTCGTAAACGACAGAGGCTTCCTTAAGTTTCAGGTCAAGAGCCACAAAGCCGTTCTTTCGGTAAAAACGCTTGCGCTTAACGCGAATATCATAATTTTCTGAATCTTCATCAAGCTGTTCGATCGCAAGAAAGATCCTGCGGTTCTGATACTTTTGCTTTACAGCCTCCAGAACCTTGCTTCCGTAGCCCTTTCCTCTTTCAGAATCCAAAACAGCAAAATAGAAAATATAAGACAAATCAGCATAATTTACTATATAGATAAGCCCGACAAACTTATGAGAATCGTAAATAGCCCAGAAATCTACATTTTCTTTCTTTGCCTTTGCGGACAGCAGCCAAAACGGAGCACGTTCTTCTATAGGAAACGCTTTTTTATACAACTGCTTTAAAAGCTTATGATCCGAAAACCTGCGGGTGACTTTTTTTAATGTAACGTCCATACTTACCTCCTGAATTTTTATTTATGGTCTTTTTTACCGAAGAGCTTAAAATAACACATAAACCTGATAAAACAAGCATAGGATATAGCAAAATGAAATTGAACGGAGTATGTATATGAAAAAAGCAAACGCAACAGAACTACTGATTTTTATAATAGGAACGGAATTAGCAGGTACTTTATCAGCATTGCTTTCCGGAAGCTTCCTGCCTTTTTATTTAAAGCTGCATAAGCCTGCGTTATCCCCTCCGGGATGGGTATTTCCCGTAGTCTGGACCCTGCTGTATGCGCTGATGGGAATCTCAGCTTATCTTATTAAATCTTCTGACTCAGACAGAAAAAAAATAAGATCCGCCCTGTCAATATACATAATACAGCTGTCATTAAATTTTATGTGGAGTATTATATTTTTCAGATTCAGATCTATTGGATCGGCGGCGGCAGTTATCGTTCTTCTGCTGGCCGCAGCAGTATATATGACTTTGCGTTTTTACAGAATAAGACCTTCTGCCGCATACCTGAACCTTCCCTATATTGCATGGATCGCTTTTGCCGTATATCTCAACTTCGGGATACTGTTTTTAAACTGAGCCTGATCTCCCAAAATCAAAAAAGTTAATCAGACGAACCTGTCGGACCCGGATCGGTATATCGCCGAACCGGGTCCTTTTATATATGCCGAAACTTATATATGAATATTGAATATCATCATCGAGATATTAAAGAAAACCAAGGTCGTACAGGTATCTACAATAGTTGTTATAAGCGGAGCAGCCATTATAGCAGGATCAAGCTTCAGCTTTTTTGCCGCCATAGGGAGCATACAGCCTATCAGCTTAGACATTATTACCGTTGATATGATCGCCAGACTTACCGTAACCGCAAGCTTCAGCGGATCTGCATTTGAACCGGAATAAAAATAGGTATAGGTAATATAAATACGTATTCCGTTGACTACCGCAAGAATAACGCTGACGATCAGCGCTATCCTGAACTCTTTGAAAACGACCTTGAAAAAGTCTTTCAGCCTTATCTCTCCCAGCGACATACCTCTGATTATCATAGTCGAAGTCTGAGAGCCGCAGTTTCCTCCTGTTCCCGTAAGCATTGGAATAAACGAAACCAGCAACGGTACAGCCGCAAAAGCCGCTTCGTATTTTGTAATGATTGAACCTGTTATCGTTGCGGACAGCATAAGTATAAGCAGCCACATTATTCTGTTCTTGGCATGGGTTATTACAGGGGTTTTAAAATACGAATCCTCACTGGGCGACATAGCCGCCATACGCGAAAAGTCCTCTGTATTTTCTTCCTGAATAACGTCCATAGCGTCATCGAAGGTCACGATTCCTACAATTCTAAATTCCTTATCCACAACCGGCAGCGCAAGAAAATCATACTTTGCAAACTGCGCCGCAACAAGTTCCTTATCCTCCAACGTATCGACAGTAATAACATTGGTATCCATTATATCCTCGATAAGGTCGCCGTCGTCAGCCGTAAGAATATCCAGCACCGACAAAACGCCTATAAGCCGGCGGTTTTCAGTTACATACAGCGTATATACGGTTTCCTTTACCATTCCTATATGTCGTATCTTCTGAAGAGCCTCGCTTACCGTCATATCCTTATTGAGATAAATATACTCGGTGGTCATGATCGAACCGGCGCTGTCCTTGGGATACTGTAAAATCTGATTGATCTGTTTTCTGGTTTCATTGTCAGCATTTTTTAGGATACGCGAAACAACGTTTGCAGGCATTTCCTCTATAAGATCAACCGTATCGTCGATAAACAGATCGTCGATAACCTCGGCAAGTTCCTTATCTGTAAAGGAATTAATAAGCATCATCTGCATATCGCTGTCCATATACGAAAATACGTCAGCCGCAACATCCTTGGGCAGAAGCCTGAACAAAAGCGGCAGATCCTTTTTATCTACGTCGGAATCGTCGTGAAAATGCTGAAAAATATCGGCGATATCCGCCTCGTTCATATTTAGGAAAATCTCCTTTAGCACCTTGAAATTTCTTTTTTCAAGCAGCTTGATAATTGTGTTGTACATTGTTAAAACCCCCTTTTTGCGCACAAAAAAAGAACGCAAAATCAGCGTGCCAAGCCAACTGTACTATTTTATGTACAGCAGACAGGCGTATAGCTTCACGTCCAGACACAGATCACCCTTTATTCGCTTAAAGTATTAAAGCTAAATAAAAATACAAGCGGGCAAACGCCGCCGTATTCGGGGGGCAATCTTGTTCTGACTGACATCGTCCACTTGTATCTCATCTCCTCAAAAATAAATAGCGTAAAACCGCATTAATAATGATACTACTTTAACGGCGTATTGTCAAGAGAATAAAAGTAAAGAAATTGCACGATCAGGATTTTTTATGTATTTATCATTTGCGGCAAAAATCATTGCATACATATAAATTGACTTTATAAAGACAAGCCGTTTTTATAATGCAAAAGGAATCCCGTATAAAGCGAGATTCCTTTTATAATTAATATTAATCGTAGTCTACAACGTCTATCCACTTCAGGAGGAATTCCTTTTCGGATTCGATTCCCTTATCAAGCTGAGCTGCCGCAACGATAGGCAGCCATGCCTGAACGTATTTCTTTGACGTTCCGCTCTTCATGCAATAGCGGTCTAGATACTTGTCTGCGATCTCGGGTCTGTTCAGACTTAACAGCAGATACGTTTTAGCTACATCGGCAGAAGCGTTGCCCTGTCTTGCAGAACCCCAGTTTATTACATATGTACCCTCATCATTTATAATAATATTTTTCGGCTCAAAGCTGTTATGACACAGCTTTATGTGCTTAGGCATGGAATCAAGTCTGGTAAGAAGCTCATACTTCTTTATCTCGTCGATCTGACCGAGCGACTTTATCTGTCTTGCCATTTTGTCCTTAAGCTTTGAAAGCAGCGGCATATACTGAGCGTGGATCTCGGTCTGTATATCAATAAACTGGTTGAGATATGTATCCATCTTATCGGGATTTTCATTCATAAGCTGCTCAAGCGTTTTTCCCTTGATCCAGTCCATTGAGATCGCCCATTTTCCGTCGATAACTGTGACCTCATGCAGAACCGGCATTTTTATAGCTGAATTTACAAGGGTAGTTTCAACTCTTGCATGCGTCAGCGCAGCGTACAAACATTTTTCCTTATACTCCGGTTTCTTGTATACTCTTATTGCAAGTCCGTCACTTTCGTATACGTCGTAAATATCACTTCCGGCGATAAAATTTTTAAGCTCCATAATTCATTTCTCCTTTTATGAAATAATATTAATTGATACGTTCAAAGCAAAGAAGCTAAATCCTTGGCGTTTTTTGTATAAATTGACGTCTTATATAATTTATTTTCTTTACTGTTTATATTGTACCACATCTTTTAAAAAAGTCAAGTGATTTTCGTAATTTTCACCAATGTTTACTATTGATATATATTGTATTCATTATATATTAATATAAATAGATCTGCACCTCCCATCACAAATTTAAAATGTATAAAGCTTGAAGATTTTCTTTGTGCATTTTGCCGAACACAATTTGTTTATATTACATAAAACAATTTTCATTATTTGTGTATAATGAATAATAATGATGTCAAAAATACTAGAAAAGCTGTAAGAAAAACAGATTGACAAAAAAATAACAAACAGCTATAATATAAATAAGATGAAACGAGCATACTGTTAGTCGGTTTCATCGTTAAACACATTAACGCTAATTTTTATTGGAGGTTTATTTATGGCAAAGAATGAAACACCGGTATTGGTAGACAGCGTAGAAGCTCTTGAGGCAAAGATCGCCGAAGTAAGAGAAGCTCAGAAAATTTTCGCTACCTATACTCAGGAGCAGGTTGATAAGATTTTCAAGGCTGCCGCTATTGCCGCTAACAAAGCAAGAATTCCTCTTGCAAAAATGGCTGTTGAGGAAACAGGCATGGGCGTAGTCGAGGATAAGGTCATCAAAAACAATTATGCCGCTGAATACATTTATAATGCATACAAGAACGTTCAGACCTGCGGAATCATTGAAGAAGATTCGGCGTATGGTACAAAAAAGATCTATGAGCCTATCGGCGTAATTGCCGCAGTTATTCCTACAACCAACCCGACATCTACCGCTATATTTAAGACAATGATCTGTCTTAAAACAAGAAACGGTATTATAATCAGCCCTCACCCGAGAGCTAAGAAGTGCACTATTGAGGCTGCTAAAATCGTACTTGACGCAGCTGTAGAGGCAGGCGCTCCTAAGGGAATTATCGGCTGGATCGACGTTCCGTCCCTTGATCTTACTAATACAGTAATGAAAGAAGCTGACTGCATTCTCGCTACTGGCGGCCCGGGAATGGTTAAGGCTGCATATTCGAGCGGCAAGCCTGCCCTTGGTGTAGGAGCGGGAAATACTCCTGCCGTGATCGACGCTTCTGCTGATATCAAGCTTGCGGTAAGCTCGATTATTCACTCAAAAACTTTTGACAACGGTATGATATGCGCTTCTGAGCAGTCAGTTATTGTTGACAAGTCTATTTACGACGAAGTTAAAAAAGAATTTAAAAACCGCGGCTGCTATATCCTTAATAAGGAAGAAACCGAAAAGGTAAGAAAAACTATTATCATTAACGGCGCACTCAATGCAAAGATAGTAGGACAGTCTGCTCATACTATTGCTAAGCTTGCCGATGTTGAAGTCCCTGAGGACGCTAAGATCCTTATTGGAGAAGTTTCCTCTGTTGAACTTGATGAAGAGTTTGCTCACGAAAAGCTATCCCCTGTTCTTGCTATGTATAAAGCTAAGGATTTTGACGACGCTATTGAAAAGGCCGACAGACTTGTTCAGGACGGCGGTTACGGTCACACCTCCTCGCTTTATGTCAACGCTTCATCTGAAAAGGAAAAGATCAATAAGTTCGGCGCAAGAATGAAAACCTGCCGTATCCTTGTAAATACTCCTTCTTCACACGGCGGTATCGGCGACCTTTATAACTTTAACCTTGCTCCTTCCCTTACTCTCGGATGCGGTTCATGGGGCGGAAATTCCGTTTCAGAGAATGTAGGTATCAAGCATCTTTTGAACGTCAAGACAGTCGCTGAGAGGAGAGAGAATATGCTTTGGTTCAGAGCGCCTGAAAAGGTATACTTCAAGAGGGGCTGCCTCCCTGTTGCACTCGACGAACTTAAAAACGTAATGGGCAAGAAAAAGGCGTTTATCGTTACAGACCAGTTCCTTTACAAGAACGGATATACAAAGCCTATCACAGATAAGCTTGATTCTATGGGCATTGTTCATGAAACATTCTTTGACGTAGCTCCTGACCCGACGCTTGGCTGCGCTCTTGAAGGCGTAAAGGCTATCAGAGCTTTCGAGCCTGATACTATTATCGCTATCGGCGGAGGTTCTGCAATGGACGCCGCTAAGATCATGTGGGTTCTTTACGAGCATCCGGACGCTGACTTCTTCGATATGGCTATGAGATTTATTGATATCCGCAAGAGAGTCTATACATTCCCGAAGATGGGTGAAAAGGCTTACTTTATCGCTATTCCTACTTCCTCCGGTACAGGTTCTGAGGTTACTCCTTTCGCTGTTATTACAGACGAAAAGACCGGAACTAAGTATCCTCTTGCCGACTATGAGCTTATGCCTAATATGGCTATCGTTGATACAGATATGATGATGAGCGCTCCTAAGGGACTTACCTCGGCTTCAGGTATTGACGCTCTTACTCACGCACTTGAGGCTTACGCTTCGGTTATGGCTACCGATTATTCAGATGGTATCGCTATAAGAGCAATGCAGCTTATATTTAAATATCTGCCGGCCGCTTATGAAAACGGACAGACAGACGTTAAGGCTCGTGAGGAAATGGCTACAGCTTCTACAATGGCAGGTATGGCATTTGCTAACGCTTTCCTTGGAGTTTGTCATTCAATGGCTCACAAGCTTGGCGCATATCACCATCTGCCACACGGCGTAGCTAACGCTCTGCTTATAACCTATGTAATGAGATTCAACGCAGATCCTACTCCTCGTAAGATGGGTACCTTCTCACAGTATCAGTATCCTCATACTCTTGAAAGATACTGCGAATGCGCTAACGCTCTCGGAATTACCGGAAAGAACGATGAGGACACTCTTAATAAATTTATCAGCGCTATCGAAGAGCTGAAAGCTAAGGTAGGAATCAAGAAAACTATCGCTGAATACGGCGTTGACGAGCAGAAATTCCTTGAATCCCTCGATCAGATGGTTGAGGACGCATTTGACGACCAGTGTACTGGCGCTAACCCAAGATATCCGCTTATGAGCGAGATCAAGGAAATGTACCTCAAGGCTTACTACGGCAAGTAATTAATTTTGATTGATTTTCTTCTATAAACCTCTAATATAAAAGAAAGACACTTTTGACGCTATGTCAGGAGTGTCTTTCCTTTTAATGCGTTGACTTCCCCGATGGAAAAGAAATGTCCGGTAAACAGCTGTAATAGATTATTTGTGGAGTATCTAGATAAATATTCCTGTTTTTTGTTTTAAATTCAGTTACCTTTAAAAACGCAGTTGATAAAAAAATATAAAAAACCCTTGCATTTTTTCTGTATATGTGTTATAATAATTAAGTAATGGAGTTAAGATTGAGTTGTTTCAGAAATGTTCCTCATCAATCCGAGATATAGGTGTGCGGGTCCTGTGCAATGAAACGCTGTGAACCATGTCAGGCGGGGAACCGAGCAGCATTAAGCGGTCTGTTTCGTGTGACACAGTTTCGCCTGCACGCCTATATGTCGGATTGATTTTTTATGCTGAACGAGGGAGGCAGGATTGATGTATCAGGCGTTATATAGAAAATGGCGTCCTATGTCCTTTGACGATGTTGTTTCTCAGCCTCATATTACCGAAACGCTTAAAAATCAGATTGCTATGGATAAAACCGCTCATGCCTACCTTTTTACCGGCTCAAGAGGAACGGGAAAAACTACCTGTGCGAGAATTTTTGCAAAGACGGTCAACTGCCTTGATCCCCGTAACGGAGAACCCTGCCTTGAATGCGAAATATGCAGAAGCGCGGATAAGGGTTCACTTTCGGATATTATTGAGATCGACGCAGCGTCAAATTCAAAGGTAGACGACATAAGGGAGCTGAGAGAGGGAGTAGTTTATACTCCTGAAATGTGCAGGTATAAGGTCTATATAATAGACGAGGTCCATATGCTTTCAGCCGGCGCGTTCAACGCCCTGCTTAAAACTATGGAAGAACCTCCGGAGCACGTTAAATTTATACTTGCCACCACTGAGGTCCATAAGGTACCGGCTACAATCGTATCCAGATGTCAGCATTTTGATTTTCACCGTATCAGAACTCAGGATATTGTGGACAGGCTTTCATATATTGCTTCTCAGGAAAACCTTGTGCTTGACCCTGACGCCGCAGGACTTATTGCGGGACTGTCGGACGGAGGAATGAGAGATGCTCTTTCACTGCTTGATCAATGCGCCGCTTATTCAGATAATATCACAGCAGAGGTCGTTTCTAATGCGGCAGGAATAGCCGGACGCGGCTATCTGTTCGATATACTCGAAGCCGTATGCAGGCATGACGCCGCAGAAGCAATACGAATGATCGACGATTTATATGCAATGTCCAAGGATCTGGCGGTTTTATGCTCTGAGCTTATTGCTCAGATGAGAAATATAATGATCATAAAGTCCGCCGATAACAGCAGAGAGCTTATAGTATGTATGCCTGACGAGTTTGAAAGATTGAAAAGGCTTGCAGATTCTATTGATCTCGATACTATATTAGGCTATATCTCAATATTGCAGGAATGCTCCGAGCATTTTGCGAGAAGCTCCAATAAGTGTATTGAGCTTGAAATGTGCGCGGTTAGATTATGCACATATTCGCCTGATCTGCCAAAACCCAGTACAGCTGCACCCAGAGAGAATACTCAGATAAGCAGTTCACAGGTCAGCGCACTTATAAGCCGTATCAGCCAGCTCGAACAGGCTTTAAAGAGCGTAGGAGAAAGTTCAGCTTCTGCTATGCAGGCCGTTAAGCCTGAAGCAAAGAAAGAACCTACCGCTCCCCTTAAAAAGTTTGACCCGAACAATTTTACTCCGCTAGACGAATGGAAAAAGATACTGGAACGGGTCAATGAACAGGCTCCGGCAATAGGCGCTTTTCTGGCAAATTCAATGGCGTGTATAGAGGGAAATGTTTTCAACGTAGTTGTTAACAGCGAATTTCTTTTGAAAAAGTTCAAAGCCTCCGACGATAAGGCGCTTTTGAAAAAGATAGTAAACGAATATTACGGAAAAGACTTCGGCTTTATGCTTTATTCTTCTAAAACCGTTGATATAGAGGATAAAGACAATCCTATCAACGAACTGATAAAGCGTGCCCGAGAGGCTGAGATCGAAGTTGAAATAAAAAAGTAAATTTAAGGAGTTTTTATTATGAAAGCAAGACTACCTCAGGGCATGGGTAAAGGCCCTTCAAACAACATGAATCAGATGCTGAAGCAGGCACAGAAAATGCAGGACGAGATAACGGCTTTGCAGGCTGACCTTGAGCAGCGGGAATTCTCAGCTTCTGTCGGCGGCGGAGCTGTGGATATTACGATAAACGGCAAAAGACAGGTGCTCAAGCTCAACATCAAGCCGGAGGTCGTAGATCCGGACGATGTAGAAATGCTTCAGGATCTTATTATGAGCGCATTCAACGAAGCTGTAAGAACTCTCGATGAAACAAGTGACGAGGAAATGCAGAAGCTTACCGGCGGAGTTTCCTTCCCCGGACTGTTCTGATAAAATGGCTGATTCTAATGCTCTGCCCCTTGTAATTCTGTCGGAGCAGTTTGCTAAGCTTCCGGGAATAGGAATGAAATCAGCTCAAAGGCTTGCATATCATGTAATGGAAATGTCAGAGGCTGAGGTAAAAGAGTTTGCTCAGGCCGTTCTCAATGCCAAAAAAACAGTGCATACCTGCAAGGTATGTCAGAATTTCACTGAGAATGAGCTTTGCACCTTCTGTTCAGATCAAAGGCGTGATCAATCTACTATCTGCGTTGTTGAAACGCCTAAGGATATTTCAGCATTTGAGCGTACTAAGGAATACAAGGGAGTTTATCATGTTCTTCACGGACTTATATCTCCGATCGACGGAATTACGCCAGATAAAATAAGGATAAAAGAATTGCTGTCCAGAATTTCGGATAGCAATATCGCCGAGGTCATAATGGCTACAAACCCTACGGTCGAGGGCGAAGCTACCGCTATGTACATATCCAAGCTTTTAAAGCCTTTCGGAGTTAAGGTTACCAGACTGGCTTTCGGACTTCCTATCGGAGGAATGCTCGAATACGCCGACGAAGTAACGCTTTATAAGGCTCTTGAAAACAGAAATGAAATATAATAAAAAAACAAGACGCTGATAAGTTTAAACAGCGTCTTGTTTATTTTTATTAACTGATTTCCGGCTCTTCCTCAGATCTGCAAAAAATTCCGAAAGGATCACGGAACAGCTTTCATGCAGTACGCCGGATGTTATCTCGGGCTTATGATTAAACGGATATTCAAAGAGATTAATTACCGAGCCGCATGAACCTGCCTTGTGATCAGAAGCGCCGAATACTACCCGCTCCAGACGTGAATTAATTATTGCTCCCGCACACATAGGACACGGCTCTAAGGTTACAAACAGCTCGCAGTCAATAAGCCTCCAGCCGCCAAGTCTCTGACTTGCCTGACTGATCGCAATAATTTCAGCATGAGCCAAAGGGGATCTGCCGTTCTCCCGTCGGTTATAACCCTCACCTACTATTTCTCCCGTGGACTTTTTTACTACTACAGCCCCAACCGGAACTTCTCCTATTTCCATAGCCTTTTTCGCAAGTTCAAGCGACTTTTCCATATAAAATTCATCATTCATATCCTATCACCATAAAGCCTTACAGAAATTTAATACAAAAAACCGTCAAAACTACTGACACCAGTATCCAAGAAGCAAGAACTGTACTTGTAACGGAAGTCTTGATCTTTTCCCCGAGAGTCATATGGGAGTCGTCATTTCTGATGTTAAAATTCCATTCTCCCTTGCTTATCAAACGGGAATATACAATGATAGAGCCTGCAAATATAGCAAGACATACAATAGTCTCAAATATTTTTCCTTCAATATAGCCTAAATGAAAAGAAATATACGTCATAACAAAAGTAAGTACTCTTCCGCTTATCCGCATTGCAAAGGCGGTATAAATAGAGCCTGTCCTTATTGTGAACAGTCCCACAACAACTGAAGCGCAGAAAATATAACCGATCTGAGCTATATCATAATAGCATAAGCAGTTTATAACGCTTGTTATCAGTATTGCAAACAGATCTCCGAACTGACGGAAGGTCTGTAAAATAAGACCTCTGAACAAGATCTCCATAAGAATCGGAGTAATTATGAACTGACCAATAAAGAAAAAAAGCATTGCGGTTCGGTTATCTGTATAAATATAGTCATAATATACCGAATCAATATTTGCAAGACCCATCAGGTAAGCAAGAAAATAGTTGCCGATACGGCCTATAGCCGTAACGACCAGCATAAGCAGAACTCCGCTGGCTCCAAGTCTGAATGAACCTCTTGCGGTAGGCAGCATGACCTTTGCGGGTATACGTGACACAAATTTGAAAACAGCTATCGGAACAATATATTTCAGCATATTGCACACAGCAGCAAAATATACGATTTCCGAGCTTAAAGGCTTATAATCATTAAGCTCGGAATAATATACATTGGCTCCGCCGCTAAGCTTAAAATAATATTTTATGACCAGCATTTTGCCTAGATCGACCGCCAGCATAAATATCATTGTTATCCCAAGCAGAAAACAGCATTTCAGAAGCGATTTTTTCTCAGCCTGAGCCGGCTTCTTTTCAACATAACCTTCTCCGTCTATATAGGTATGCTCACGCTTATCGTGGACAAATTTATAACCGTAAGGATTTTTCTTATTCGTTCTCCATTTCAGAAAGGCCTCGCAGTATTCGCGGCTTTGATTCTGATACTTATGCTCTTTGGCTACGTCTATCATATAATCATCGTCGAGATTATCCAAAGCTTCACCCCCTATATGAATAATTATATCATATTTTGATCTGTAATTCCACATTTTTTTAATCTGTTTACCAGATATTCATATCAGTTTAAATAAAAAGCTCCGAATCATTAGATCCGGAGCTTACAATAGCAATTAAGCTGATATTTTTAATTAGTCCTTAACAGCTGTAACAACGCCTGAACCTACAGTTCTGCCGCCCTCACGGATAGCAAAACGAAGTCCTTCTTCAATAGCGATAGGAGTGATAAGCTCAACATCCATTGTTACATTATCGCCGGGCATACACATTTCCTTATCAGCAGGAAGTGTGATAACGCCTGTAACGTCTGTTGTTCTGAAATAGAACTGAGGTCTGTAGTTGTTGAAGAAAGGAGTATGACGTCCGCCCTCTTCCTTCTTCAGAACGTAAACCTGACCTGTGAACTTAGTCAGCGGATGAATGCTGCCCGGCTTACAAAGAACCTGACCTCTTTCAATGTCTGTTCTCTGGATACCACGGAGAAGCGCACCGATGTTATCGCCTGCCTCAGCGTAATCAAGGATCTTTCTGAACATTTCGATACCTGTTACAACTGTCTTAGCTCTCTCCTCAGTAAGACCGATGATCTCAACTTCATCACCTGTGTTGAGCTGTCCTCTTTCAACTCTTCCTGTAGCAACTGTACCACGGCCTGTGATGGTGAATACGTCCTCAACAGGCATAAGGAAAGGAAGATCTGCCTTACGGTCAGGAGTAGGGATAAATTCGTCAACTGCATTCATAAGCTCAATAATAGGAGCATATGCAGGATCTGAAAGATCGTCGGGAGCGTTAAGAGCAGCAAGAGCTGAACCCTTGATGATAGGAGTATCATCGCCGGGGAACTCATACTTGTCAAGAAGCTCTCTGATGTCCATTTCAACCAGCTCAAGAAGCTCTTCGTCGTCAACCTGATCAGCCTTGTTCATGAATACAACGATTGCAGGAACGCCAACCTGACGAGCAAGCAGAAGGTGCTCTCTTGTCTGAGCCATAGGACCGTCGGAAGCAGCTACTACAAGGATAGCTCCGTCCATCTGAGCAGCGCCGGTGATCATGTTCTTAACGTAGTCAGCATGACCCGGGCAGTCAACGTGAGCATAGTGACGCTTGTCTGTTTCATACTCAACGTGAGCAGTATTGATAGTAATACCACGCTCTCTCTCTTCAGGAGCCTTGTCGATCATATCATAAGCCTCATACTGAGCCTGACCCTTAAGAGCAAGAGTCTTTGTGATAGCAGCAGTAAGAGTAGTCTTACCATGGTCAACGTGTCCGATAGTACCAATGTTAACGTGGGGTTTTGTTCTTTCGAAATGTGCCTTTGCCATAGGAATTTTTCCTCCTTAAAATTTATAGTTTCTAAAATACCGTACTATATTGTAATTATATCAGATATCTTAAAATATTGCAATAGGTTAAATAAATATTTTTGAATAAAATTAACCCTTGCTTCTCGAAGTAATGATCTTCTCTGAAATCGACTTAGGAACTTCAATATAGCTGTCAGGCTCCATTGAATACTGTCCTCTTCCCTGTGTCTTTGAACGCAGGTCGTTGGAATAGCCGAACATTTCAGAAAGCGGAACAAGACAGTCGACCTGAACTGCGCCGGGTCTTGTTTCCTGACCGAGGATCTGTCCTCTTCTTGAGTTAAGGTCTCCGATTACAGTTCCTAAATAATCATCCGGAGCAATAACCGTTACCTTCATAATAGGCTCAAGTATTACAGGATCAGCCTTTCTCATAGCTTCCTTGAACGCCATTGATCCGGCGATCTTAAATGCCATTTCAGACGAGTCAACTTCATGATATGATCCGTCATAAAGCTCAACCTTTACGTCAACGACCTGGAAGCCGGCAAGAACTCCGGTTTCCATTGCGCCCTTGATACCGGCATCAACCGCAGGAATGTATTCCTTAGGAATAGAGCCGCCGACAACATGGTTGATAAACTCATAACCCTTGCCTGACTCATTGGGTTCGATATTGATCTTAACGTGACCGTACTGACCCTTACCGCCCGACTGCTTAGCGTACTTATAGTCAACGTTAGCGTTCTTTCTGATAGTTTCCTTATAAGAAACCTGAGGAGCGCCTACGTTAGCCTCTACCTTAAATTCACGGAGAAGTCTGTCAACAATGATCTCAAGGTGAAGCTCGCCCATTCCGGCAATGATCGTCTGTCCGGTTTCCTCTGAAGTCCAGGTTCTGAAAGTAGGATCCTCTTCTGCAAGCTTAGCAAGAGCGATACCCATCTTTTCCTGACCGGCCTTGGTCTTAGGCTCGATAGCGAGCTGAATAACTGGCTCCGGGAACTCCATGGATTCAAGAATAACAGGATTTTTTTCATCGCAGAGAGTATCGCCTGTAGTAGTGACCTTAAGTCCAACTGCAGCGGCAATATCTCCCGCATAAACCTCGCTGATATCCTTACGGTGATTTGAATGCATCTGAAGAATACGTCCGATCCTCTCGGTCTTGTCCTTAGAAGCATTATATACGTTTGAACCTGCCTTCAAAACTCCTGAATAAACTCTGAAGAAGCATAGCTTACCAACAAACGGGTCGGTAGCGATCTTAAATGCAAGCGCTGAAAACGGCTCTTCATCGGAAGAAGGCCTCTCAAGCTCCTCGCCTGTTTCAGGATTTACGCCCTTGATATGTGCAATATCAGTAGGCGCCGGCATATAGTCAACAATAGCGTCAAGAAGCTTCTGTACGCCCTTGTTCTTATATGAAGTACCGCAGGTTACAGGAACTATTGTGTTTGCAATAGTACCCTTTCTTATGCACATTTTCATTTCCTCTATAGTGAGCTCTTCACCGTCGAGGTATTTCATCATAACTTCCTCGTCCTGCTCAGCAATAGCGTCCATCATAGTAGCACGGTATTCCTCAGCCTTGTCCTTCATATCATCAGGTATATCTGTTACCTGAATATCAGTTCCGAGGTCGTTAGTGTAAATATACGCCTTCATTTCAAGCAGATCAATGATTCCCTCGAAATCCTCCTCAGCTCCGATAGGAAGCTGAATAGCTACGGCGTTTGTTTTGAGTCTTGTATGAAGCATATCAAGAACTCTGTAGAAATCGGCTCCCATAATGTCCATCTTATTAACGTAAACCATTCTGGGGACCTTGTAATTATCAGCCTGACGCCATACGGTCTCAGTCTGAGGCTCAACGCCTCCCTTAGCGCAGAGAACCGTTACAGAACCGTCGAGAACACGCAGTGAACGCTCAACCTCGACTGTAAAGTCAACGTGGCCCGGGGTATCGATAATATTAAGTCTATGACCCTTCCAGTAACAGGTCGTAGCAGCCGAAGTAATTGTAATACCTCTCTCCTGCTCCTGCGCCATCCAGTCCATAGTTGCCGCACCCTCGTGAGTTTCTCCGATTTTATGGTTTACACCGGTATAAAACAGGATACGCTCGGTCGTTGTTGTCTTACCGGCGTCGATATGAGCCATGATACCAATATTTCTGGTATCCTGCAAAGAACAATCTCTTGCCATAATATCCTCCTATTTATACTGTGTTTACCATCTGAAATGAGCGAAAGCCTTATTAGCCTCAGCCATTTTATGTGTATCGTCGCGCTTCTTGCATGAACCGCCTACACCGTTGAGAGCGTCAAGGATCTCAGCAGCGAGCCTTTCTCTCATAGTAGCCTCGTTTCTTTCACGAGAATACTTTGTTATCCATCTGAGTCCGAGAGTCTGACGTCTTTCGGGTCTTACCTCCATAGGAACCTGATAGGTAGCTCCTCCTACACGGCGGGCCTTTACTTCGAGCTCAGGCATGATATTGTTCATAGCCTCTTCAAAAACTTCGAGAGCGGGACGTCCCGTTTTCTCCTCTACGATTTCAAATGCTCCGTAAACTATCTTCTGAGCAACGCCCTTCTTGCCGTCCAGCATGATATTGTTAACAAGACGCGTTACAAGCTTAGAATTGTATACAGGATCAAGAAGTACGTCTCTTTTAGCAACTTTACCTCTTCTTGGCACTTTAATTCCCTCCTTCACAAATAAATGAATTCATAGGTACTCGCTCTGCAGCCTTGAGCTGCAGCCCCGTCAGTCCAATGCAGAGGAAAAATAAAATTCCGCTTCTAAAGCAGATATATATAATCACTCTACACGCAACTGTGGTCTTCGCAGTATGCGACAATGAGTCTAACCTTATTTAATGAGTTTTAAGCAGTAAAGCCTGAGCTTTATTACTTGGCAGCTCCTGCCTTAGGCTTCTTAGCGCCGTATTTTGAGCGAGCCTGCATTCTCTTGGCAACGCCCTGAGCGTCAAGAGTTCCTCTGATGATGTGGTAACGCACACCTGGGAGATCCTTTACACGTCCGCCTCTGATGAGAACAACGCTGTGCTCCTGCAGATTGTGACCGATACCCGGAATATAAGCTGTTACTTCGTTTCCGTTTGTAAGCTTAACTCTGGCGATTTTTCTCATAGCTGAGTTAGGCTTCTTAGGTGTAGCGGTTCTTACTGCTGTACATACGCCTCTCTTCTGAGGACAGCTCTGATCGATAGCTACTTTCTTCTTTGAGTTATAACCCTTCTGAAGCGCAGGAGCAGTCGACTTTGTTTCAAGAACGTCTCTTCCCTTTCTTACTAACTGGTTAAAGGTTGGCATAATTTCTCTCCTTTCATTAAAATACTATACGACTGATTACAATTCATCAGCATACTTTAATATTATACACCGCAAAAACGCGGCTGTCAAGCATTTTCTTCAATTTTACCTGTTATAAATTCCTACAAAATTTTCATCTGTGCCTATATAATTATTGCCTGTTTTCTACAAAACATACGAAAGGCGGAGAAATTATCCATTTCCCCGCACAAAATCCTGTAGTTCACAATCATCTCCGCCGTTGAACGCTTAATTCACCGGGTATTTTCAATGATCTTGTGATATTTCATCAAGCAGCCTCAGTATATCGGCAGCGCTGCTCTCCTCCTTAGATATTTCAAGATCTCCCATGTCTGTACTGAAATATATATTCTCGCCGGTTTCATAAAGCAGATATTCGGCTGACGTATCATCAGATCCCTTCCTGACAGAAAATTCACGCAAAGGCATTAGATCATAGGCTTTTTTATAGGGATCTGCTTTTATCTTCTCAACATAATCGTTAATTATAGTATCCAGCAGCAGCCTTTCCTGCTCGTTTTCTATTTTTGCTTCAAAGAGCAGACTGCCGTTTTCCACGGCATACTCTCTTATAGTAAATTCCGCTTCAGCTTCAGGCTGATAAACAGGGTCGGCAGTGAACGCATCGGATACCTGAATAATATCCGAATTGATCACATCAATATCATACATCTCCGGAGGCTGTGCGCATTTTACTCTTATCTGCATTCCGGTCTTTATATTCTCCGTAGATATTATACGATTGCTGCCGTCATAAATATATCCGAAGTCATTCCTGACCGAATAATAACATGACAAGCCGTTCTTCACCGTTTCTACCGTAATAGCTTCTTCCGATATTTCATAAACCTTACCGCTGAAATAAGTACCTGTAAGATCGGTTATATATTCACCTTCTTTTAAGCTTCCGATCGTCTGGAGTATTCCGCAGGAATTTATTATTTCTGGATAAGTTTCCATTATAGTTCCGTCGAAGTTTACAACAACTGTATCTCCTGTTTTAAAACTGCTGAAATCCGTTTTGCTGTTATCTGAGCCGAAAAATTCACAGCTATCCGCAAAGGATACGCTGATAAGACCCTCTCCCTCTTTACAGATCATAACGCCGTTTTCCCTGACCTGAACGATTACTGCTCTGAAATGTTCTCCTTTTCGTTCCGCAGCGTAATCTATATTACGGCTGTCCTCATCACCGTCATTTCCTTCATCGACGCTTTCCTGCAATATCCCGTTTATCCTTGGATAATCTTTACGAACCGAATAACCCAGCGCATATATCCCTGCACAGATCAGCACGACCGCACAAATCACCGCTGTAAAATAACGGCGTTTCAAAAACACTCGGGTATTTGTTTTATCCTGTCTCATAATTACTGCTTCCTTCCACTTAGGGGGTGCGGAATACTTATCAAAAATTCTAAGCTGTTTCATTAACTCCACCTCTATTCAGTCAGATACTTCTTTAACTGCTCCCTGCCTCGTTTTAGATGTGATTTAACAGTATTTTCTTTAATTCCTGTTATTTCAGAAATTTCCCTTACCGAATATTCCTCGTAGTAATAAAGGTATATCGAATCTCTTTGATCGGGAGCAAGTCTGAAAATAAGCTCTGTCATTTCAATATCTTTTTTATCCTCAAACGGTATCATAAGCTCATTAAGATCAACGGTATTCTTCCGCAATCTGTACCTCATAACACTTCTGCACTCGTTGAGCGCAACCGTAATGAGCCATGCTTTTGCGTTAGGAGGCCCGCCCTTTTTCAGTTCTCTGAAAAGCTTGAAAAATACGTTTTGAAAACAATCCTCCGCGTCAGAATAATTTCCGGTATGTACGATACAGAGCCTTGATACCAAATCCGAGTATTCCTCTACATAACGGCGGAATAAAACGTTCAGCTCAGTATCTGTAATATTTTTCATGCCTTTCACCCCCTTTATAAATTAAAACGCCGTATATGCTTATATGGTTGCAGTCTTATTGATTTTTTATACCATAAAATAATTACTCTGATATGAACGCCGCTGAGCAGAGATCATATTAATAAAACAGCCGCTTCGGTCTGAAAGATCAAAACCGAAGCGGCTGTAATTTTTTTAATTTCAGCAAAACTTATTACTGAACTGTTTTATTTCTTCTTTTTAACAACGATCAGAGCTGCCGCCGAGAGAAGCACTCCTGTAAGAGCAGCTGCCTTAGCTCCCGTATTCGGATTGCTGCCTGCGCCTGAATTACCGTTTCCGGAATCGGAGGACGGTGAAGAAGCCGTACCGCTGTCTGACGAAGAACTCTGTGAAGAGGAGTCCTGTGTGTTGGAATCGTTGGAATCTGCTGAAGATGAATCGCTGTCGCTTGACTCCGATCCCTGAGAAGAGGAATCAATATCCGATGAATTTTCAGATGAACTGTCCTCACTTGAAGGATCGTCATAGATATCCTCTCCTACTATTACGGTAAACTCAACTGTTAATCCGTTTTCAGTCATTGCCGTAACAGTAGCCTTGCCCTCGTTCATTGCCGTAACTGTAATTCTAACCTCACCTGTTTCAGGATCGGTCGCCAATGCAGTATTATCGACAGAAACGATATTTGCATTATCAGAAGTGAATGTTACCAGAGAATCGGTATTTCTCGGTATGATCTTTACTGCCAGCTCAGCAGTATCTCCGATATTGTCAAGAACGATCTTCTTATCTGTAACCGCTGTCATTTTCAGCGCTTCATTCTTTTTATCGGAAGCTGACTGCTTAAATTCAACATTCTGAAGAGTAAATGTAACTTCAATAGTAGTAGGATTTGAAACTGTTGTAAACCTAGCTACATGATCGGCTGCGGAAACCTCGTCTACAATAGAGCCGTCCCAAGCATTGATAGGCCTTCCGCTGTCAAATACCTCAGAATTAAGTGCGGAAGCAAAATCACTGTTGTTTATAGTAAGCTCTGTTCCGTTTACCTTAACGCTGTCATATCTTATTTCAGCGCTGTTAAGAGGTGATTTCTTTGCGTTTCCGCTTGTTATGTCAGAATCCTTGATATAAACAGCCGTAAGATTGTTTATTTCGGTTATACCAGCCTTTTTACCTGCTGATGAAAGCTGGCTGTTAAGATCGAATGATACTGTATACTGTCCGTCGCCCGTTGCCTTTACAGCATCTCCGAGCTCAGTTCCGTAATAATTCTTTGCCGTATCGTTATAAAGAACGTGAAGCGCCAGATTTACTTCTTCCTTAGCAGCGCTGTCAAGAACCTCGATCTTTACAGTTTTGGTAACTCCGCTTGAAGCTGTCATAGTTACATAAGCAACTCCGTTTTTAACGCCTACAGCCTTGCCCAGCGAGTTAACTGTTACAATATTTGTATTCGACGATTTATAGGTAATATAATCGTCTGCGCCGGCAGGCTCGACCGACGGATTGAGATAAACGTATTTACCTGAAATAATAGTATAGGAATCCTCTGCGCTGATAGCGGTCGCCGCATTTTCAGAAGCCTTCGGAGAAACCTTTACAGTTATGGTCTTTTCAATGCTTCCGCTCTGTGAATATGCTCTTACCGTCGTAATTCCTATTCCTCTTGCCCTTATTTTGCCCTGTGATACAGTCGCAATAGTTTCATCGTCCGTACTCCAGATAACAACATCATTTGAACCGGATGGAGAAACTTCAGCCGTTACCGTATAATTATCGCCCAGCTCTACGCTGACATTTTCATCGCTGAGAGCTATATCGGTTATCGGGTCAACAGACGGACCCTGAACAACGTCCTTGAAATCATAGCTGTTGTTCTTGGACGTATTAGGCAGATACGTTCCTCTCATCATTGCGTCTGTAATTGTTTTGAACAGAGGTTCGCATTTTGTTCTGTTCCAGTAGGAATACAAGCCGGTTTCATATTCGCCCTTTGTACCGTATCCCTGATCCCATACTACAGGAACAGCTCCGGCAGCCTGACAGGCGCGGTGAACTATCTCGGAGAAATAAGCTCTGGCTACGTCGTTGTATCCGCTCTCGGTTCCCGCCTGAGTATAGGTTCTTGTTCCGTACTCTCCGAGTATTATCGGAACTTTATGCTTTGCTGCACACTTTTTGAGTGCGTCAGCTACCTGATATACTTCGCTGTAAGTCCATGTTACGTTTGTTGATGCCTTGTAAATATGAAGCGCAAACATGATCCTGTTTTCTGTATTGTAGCTGTCGTCTGCAAGAACGAAGCCTGACTGAGTTCCTCCGTTTGCATAGTGCGAAACTACCGAAAGCCATCTCTTAGCATTGTTCGAGCCTGTAGAACGTACTACGTTTACAAATATCTGATTGAGATTAACTATAACAGGGGTATCGTATGCGATAGCCTCAGCCGAATTTTTGGCGTCGCCTTCCATGCAGGTGATCTCATTCATAGACTCGAAAATAAGATGCTCGTCGTAATTCTTGAAATACTCTGCAATATTTCTCCATACCTTTTCAAATTTATCATAAACCTGATCAATATCCTCCGCAGCTACTCTGAGCCAGCCCGACTGCTCTGCGCCGTCGTGGTGAACATTGATGATAGCGTACATATCCTGAGATACGCAGTAATCCACGATGTCCTGAACTCTGCTTATCCATGTATCGTTTATCGAATAGCCATTTTCGTCGTCGATCATCGTTCCCCAGGTTACAGGGATACGCACCGTATTATATCCGGCGTCATGAAGCGCCTTTATATAAGCCTTTGTAGTCTCAACCGACTGCCATGAGGTCTCGCTTGGAGTAAAGCCGGAATGTCCGTCCATAGTATTTCCGAGGTTTGTTCCTACGCCCATTTCCTTAACTATCTCATCGTCTGTAAGATCACGGTAAGGAAGAGGAGCAGCCTGTGTTCCCGTATCCTTGAAAAGCATATTTGCTTTTACCTTTTCAAGACTTGCTCTCGCGTTGACAAGCTCCGTATCAGAAGCTGACTGGTTTTCATAAACTGTCTTTGCCTTAGCAAGCTCAGTCTGGAATTTATCCCATGAAGCGTCCTGATATTTTGACGAGTCCATCGTATCGCAGTAATCAAGCGTCATCTTCATAAGCTCACGCTTGCTTGTCTGCTCTACCGGAGGTGCGTCGTAGGTCGTGCTTTCAACTGCCGGAGCCTTGAAGCCTGAGGGATATGCAGCTCCGTTATTGAATATGATACCGAGAAATTCACAGTTTGTATTATCGGTATATGCCTTAACGGTAATAGTTATTTCATTGGCATAACTTGAATCCCATGTACTGCCGTCCTGCATTGATTTATTTATATTGACATCAGGGAATTTGTAATTACCCGTACCGGCGTTTCCGATCAGATTATCCTGAATTGCGTTACCGCTCTTTCCGTATGTTGCAGAAGCGTTCTGTCCTACCAGATATTTGCTTGAAGCCTTTCCTACCGGCTGACCGTCGGCTCCGTCCGGGCCAAGCTTGATCTGAGTATTAAGCATTGAATCGGTTCCGCCCTCTGTCATTTTAACATATATGACAGCCTTTGAAGCAGCCTTCCAGTTAACGCCGTCTGCGTCCAACTCTTCTTCTGTGATAGTATACAGAGTCAGAGGATTTTCAGGAGTAACGTCTCCCGAAGGCGGATTTGCCGAGATCTTAACGTTATAGTACCCGGTAAGTGTTACTACGGGAGCGTCGGCGTTTACCTTATCTCCGTTTTCATCGTAAGGACTGATATCGCTTCCGAAGGAAAGATTTATTCCCTTAAGTGTCTTGCCTGTACCCAGAGAAGCCTTGATCGAATCCGTACTGATATAAGCCGAATATGTCCCCGACGCAGAATCGTACTCGCCGTCGCCAGCGGTTAGGAAGTTATCCTGCCAGCCTCCCCAGCCTGAGTCGAACGGCTGGAAGTTAAAGAGCTTTGCTGTATCATCAATTTCTCCGTCAACAGTATAAGTAACCTTTAGGTATTCACCCGTAGGGACCTTGCTGTCAGAATTGGTCTGAAGATAGCCCCATGTGTATTTGCCGGGATTATTGCCGTCTTCCTGAAGCAAGGACTCATCTGATGATACCCTTTTCTTTTCAAGTATGCTGGTTTCCGCTGCTCCGTCCCATGGATTCGCCGCACTTACGCTCGCAGGAGCAAGCGCAGACAGACCAAGAGAGGAAAATCCGACCACAGCGGATAGGAAACCTGCCATGGTTCTTTTCAATTTCATAATTTACCTCCATCAAGTTTAAAAATTATACCCCCATGTTTTTATTGTAAAGGATTACATAAAGTATTTCAATAGGCTTTTGTCCCAAACTTTTCTTCGTTTTTTAGGACATTTACACAATCCGCAAGTTGTTTATACTTATACACAATTCCGACATTTCAATACATTTTTCAGTACATATAAAATATTATCATCAGAAATTTTTTCTACAGAATCTTGGTCAAATACCAGTTGTTATACGGTTATCCATTTCTATATTTCTGATATATAACCATACTTTTGAAGCCTGATAATGTGCAGAAATAAAATTTTTTTGTCTTGACAGTTTTCAAGGCAATTTATGTACCGTTCTGCGAATTTCAATCAATTGACTTTTTCATATAATATGATATAATATATAGTATAGTCAAAGCTTGATTTCCGAACGGAATTAAGACCAAGGTATTAAATTAAAAGGGTGTGTTATTTTGTCAGTTGAATTCTTGATGGGAAACGAGGCTATTGCTCTGGGCGCTCTTCATGCCGACGTAAATGTCGTTTCGGGCTATCCCGGAACTCCCTCTACCGAAATCCTTGAAACTATAGCAAAAAACAATGACGGAAGCGTTTATGTTGAATGGTCTGTCAATGAAAAAGCGGCTTTGGAGGTCGGCGCAGGTGCGGCTTACTCAGGAGCAAGAGCGCTTGTTACTATGAAGCAGGTAGGACTTAACGTTGCTTCCGACCCGCTTATGAGCCTTGCTTATGTCGGGGTAAAGGGCGGAATGGTAATAGTTTCAGCAGACGACCCGGGACCTATTTCCTCACAGACCGAGCAGGATACAAGGCATTTTGCACAATTTGCAAAGCTTCCCGTTTTTGACCCGTCCTCTCCGGAGGAAGCCTACGAAATGATAAAGGACGCTTTTGAGTATTCTGAAAAATATTCTACTCCCGTACTTTTCAGACCTACCACAAGAGTATGCCACGGCTGCGCTTCAGTTGAAATTGCAGACAGCTACGAAAAGCACATTCCTGACGGCTTCGTAAAGGACACTATGCGCTGGGTTATTTTCCCGAGAACTTCTTACCTAAATCACTGCAAAATAGAAAAGCGCAATCCTGAAATGGGATCGGAGCTTTCCTCCTACCGATTCAATTTTATATCAGGCTGCAAAACTGCGAAAAAGGGAATAGCATCTCACGGGATAAGCTGGGCGTATACCAGAGAGGCTCTCGGCGAAGACGCTTCATGCAGGCTTATGAAAATATCCACTCCGAATCCATTTCCAGAAAAGCTTGCGCTGGAATTTCTCAGCGGACTTGACGAAGTTTTGTGCATTGAGGAGCTTGATCCGGTCATTGAGAAAGAACTTACATATATCTGCGGAAAATACAATCTGAATATCAGGATACACGGAAAGCTTGACGGCTCGGTTCAGCCTGCCGGCGAAAACACCGTGGAATCTGTAAGAAAAGTCCTGAGCGGTTTTCTGGGACTAAACTGTCAGGAGGCTGAAATATCTGAAGCTCCCGAGCTTCCGGTCAGACCTCCCGTACTCTGTGCGGGCTGTCCGCACAGAGCAAGCTTTTATGCCGTAAAGCAGGCAGTAAAGGGCAAAAAAGCTGTATTCAGCGGTGATATAGGCTGTTATACCCTCGGAAACGCAAAGCCTCTTGATATGGTAGATACCTGTCTCTGCATGGGTGCTGACGTTACGATCGCTCAGGGAATACACAGAGTTGAGCCGGATACGGTAAACTTCTCTTTTATCGGCGATTCAACATTTTTTGCGTCCGGAATCACGGGCGTTGTCAATGCTGTTTATAACCGAACTGATATTACGGTTATAGTTCTTGATAATTCAACTACCGCTATGACAGGACATCAGCCGCACCCCGGAACAGGCGTAACAATGATGGGCGATGTATGCGAAAAGGTATCTATAGAAAAAATACTGAAGGCTATAGGTCTGACCTCCGTTGAAACGGTCAACGCTCTCGATCTTGACGCAGGAATAAAAGCCGTGAGATCGGCGGTAAGCAAAACGGGAGTAAAGGCTGTAATAATGAAATCTCCCTGTATTGCGGTAACCAAGCCCTCAAAGCATTTTACTGTAAATAAAGACAAATGCGTTAACTGCAAAAAATGCATAAAAGAGCTTGGCTGTCCGGCTATCGTTCTGGAGAACGGCAGCGTTAAAATTGAAAAAAGTCTATGCTACGGCTGCGGAGTATGCGCTCAGATCTGCCCCTGCAAGGCTATAGGAGATTAAAGCATGAGCCTGATCTTGCTTCACGGATTAGGGCAGGATAGATCGGCATGGGACGGCGTTCTCAGCTCTGAAAAATATCCCATAGAGGCACAATGCCCGCTTCTTTCCAGCTTAGCCGACGATAGCTGTACATACAGCAGCCTATATGACGGATTAAAAAAACACCTCAGTAAAACCGCCCTTCCGATTTGTCTGTGCGGATTATCGCTGGGCGCTGTGCTTGCTCTTAATTATGCCGCTGACTTTCCTGACAGGGTTAAGGCTCTGGTGCTTATTGCTCCTCAGTTTAAAATGCCTAAGCTTCTCTTAAAGCTTCAAAGCGTGATCTTCAGATTTATGCCGAAAAAGGCTTTTAAAAGCGCAGGATTCTCAAAAAAAGATTTTATAAGCCTTACCGGCTCAATGACTAAGCTTGATCTCAGCAGCAGTATCAGAAATATAACGTGCCCCGTACTTATACTGACAGGTGAAAAGGATACGGTAAACAAAAAGGCGGCGGTACTGCTTAATGCCGCTATTCCGAATTCGGGATATAAATCAATAGAAGCTTCGGGACATGAGGTAAATACAGATAATCCGGAGAAACTGGCAGAGATCATATACCGGTTTTTAAATAGCGTATTACATTAATTCAATACATCGAAACGAGGTAGACCTGAAATGACAAAGAACTGTTTATTGTGCGGAGTAGGCGGTCAGGGAACCGTACTTGCTTCAAAGCTTATTGCTTTTTCCGCAATGGAAAAAGGAGAAAGCGTGCGTACTAGCGAAACTATAGGAATGTCCCAGAGGGGCGGCTGCGTCGTATCCCATGTACGGACAGGAGATAAAATAGATTCTCCGATGATACCCAAAGGCTCAGCCGACGTTATTATCGCATTTGAACCCGCAGAAGCTGTCAGAAATATAGCATACCTAAAAAAAGGCGGAACGGTTATAGTAAATAAAAAGGCAGTAAAACCGGTTACGGCTTCCCTTTCCGGCTCGGATTACGACGGCTCTGAGGCGCTTGATTATCTGAAATCAAACGTCGAAAGCCTTGCAGTTATCGACGGAGAAGAGATATGTGAAAAATGCGGTTCTCCAAAGGTATTGAATATCGCTCTTTTGGCGGCGGCTGCCAAATCAGGCGCACTGGGTATTACTGTGGACGAACTGAGATCTGCAATAGCAAAGCGTATTCCGGAAAAATTTCACGAGCTTAATTATAAAGCTGTTGAGATCGCCACTGCTTGACTTTTTTGAAACTGCATTTACTCTTGAAAAGCCGTTTTTGATATATACGCAAATTATTGGTTCAGCGGCAAAAAAGCCTTGACAAATTTTAATAGCAGTGATATTATATAAAGTATTAATAATCACCATAAACCTATGATTGAGAGTAGTAGCCGCCGTAAAGGCGTTTAAGAGAGCCGCAGATGGTGGGATCGCGGCAGCGCAGACTCCGGCGAATGGACTCATGAGGGCAAACCGAGGGGAATTTTCCGTTAGGGACGACGTTATCCGCGTTAAGGAAAAGGCATATGTCAGTATGCCGATAAGCGGCGGATTTATCCGCAATTTGGGTGGTACCGCAGGAATCATATGTCCTGTCCCATATTCTGGGGCAGGATTTTTTATTTTCAGTTTAACAGCAACCATATAATACAGATAAGGAGCGATCACCATGAAAATGACCGAAACACAATTTGAGCTGATCAAAAAACAGCTGAAAAAGCTGACCTCTCAGGACTGCTTCTATAAGCGTAAGCTTGAAGGCATCGACATTGATTCCATCAAGTCGCAGGAGGATTTCGAGAAGCTGCCTTTTACCTGGAAGGGCGACCTAAGGGAGGCTTATCCTCTGGGGCTTCAGGCTGTACCCGACGAAGAAATAGTTCGTATTCATTCCTCCTCCGGAACTACAGGAACTCCGGTCATAATTCCCTATACTGCTCAGGACGTTTCGGACTGGGCGGATATGTTCGCACGCTGCTACAGAATGGCCGGAATAACCAATCTTGACAGAATACATATTACTCCCGGATACGGTCTATGGACAGCAGGAATAGGCTTTCAGCTCGGCGCGGAAAGACTGGGTGCAATGACTATACCTATGGGACCGGGAAATACCGACAAGCAGCTGAGAATGATGACTGATCTGAGATCCACTGTTCTGTGCGCTACTTCTTCATATGCTCTGCTGCTTGCGGAGGAAATTGAAAAACGCGGTATCGGCGATAAGATATGCCTGAGAAAAGGCGTGATCGGCTCCGAGCGCTGGGGAGAAAAAATGAGAAAGAGGATCGCTAATGAGCTAGGGGTCCAGCTTTACGATATTTACGGGCTGACCGAGGTATACGGTCCCGGAATAGGCGTAAGCTGCGACTATGAATGCGGTATGCATATGTGGAACGACTTTATTTATTTTGAAATAGTTGATCCGAAAACCGGCGAGGTCCTTCCGGACGGAGAGGTCGGAGAGCTTGTTATAACAACACTGAAAAAGCAGGGTGCACCTCTTATCAGATACCGCACTCACGACCTGACCAGAGTTATTACCGGCGACTGTCCCTGCGGATCAAAATATCCGAGGATAGATACGATACTGGGACGTACCGACGATATGGTCAAGGTAAAGGGTGTTAATATATTCCCCAGCCAGATTGATGAAATGCTTTCGGGAATACCCGGAGCCTCCAGTGAATATCAGTTTATGATTGACCATCTTTACGGAAAGGACATCTGTACTTTATTTGTAGAGGTCGACGGAGGTGCAGACAAGACTGCAATGGAAGCGGCTATAGGAGCAGGCTTCAAGACTAAGATAGGAATTACGGTTATAGTAAAGCCTGTTGATATCGGAGAGCTTCCGAGAAGCGAAAAGAAGTCCACCAGAGTTTTCGACAATCGTTACTGAACAAAAAATGCGTTCCTGCGGTTCAAACCTCGGGAACGCATTTTTATGCCTTTTAATCTTATAACACCCTTGGCTTTACTCCCGCCCTGATCAGCTTCTGAAATATATAACAAAAAACGATCAGATCATCTCTGCAACAGCTGTACAAAGACAGCTCAACTTCATAAATTCGTCAAAATATCAGATGAAGTTCTATTTGTTAATGCGTTTTTTTCCTTGACTAAAAAAGGAATTAAGTATATAATATAAAATATAATTTATACAGAAAAGAGAATCGGCAATGAATTTATTATTTGTAGGCGACGTTGTAGGAAAAGCAGGCTGCGATTTTTTAAGCGACAATATTTACAGCATAAAAAAAGAATACGATATTGACTTTACGGTTATCAACGGAGAAAACTCGGCTCAGGGCAACGGAATTACCCCTAAGTCATTTGAAGAACTGATCCGTATAGGCGCCGACGTTGTTACAACGGGAAACCATTCCTTTAAAAGACGGGAAAGCACAAGTCTTTACGACGAGCAGGAAATTCTTCTCCGTCCGGTAAATTATCCGAAGGGCGTCGCAGGACACGGAGTTGCCGTCATAGATCTATGCTTTGTTAAAATAGCCGTCGTAAACCTTATGGGAACTATATATCTTGATTCTCTTGAAAATCCCTTTTTTTATATGGATAAAGTGCTGGAAAGCATAGATACTCCTAATATCATCGTTGATTTCCATGCGGAAGCAACATCCGAAAAGAAAGCTATGGGCCATTACCTTGCAGGAAAGTGCACTGCCGTACTCGGTACTCATACTCATGTCCAGACTGCGGACGAGACTATTCTGAAAGATCATACAGCATATATAACCGATGTAGGAATGACCGGTCCGGAAATGTCCGTACTGGGAGTCGATACTCAAATAGCGGTCGATAAAATGAAATACCATTTTCCTGTTATGTTCAAGGAAAGCTCCAGTCCCTGCTTTATAAATGCCGTAGCAGTAAGCTTTGATGAAAAATTGGGCAAAGCAACTAAAATTGAGAGAATTATTAAGCGATAATACACAAAAAATTTAAATTGGCTTGCAATATACAAAACAATAGTGTATAATGTAATATGTTTATAAATGGGTGAGCCGTCAGTAATATTACGGTCAGCTCAGATTCTTGCTGATAATTTATAATAAATCTAATAATGGAGGTTATAGTGTGGAAATTCTAAAGGTTTCATCAAAATCCGTACCAAATTCAGTAGCCGGAGCTATTTCCGGAGTTATCAGGGAAAACGGAGCGGTTGAGGTTCAGGCTGTAGGCGCCGGAGCGGCAAATCAGGCAATTAAGGCTGTAGCCATTGCAAGAGGTTACCTTGCTCCCCTCGGGATTGATATGATCTGCATACCTGCTTTTGCAAACGTACTTATCGATAATGAGGAAAGAACCGCTATAAAGCTTATCTGCGAAGAAAGATAGTTAAAATATACAGCAGAAAGAAATCTCTTTTTGCTGTTTTTTTAATAGGGGGTATAAAATTGAACGATACGATCATAAGCTGCACAGGTCTAACAAAATGCTACGGAAGATTTCAGGCTCTGGGCAATATCAATCTTGAAATTAAAAAAGGCAGGATCGTAGGCCTGCTAGGACCTAACGGAAGCGGAAAAACGACTTTTATAAAGCTTGCCTGCAGTCTTTTGAAGCCGACCTACGGACAGATACTTATCAATGGATATCCTGTTGGTACCGAAACAAAAAAGATCGTTTCGTATCTGCCTGACAGAGATTTTCTTCCAAATGGAATGAAAGTAAAAGAGCTGCTTGATTTTTACAGAACCTTTTACAGTGATTTTAATTACAGCAAATCAGTCGATATGTTTATGCGGCTGAATGTAGATATGAATCAGAAATTCAAGCATATGTCAAAGGGAACCAGAGAAAAAGTTCAGCTTGCTCTGGTAATGAGCAGAGAAGCAGAGGTATATCTGCTTGACGAGCCTATCGCTGCGGTAGACCCTGCCGCAAGAGAGTATATACTTAACACAATAATTTCAAACTACAATGAAAATGCCGCAGTAATAATATCAACTCACCTTATCGCTGATATCGAGCCGGTGCTGGACGACGCTATTATGATACAGAACGGTACTTTAAGGCTTTTTAAATCCGTCGAACAGATAAAGGCGGAAACAAATATGACTGTCGATCAGCTTTTCAGGGAGGTGTACAGATGTTAGGAAAAATATTTAGATATGAATTCCGATGCTTTTCAAAGGCTCTGCTGCCTATAACTATATTTTTTGCAGCCTTTTCCGTGATTGGATTTTTCGCTTTCAGAAACGGTTTCGACTATTACTATAATTCAATAGACCGGACCGGTATCATATATTTGCTATTCGTAACGATCCTTATGCCGATTTATGTTATCAGCTGCTTTGTAAGTATAACGGTATCCTTTCTGTACGGGCCGGTAAGATTCAGCAAGTCAATGTTCACCAATGAAGGCTACCTTCTGAGAATGATACCCGTTAAAACGTCGTATCATATCCTTTCAAAGCTTATGGCGGGTTTTATCTGGTTCATTATATCAATGATCTGTTTTTTCGTTTTGTTCTCAATGCCCTTTTTTGATGATAAGGATTTGCCGACAATATTAACGTATTATTATAATAATCAGTCGGTATCTGATATTGCACTTTCTTTTGCGAGTATGATTATCACCTATGTTTTCTCCCAGCTTGCTCTATTTTTAGCTATTACCTTAGCTAATATATATTTTCGTAAGTTGAGGGTGATCGGAATCATTATGTTCCTGATAGGCGAACAGACCATATTTTCAATAATTCTGGGATTATCTATTGATATAGTCGGATCGTTTTCCGATATTACAAGATACAGCTCCGCTTACAATACCGTTCAGATAGTAGTACAACTTATACTGTCAGTGCCGCTGTTCTTCTTTACCTGCTTACTTATTGATAAAAAAGGAGAGATCGAATGATCTCAAAAGCATAAGACCTGTGAATTTTTACAGCATAAGTTTTCTCGGTTTGACGTCAAAGCTATAGCTTCAAATCGACCTGAGATTTACGCTGCACAAATAAGGATCTATCTTAATTCTAAAGCAATAAAGTCCGCAGAGAAATAAAAATCTCTGCGGACTTTTTCATATTAAACTACCCTATAAATCGGAAGTTATCGCTCTGACATATATTTCTGTATTTCGTCAGAAGTCAATCTTCGTATCTGTGTATTTGCATATTCTCTGTATTCTTCAACAATAAAAACAGGCTTCGTATCTTCACAGGTTTTTCCTTTGTTCCTTTTTAGATATAACTGCAAATCCTTGCTGTCCGCAAAGATCTTGTATGAAACTCTGCCGTTTTCACCTTTCATCTTATAAATACCACATGGCTTTTTCATACTATGATCTGCAGTACGCAAATACAACTTTGCAGTTTCTAACGACTTAAAAGGGAAATTCCACCGCTGCGATCCACGATGGGGTTCATGTTCAATGCAAATGCACCGACCACAAGTCCCGCAAATATATTGTGTGTGGTTTTCCAAACAATCCAATGTATTTAATAGCGGCGTTTTTCTGTTTTCGTCAACATAGCATTCCATGCACACTTCAATTTCACACCCCATGCAAATTACGTTTTTTCAAAGTTCTTATAATAAATAACCTACAAAATCAATGACAAAAGTAACTCAAGGACACTTTTAATGTATACGTTAAAAGTGTCCTTGTAATACTTCTTTATCGCCGCCCTACTTGTAAGGTTTTATAATTTTTAGATTTGCTCCGATCTTATAATGAACCGTTATTCATCAGCCAAAACAGCCATAATGATTTATGTTGTAAATATTTCAAATCGCCATATTAATATGAATGCAACTATGTAGAAATAATTTATTCATTGCTTTTCCCTTTTGTGCAAAAAAGAGATCTGCCGTTTTTACTTTGTAAATATGTTCCACGTGGAACATTTCTGTATTTTCTCGTTTTACAGCAGTCAGATCAGACCTTTTCACTCCTGATATAGATCCGACGTCTTAAATTTCTCAGTTGATTATCCAGATCTGCGCCGGGTTTTCAGGTTCAAATTCCGAAACCGCAAGTCCTCCGGATTTTGTACAGGACAGCACCTTTTCAAAGCCTGTTCCTCCTGCTGTTATTCTGAAGCGCTTTTTACCGTAACCGGCAAATCTGAACAGAGCAGGCACAGAGCCAAGCTTCAGATAGTCGTAGCTTCTGCAATTTCCGCTAACAAACCCGCCGTCACCTATCTTCAGACCGAACGTCCCGTTTTCGTATATGCAAAACTGCAGCTTCTGTTCAAGTTCTTTATTCGGATCTTCTAAAGTCAGACCCTTAGGCGAAACGGTTATAACTAATCCAGACGCTTCGTTTCTCAGCGTATATGACTTCTGATCGCAGAGAAAATTTCCGTTGTCGCCGATACAGTCATCATAAAATTTCAGGAGCAGCGCCGCAGCATTTTGCTGAACAACGGGAATTGTTGCCTTTGCCGCGTCATCAAACGCTTTAGGATCAAGATGAGAGATAGGCTCGCAGAACCTTGAAGAAAGTTTTACAAGCTTATTCAGACCCTGAGTAAAGCTTCCGCTGTATGCTTTCTGTAGCCTTTTATCGCATTTATCTGCACCGTACTGCTTGCATAACGTATTTATGTGCTTTTCATAGGCGTAATGAGCATTCGCCGGCTTGTCCTGATACTTCATATTTGCCGTATGAACGGTACAGCCCATATCCTCCATAAAATGCAAAGCACGTCCAAGAGTATGCATGGCTTCAGCAGTTTTTCCGCTTTTATATAATGAAAGTGCGCAGGTATAATTTTCTTCAAGCATAGTCCTTGCACTTTTGGAGAATTTACCAAGACGGTTTTTATAATAACCGTTAGTATCGCTTAATTCCCTGCCCTTACTGTTTGAGCAGGAGTAATAGTGAGTTCCCAGACCCTTGTCTATATCACCGTCGTTATCAGGCTCTTTGCTTCCTGAGATAAGTTCATTGATATATCCCTTATAGAAACCGTGCTGCTTCAGCTTATTGTCCCTTTCAATAAGAGCAACGGCTTTTTCGGTTATATCCGAATGAGTTTCCGAAAACCACGCTTCTGCTTTTTTTCCTCCAAAAACGCAGTACGATCCTGCGGCAGCCAGAACAGCTATAATTTTTTTCATGTCCTTCTTTTTCCTTTTCCTTGTTTATTTGGTCTTCCCTTTTTCTTTTTTACAGAATACCCGAAACTTCCGAGCTTTCTGCCGAGAGCAAAATACTCTCCATGAGCATAAGCCAGCAGTCCTGCTTTGTCCAGCGCCAACCTGCCGTTTTCGTCAATAAGCTCCTTTGCTGCGTCAAGACGGACAATATCTGCAATAAACATATCATGCGTTCCGAGAGAAACAATTTCCCTTACCCTGCATTCGATATTGACCGGCGACTGTACCAGTATCGGACACCGAAGCTCGCACGCCTCCTGAACCGAAAGTCCGGTATCTTTGAATTTATCCGTATTTCTTCCGGATTTTACACCGCAGTAATCCACTGCTCTTACCAGCTGCTCCGTAGCAAGATTTACCGCAAACTCTCCGCTCTCCTTTATCAATCCGTAGGAATATCTCTCAGGCCTGACAGAAATATATGTAACCGGCGGCTGAGTATTTAAAATACCGGTCCAGGCTACAGTAAAAACATTAGGCTTTTCCATAGTTCCGCAGGTAACCAGAGTAGGCGGTAAAGGTGCGGTTATTACGCTTCCCTTCCAGCTTTCCTTAGTATAATCTGTATAACTCATAGGTTATTTATTCTCCGTATTTTTATCCGAAGCCTTATCGGCTATCTCGTCATAGTCCTTATACAGCTCCTGAGTCTGATTTTCAAGAAAGTAATAGTGCTTTATGTATGGAATGAGCAGTACAAGAAAAAGAATAGCCAGCGGAACAAGAATTACTTTTTCAGTACAGACAATAACAATAAAGCAGGCTACCGTCAGCAACGCAAACAAAACTGTAACTATAAGATGTATAAGCCTTTCATGCATAAAAAACTCAATATGCTTCATATGATATTCAAGCAGCTGTGAAAAATCAATATTGCCGTTTTCAAGGCATTTTCTTATACAGGCTCTGTATTCCCTGAGATATTTTTTCATATTCCCCGCTCCGTATCCAATAAAATTACCTCTGCCGAACAACTGATCAGACGACACTTATCATTACAGATCAATAAATTCGCCCTTTTCTATTATGATATTTTCAAGAACAGGACTTTCATAATGCTCCTGTTTATTGTAAAGCTCCTTAGCTGCAGTGCGTTTCAGCAGATCGTCTATCTTCCGATAGTTAGCGGCGGTTCTCTTAGGAAAGCTTTTATACTTTTCAGGATGTTTCTTCTTTTTTTTACTTCCGTCAAATAATATTGCCAGAACTACGGAAGCGGTAAGCGCCGCAATTGTTTTTTCAGGCTTAGAGCTGAATTTATAATTAAATTTCATAAATACCTGCCTCCGTTAAAAACATATATATTTATTATACAGCAAGCTTTGGCTTTTTTCAAGAGCTTTGGCAAAAAAACTCACGGATCTCAGTTTAGCATACAGATCATACATCCTATTTAAGCTGTTTATTTATTACAGCCTCTTCATTTTGATACTGAAAATAAAGTCTAATTCATAATTACCGTTTGACCTACAAGCAAATAAGAGCATATACTTCTGTACGTTTAATCTACATTAACATTACAGAATCTTTATTCTGCGGTTTGTGTGAATTGACGAAAATAATAACGAAATATAACGTTTTTTATCCTTCTTAAAGCTGTGTGTTCAAAAATGTAAAAAAAGAATATATTTTTGTATAAACCGCTTGAAATGAACGGGGAAATGTTATATAATATATTCGTATGTAAAAATACATCATATTATTGAGAGGAGTATTTTGAATGATCTATTCACATGAAGTTGAAACAATGTGCCCTATTGCTCAGGGCGCTGCTCACGGCGCTGCTCCGATTCCGGAGGAAGCAAAATGGGTAAAGGCTAAGGAGATAAAGGATATTTCGGGCTTTACTCACGGTGTGGGCTGGTGTGCGCCTCAGCAGGGTACTTGTAAGCTTACTCTTAACGTTAAAGAGGGCGTTATTCAGGAATGTCTGGTTGAAACTATCGGCTGCTCGGGTATGACTCATTCCGCCGCTATGGCAAGTGAGATCCTTCCCGGAAGAACTATTCTTGAAGCGCTAAATACAGATTTGGTATGCGATGCAATCAATACAGCTATGAGAGAGCTGTTTCTTCAGATCGTTTACGGACGTTCACAGAGCGCATTCTCCGAGGACGGTCTTGTTATAGGAGCCGGACTTGAGGACCTCGGAAAGGGTCTTCGTTCACAGGTAGGAACAATGTACGGTACACTTGCAAAAGGCCCACGTTACCTTGAAATGACAGACGGCTATGTAACGGGTCTTGCTCTTAACGAGGAGGACGAGATCATCGGCTATCAGTTCGTTAACTTCGGCAAGATGATGGACTTTATCAAGGCGGGCGACGACGCTAACACCGCTTTTGAAAAGGCTAAGGGTCAGTACGGAAGAGTTTCCGACGCCGTTAAAATTGTTGACCCGAGAAAAGAATAAGGAGGATAACGATAATGGCTTTATTTGAATCATATGAGAGAAGAGAAAAGCAGATCCTTGCTGTAATCAAGGAATATGGAATCAATTCTATCGAAGAATGCGCTGAGATCTGCAAGGATAAGGGACTTGACATCTACAAGCTCGTTGAGGGAATCCAGCCTATTTGCTTTGAAAATGCAAAGTGGGCATATACAGTAGGCTGCGCTATCGCCATCAAAAAGAACTGCACAAGAGCTGCGGACGCTGCTGCTGCTATCGGAGAAGGTCTTCAGGCTTTCTGTATTCCCGGTTCTGTTGCCGATCAGAGAAAAGTTGGTCTTGGACACGGTAATCTCGGAAAAATGCTTCTCGAAGAGGATACCGAGTGCTTCGCATTTCTTGCAGGTCATGAGTCATTCGCTGCAGCCGAGGGCGCTATAGGAATTGCCGAAAAGGCTAACAAGGTTCGTAAGAATCCGCTTAGAGTAATTCTTAACGGTCTTGGAAAAGACGCCGCTCAGATAATTGCCAGAATCAACGGCTTTACATATGTTGAAACTGAAATGGATTATCATACAGGCGAAGTCAAGGAAGTATTCCGCAAGGCTTATTCGGAGGGTCTTCGTTCAAAAGTAAACTGCTACGGAGCTAACGACGTTACTGAAGGCGTTGCTATAATGTGGAAGGAAAATGTTGACGTATCTATTACAGGTAACTCAACCAATCCTACAAGATTCCAGCACCCTGTTGCAGGAACATATAAGAAAGAACGTCTTGAGGCAGGCAAGAAATACTTCTCAGTAGCTTCAGGCGGCGGTACAGGAAGAACTCTTCATCCTGACAACATGGCTGCCGGCCCTGCTTCCTACGGTATGACTGATACAATGGGAAGAATGCACAGTGACGCACAGTTTGCCGGATCATCATCTGTTCCGGCTCACGTTGAAATGATGGGACTTATCGGCATGGGTAACAACCCTATGGTTGGAGCTACAGTAGCCTGCGCAGTTGCCGTTGAGGAAGCCCTTAAAGCCTGAAAATACGCTGTTTGCGGAGATTCAGGAATTTAGAAAAAATTTGAATTATTGGCACGAAATAGGAGGAAATTGCTGTTTGTCCTCCATTTGTCCACCAAAACACTGAGTGGTGGACAAATTTTTCACACGCAAATGTGGACAAAACTGAATAACAGAGTAAAACCGGGTAGCATTTATCATGTTATCCGGTTTTTGTTATAAGTCTGTTTATGCAGAAGCTATAAACTTTGCAAACTGCAGATATTTTTTCTTTTAGAAGGGCAGACTCTAAATTTTTCCGTATAGCATTCTCTTCCGGCAAAAGTCTGCTCATTTAAAAATTCCTTCAGCTTTTATTGATTATAAAGAATAGGTATGTTATACTGAAACTATAAGTCGATGATAAAATTAATGTGGTAAATATAATTTTGTGCAAGTGAAATCAAGAAAATTTCTTCAAGCTATTATATAATTATTGCAGAGCAGTTGAAAAGAGGAATGTACGGAATGTATGGAATGTATGAATGGCATAGGCAGGTGCAAATAATTGTAGACGAAATAGATAAGTGTATAAAAAACCATAATGATGAAACGATGGCACTATCTTATCTTGCTCGCAAGCTTGGGTACTCAGAATTTTATATTTCAAGAAAGTTCAGGGAAATTTCCGGAATGCATTTTCGTGATTACTTACGTCATCGGACGCTTGCTTTTGCACTGAAAGAAGTTCGTGATACGTCAAAAGGTCTTTTAGACATTGCGCTGGATTATGGCTTTTCCACTCATGAAGCATTTTCCCGTGCATTTAAAAGAACATACGGCATAACGCCCAGTGAATACCGCCGTAATCCTATACCTGTTATCCTACGTACCGTCATTAAGCCGTTTGACTGCTACTTAATTAGCATCGGAGGAATAAATATGACAAATTCAGCAAATGATGTAAAGGTGTATTTTGTGACAATACCAGCGCATAAATATCTGCACATAAGAAATTATGAAAGCATCGGATATTGGGATTTCTGGCAAAAGCAAAGCCAGATACCGGGACAGGACTGCGAAACAATCTGCGGACTGCTTGACAGTATAAAAGGAAAGCTGGATGACATCGGCGGATCAGACAATAACAGCGGAAGCGGTCAGATTATGGCGTTTATAAATGAACCAACCGGCAGAATATGCAGCTGGGGTATTCCGCTTGCAGAAAGCTACGGCGTAAGACTTCCTTTGGATTATAACGGCGAGATCCCTAAACAAATGCTTATCATGGATGTTCCGGAAGGAACTTATATTGTATTCGAACACGGACCGTTTGATTATAAAACCCAGAATCAAAGCGTTGAGCAGAAAATAGAGGAGTCGATGAAAAGCTTCGATTATGAAGCAGCCGGATACTGTCTTGATACCACACCCGGCAGAGTATTCTATTTCTATCATGATTGCAAACGATTTTGGAAGTATATCAGACCGGTTCGAAAACTTTCGAAAACATAAAAGAATTTATTTCTGATAAAATATAGAAAAATACCCGCACAGGAAAATTTTACCTGCGCGGGTATTATATATACTTAATAATTTTATAAAGCAGCTTTTGACTGAACATAAATATAAAAATTAAGCATTTACTTTTTCTTTCCGTTATATTTTTCAAAAGCTTCGCCTACATCGCCGTCAAAAACTATCTTTCCGCCATTTAAATATATTGCCCTGCTGCATGTGTCGCTCATGCTTGCCATGGAATGACTTACAAATAAAACGGTTATGCCTGAATCCCGCAGATCTCTTATTCTGCCCTCGTTCTTCAGCCTTTCTGCTGACTTTCCCGACAAAATGAAACAGCCTGAAAGATCAGGCTGTTTTTATTATAATTCGTTTTTAAATTGAAACGGCAGAACTTCTACCAGTACATTACTACAGGAGTTCCCAGATCAATATTCTCATAAACATACTTTGCTGCGTCGTAAGGCATATTTATACAACCGTGAGAACCGTTTGTTTTATACCTGTTTCCGCCGAAATACGGATGCCAGGTCGCGTCGTGAAGACCAACTCCGAAAGTGCTGATGTTATTCCAGAAGGTTACCGGGGTCTCCCATTTTTCTCCGGTTGACAGACTTCCCTTCAGCACCTTGTCCTTTTCCTTGATCCAAAGCTTATAAACTCCTCCAGGAGTATTTCTCTCCTCTGTCGGCAAGCCTGAAACAATATCGCATTCATATTTGAGCTTTCCGTTTTTGTAATACCAGAAATGCTGCTTTGCCAGATCGACCTCGCAGTAAGTATCTCCTATATCGGATTCGGCGGTTCTCCATTCCGGATTGCACACATATTCATAAGCGGAATATGGATTCTTATAATAAATAGGCTCGATATTTGCGGACTTTCCCTCTTCAATTATTTCAACAAGCTGATCGCAGGTTTGCTGCTGGTCTATCCACCAGCCGTAGCAGCCCTCGCCCTTTTCAACTGTGATCTCACCTCTGCTGGTGGATTTAAACTTCCTGTCCTTGCCGTATGTATCATACTTATCAGCAAGCTTTTCCACATATTCCATAGCTTTATCCTCATCAACGGTATAGCCGTCGGTCGGATCAGCGTTCTCAAAGGTTATCCAGTCAAGTATCTCGCTTCCGTGCAGAGTTTCAGTAGTATAGGTAAAATCATAATTTATCTCAATATCGTAAAGAGAATTAAGCTGATCCAGCTGATCGGTGAGATCTTCTTCCGTTACCTCAGGATCCTCGTAGCAGTCAACAGCGCTAAGATCTATCAGATATTCGCCCGAATCAACATAGCCGATTATATAATCAAATAAATCGTCAAGCTTATCCTCGTCGACCTTATCTCCCCTTACCTCCTTAACGATCGCAAAGCCGTCGTCTGTTTTCTCAATATAAGCGTCCTGCGGCTCGGCAGTTCCCGGAGAATCAACGATCTTCCGCTTCACCTCACTGTATAGCTTATCCTTATCATAGGTAAATGTAGAATGGAAATTATACTCAGTCTTATTCCATAGATTCCTGAACCATGTATAATGATTCTGCTGTGTAAAATACTGTGAAACCGTTACCTTTATATTATCCTTATAGCCTATTTTATCAAGTGAGATCGTAAGATCAGTACCGTCAAGCTTAGTAAGGGTTATATTTTCAGGAATTACCGAATTCTGAAGTACAAGTTCGTAGGCTTCTTTCTCGGTCTTTCCGCTAACGTCGATACCGTTTATCGTAGTATTCGCAAGAAACTTTCCGTCAGCCTTGTTCATTCCATAAAAATAAACTCCCGTAACCGCAGCCGCTGCCGCAATTACGATACAAGCTGATAAAATACCTATAACTTTTGCTCTTGATCTCTTTTTCTTCTTTCGGCCCTTTGACTTAGTGGTGGAAGCGGCGCTGTTTTTTTTATGTACGCCTTCTGAAGCTTTTTTTTCGGTTCTTACCGCAGTTTTAACGGCTGCGGAAGTACCCTCAGAAGTTAAGTCGGCGCTTCCTACGTTTCTATCCGCCTGCTCTGCTTGTGAATTACCGTTATCATCGCCGCTTACGGAAAACAAGTCCGTATCGTCAGAAAAAATCTCTTCTCCGTTTTTAATTGCCATATTTCTTGCTATCTGCCTTGCAAGCTCTTCCTTGGACGGCTTATTAAAGTCTTTTTCCATAGAAGCACATACCTTTCCTTAATCAAGTTCCGCTGCTTTTACTTTTTATTATACACCACCAAACGACAAATTGCAATCAGAAATTTTCACAATATACAAAGCTTGATTGCATAATATATTGGAGAATTTCCTATATTGTCACTGTGATATATAATTGTACGTTTTTTGTTACAGTTTTATTTTATAATAAAATACGTCTGTGAAAACTTTGTGACAGATTGGGGGTAAAACAAAATATTTTACAGGCTTATACCGCCTGACAAAATTCACATAAACTTTATGGTAAAGTTTAAACGCAGTTTATATTCAGGCATTATAATTATTATGTAATACAATTAAAGGAGATAAGCAGATGCTAAGCTTAAAAGGTATAGTAAAAAACTATGTTTCCGGAGACGAAACGGTTCAGGCTCTAAAAGGGATCGATATAGAATTCCGAGAAAGCGAATTTGTTTCAGTTCTCGGTCCGTCCGGCTGCGGAAAAACAACTCTGCTGAACATAATCGGCGGTCTTGACCGATATACAAGCGGAGATCTTGTAATAAACGGAAAATCAACAAAGGAATTTAGGGACAGCGACTGGGATACCTACAGAAACCATTCTATAGGCTTTGTATTTCAGAGCTACAACCTGATACCTCACCAGACCGTTCTTTCAAATGTAGAGCTTGCCCTTACCCTTTCCGGAGTTTCTAAATCGGAAAGACGAAAAAGGGCCGTGGACGTTCTTACTCAGGTAGGCCTTGGCGACCAGCTTCATAAAAAGCCTAACCAGATGTCCGGCGGTCAGATGCAGAGAGTTGCTATAGCCAGAGCGCTTATAAACGATCCTGACATACTTCTCGCTGATGAACCTACCGGCGCTTTGGATTCTGCAACAAGCGTTCAGATAATGGAGATACTCAAGGACATTTCCAAGGATAAACTTATTATAATGGTAACTCATAACCCGGAGCTTGCCGAAAAGTATTCCTCCAGAATAATTAAACTGCTTGACGGCAAGGTCACCGATGATTCTGACCCGTACTCTGCCAGCATAGTTGAACCTATAAAAAAAGAAGAAAAGCCAAAAGGAGAAAAGAAAAAAGCCAGAAAGACCTCTATGTCTTTCCTTACAGCGCTTTCGCTTTCCAAAAACAATCTGCTTACCAAGAAAGCAAGGACTATTCTTACTTCCTTTGCCGGAAGTATAGGAATAATAGGAATAGCTCTGATACTGTCGCTATCTAACGGTGTCCAGACATATATATCCTCTGTTCAGGAGGATACTCTCTCCACATATCCGCTGACTATAGACGAGACCTCCACGAACCTTGAATCAATGATGAAGGTTATGGCAGAAGCTGCTCAGCCTGATGAAAACAGACCTGCCGATAAGATCTATTCAAGAAATTCTACCGGTAAAATGCTCAACGCAATGATGACTGAATCGACCCATAACAATCTGAAGGACTTCAAAACTTACCTTGACAGCCGAAAGGGAGATCTTGAAAATTATACTAGCGATATTAAATATTCCTACAGTACGGTAATGAATATTTATAAGGAAAACCCGAATAACGATATTATACAGGTAAATCCCTCGCAGGTATACGAGGCAATGGGCATGAGCTCGCAGATAACCGAAATGCAGTCTTCGTCAATTGCTTCAATGTCACCTATAATGGCGACTACCGCAAATATGTGGTCCGAAATGATAGATAATCAGGAAATACTAGACGCTCAGTATGATGTTATAGCAGGACATATGCCGAAAAACTATAATGAGATCGTAGTCGTAGTAAATAAGTATAACGAAATAGACGACTTTGCTCTTTATTCATTGGGTTTAAAGGACGTAAGCGAGCTTTCTGATATGATGGACGCTATGCAGAATATGGAGACTGTAGACGAGTCGGTCACAGAATATTCTTACGACGATATCCTGGGGCTTAAATACAGACTTATACTCAATACCGATTATTACAAAAAAGAAGGCAGCAGATGGGTAAATATGTCCGAGGATGAGGACTATATGAGATCCGTTATAGAAAACGGAATAGATCTGAAGGTTGTGGGCATACTTAAACCGAACGAAGAAGCCTCGGCTCAGTCTATAGGAGGCGTTATAGGTTACCGTTCCGATCTTATGAAAACGCTTATTGACAGAATAAACGAAACAGAGATAGTAAAGGAGCAGAAAGCCGACCCGGAGACTGACGTATTTACAGGGCTTAAATTTGATACCAATGATAAAGAGGACAAAACCGCAGAGCGCAGCGAACTGCTTGCAAAGATCGGATACGATAAGCTTTCGGAAGCTGAAAAAGCACAGGTCGACGCGCTTTCAGACGAGCAGCTAGCTAAGATGGCGGCAAGTATGGAAGCTATGAGCTCCGAGCCTGAGATGAGCCGTGAAGAAATGCTGGCGGTTATAAAATACAGCGAAATGTCCGACGAGGAAAAGGCACAGATAGATTCGCTTTCCGATCAGCAGCTTTCGGCTATGATAGAGATGATGAAGCAGAACGAGAAGCTTCCCGAAAAGCCGGAAACTACCTATACCGAAAATCTTTCGCTTCTCGGCGTAGCCAGCCTTGATACCCCCAGCAGCATAAATATTTATCCTAAGGATTTTGCTTCAAAGGAAGAAATTGAAAATATAATCAAAGAATATAACGACAAGGCGGAAGCTGACGGACATGAGGAGAATATAATACAGTATACCGATATGGTAGGACTTATGATGTCGTCTGTTACCTCGATAATTGATGCTATAAGCTATGTTCTTATTGCATTCGTTGCTATTTCGCTGATAGTTTCTTCAATAATGATAGGAATAATAACCTATATTTCAGTTCTTGAAAGAACCAAGGAAATAGGAATACTGAGAAGTATAGGCGCTTCTAAAAAGGATATTTCCAGAGTTTTTAACGCTGAAACGATTATCGTAGGATTTACTGCCGGAGCAATAGGTATAGCGATCTCCTATCTGCTGACAGTACCAATAAATATGATCATTTCGCATCTTACAGACGCTCCCGTCAGAGCTGCCGTTCCGGCCGCAGGAGCTGTAATACTGATAATTATCAGTATGCTTCTTACCTTTATTGCAGGACTTATCCCTTCAAGGATCGCAGCTAAGAAAGATCCTGTAGTCGCATTGAGAACAGAATAAAAATATATACGGAGGTAGATAAAATGAAAAAAATATCTGCTGAAACTAAAGACAAAATTTACGGCTTAGCAAGCTGCCTTACCGCCGGTCTGGCTCTTATGGCGCTTATAAGCATGAGCTTTTTGCATTAAGCATTTATTATTTAAGGTCAGAGAAGATCGGTTCTCTGACCTTATTTATGTTTGAAGTTAAATAAATAAAACAAGATTCATATTTTTTCAAAAAGTGCTTGCTTTTTTTAGGAAGATATGATATAATGCAATTAGGTAAAATTGAATGGAGGAATACAAAATGAACAAATTTATAAGATCAATAATAACTGCCGCCGCTGCCGGAGCTATTGCCTGCACCGCAGTACTTTCTGCGTCTGCCGCAACTTCTCAGGACGCAATAAATGCAGCAAAGTCAGCAGGAGTTCCCGGTATTTATGTTCAGCAGCTTGAAAATTATCTGAAAACGGCTTCGTTTACATCTGACCAGTATCAGCTCATGGTTGATACAGTTTCTAACGTATCGGATACATATATTTCAGAGCTTGCTCAGAGTATGTACGGAAAAACTCCGGCAGAGCTTACTGAGGAAGAAAAAACCGCTGTCGGAAAAAAGCTGACCGGAGATCAGAAACAGGCTATAATTAACGCTTTCGTAAATCTCGGAGATAAAGTCGGAGTAAAAATAAACGTTGATCATATCAGCAAGGGCAACTATAATATTGAGGTTGCCGCTCCTTCCGACAATTCTTCGGGAAGCGGTAATACTACAATAGTTGTAGATACTGATCCTGTTGCCAATACCGGTGAAAATGAAACTGAGAGTTCTGCCGCAGCAGCAATCGCTGCAGGGTCTTTACTTCTTACAGCTTCCGGAGCCGTTGTTATTCTTGCTAAAAAGAATAAAGCTTAATAAACAAAATTTATTTGGAGTGTAATTATTTGTGAACAGTAAAAGCCGAAATTCACACACTTCATCAAAAAGGGCGATGAGAACAACTTTATTTGTGCTCACGCCCCTTTTGATGTTATTGATAATTCTTTCCGCCGCAGTTCTTTTGTTTCTAAAACCATATAATTATTTTAAGCCTTACGCCAATATAGTGTTCAGAGATACTGCTCCGTCTTCCTCCCTTAGAACTCTTAATTCGTATAGGGACGACGATGCTCCTGACCTCAGCGCAACTATAACTGTAGACGAAAAACAGCATGATATAGTTTACCCGTATTACGGCGACTGCTATGCAGCGCTTAATTGTGAAAATGCAGGACTGAACGATATACCAGTATTCTGGGGCGACAGTCCAGATCTGCTTGAAAAGGGAGCGGGACAGTTTAACGGTTCCGTATATATCGGTGAAAAAGGCAATGTAGTTATTTCAGGACATAATCATACATACTTTTATAATCTGAAAAACTGTAAGACAGGCGATATTATTACTCTGGAGACCTCTTACGGTGTCTTTACCTATAAGGTTTCGGAGCTGGTATATTTTAAGGACAGCGACCTGACATATATCTATCCTTCCGAAGAGGACAGGCTTACGCTTTACACCTGCTGGAACAACGGAATGCTTGGAATGTCCGATACAAGACTCGGAGTTATATGCGAGCTTATAAGCAAAGAATTTAATCAGGAGGACGGGAAATGAACCATAAGCTTTATCACTATCTTCCCTGTTTCGTACTTAGTCTTGTCATCTCTGTACTGCTGATCTGCTTTCAGCTGACTTATTTTACAGCTCAGGTGATCTTAAAGCCCTCGCTATATTCAGAGGCACTTTCAAAAAACAGTATTACCAATCTTATTTATGATGATCTTGAAACTTACTTTACCCGTATATCTGCAGCAACGGGAGTTCCGGCGGAAGTATATATGAAAAGCGTAACAAAAGCAAACCTTTCCTCAGCAGTCAATTCTCTTATACAGGATTCTCTTAATTACCTTAAAAGCAAAGACTCACCGAAACCTGAAATAAAATACAGCTTTGAACAGCTTGAACAGGATATCGCAGATTACTTTGAAAGCTACGCAAATGAAAACAATATAGAAAAAAACGAGGAATATAAAAAGCTTCTGAATTCAACAATTGAAACCGCGGAAAGCCAGATCTCAGGCAAGCTGGACGTACTTTTCTTAAAGCGGCTCTCCGATACTTCTTTGGCTTCGGAAGTCCACGTTTATGCAGGTTTTATAAATGCAGCAATGTATATATGTGCGGCAGCTGCAATCGCCCTTTGGGCGCTGATGTTTTATATTATCAGACATCATAAGCTGAATATGCTGTACTGGGTCGGGATCTCGGTTTTCGTTTCCTCTGCGGCGATCCTGATTCCTTCAGCTTATCTGCATTTCAGTAATTATTTCAGCAATTTTTTTGTAAAAACGCCTTATATTCAGAAATCTGTGACCGGACTGATCAATACAGTGCTTGCAAAAACAGTTACCTTTGAATTTGTTATGACAGCGCTTGGAATTATACTGATATGCTCTTATGCCATACTTAAAAGCGGATTACTTAAAATAAACAGAAAAAAATAAATCTCAGCCTGTTTTCTGGTAGACACTGCTCCACTTTGTGCAGACAGCAAAACCTATGGTAATTGAATAAAAATTCAAAATCAAACTGATTACGCAATTTAAGCGGAGTCAGTTTTGTTTTAAGCTACGCTGATTTCATAAAAGTTATGGATCACCCATATGTTACCTGTACATAACTGCGCCTCCTATGGTTTTTATTATACCATAGGAGGCGCTTTTTGTCATTGCCTGTTTTTATAGTTCGGTGCAGTAATCACCGTTAAAGACAAGCTTTTATATATTATCAATTAAATCGGTACGTTATGTACATACGGGATCTCAAACTATACATTAAATAGCTATACAAGGAAATCCTGATAGCCGTCGTTTTCTTCCCTGAGGCTCTTGATCTGCATGGCTATCTCCTCGCTGTCTGCTTCAATTTTAGCCTTTATATCGTTGACTGCGTTCTGCTTCTCAGCAAGTTCAGCCTGTGCAGCTGATTTTTCATTGTCAAGAGCGTCAAGAAGGTTCTTTGAGCTTTCCTCATATTCCTTAAGCTTCTGATTAGCCGCTGCGGTAGCATTTTTATACTCAGCGTCTATCTCCTCAAGTTTTCTTCTGTACTCCTCATCAGCTCTGGCGATCGCTTCACGATGCTCTTCTCTTGCCTTTTCCATATCAGCATAAGCCTCGTCAGCCTTAGCTTCAGCCTTTTCAAAGTTCTCTTGACATACCGTTAGAGCTCCGTCGGCAGCCTCAAGCTGAGGAGCATACTCGCTGTCAAGCTTCGCAGCCTTTTCTTCAAGCTCAGCTATTCTGGCATTATTGGCTTCGATCTGGCTCATTGCAAAGGCCTTCATCTTACTGAGAGCCTTGCTTGCCTTTTCAGCAGCAGTTTCCTCCGCCGAATCAGCAGAGTCGTCAGCCTCTTCATTCTTCTCAGATAATTCTTCTGGCTTATTATCAGCGACGATTTCTATAGATTGCCCGGAAGAAACTGAATCAGGCTCATCGGCTTTAGATCCTTCGCTTACATTAGGCGGAGATATCTCATCCATCATATTTTCAGCAGCCGGAATGCTTTCATTGCCTGACGATGAAATAACTGAAGAACCTCCGTTGTGACTTACATAGTCATCTACCAGACTTACAGTCCTCTCCTCAGAATCTCCCGAAGCGGCAGCAAATTCCTCCTGCTGCTTTTTCTTTTTCTCAAGCATATATCTTTCAAGCTTGCTTAAATTTTCATAATTCTCATCTTCGACGCTATCCTGTACATCTTCCTGAACTGCTTCAGGCTCGGCAGGCTTGGGTCTTGCGGTCACTACAGTTTCGGGAATACTGTCTTCACCCAGTTTTCTTCTTATTACGCCTACAACAATATCGTTTCTTAACTCAGTTTCAGCGCAGATTTCTTCAACAGATCTGCCTTCCTGAAACAATCTGACAATTTTTTCATTAGTGGATTCTTCTTTTTTCTTTTTCAATGCTAAAGCCATATTAATCAATCCTTTCGTCAAGCTTGGTCAGTATATAATATTCAAAAAGATTTATATAAATGACCGTATATTTGTATTATATCACAATTCATTTTGTAAAGCAATAGAGAATTAAAAATTCTATCAAAAAATAATGCACGATTTATGCTGTTGATTTTAGTGAAATGTTAACATAAGCTCAATAGTTGTATTTTATAACATAAGCATTTCTGCAATTTGTGTATTTCTAAGCTATTATTACAAAAAACACAAAACAAATTTGTATATATCGTCAAATTTATATTATTGTATTGACAAATAATATTATACGATATATAATATAGTTAAGAGAACAATATTGTTTCAAAAACAGAAAGGAGCAGAAATATGAGTTTTCCTATAAGCGCCGGCTTACTGGACGCAATGGTGCTTTCGGTTGTCGACAGAGGCGATACCTACGGATATGAAATAACCCAGTTTATCCGAGGAGCGGTCGATGTATCTGAATCCACTCTATATCCTGTTTTAAGACGGCTTCAAAAGGGCGATCTGCTTGAAACCTACGATATGGAATATATGGGCAGAAACAGGCGTTACTATCGTGTTACCAGCAAGGGTGAATCAGCTCTAACTCAATACCGAAGCGACTGGTATGAGCATAAAGCAAAAATCGACAGTATTTTATTGAACGAGGTGGAGAAAAAATGAAAAGAAAAGAATTCCTTGAACAGCTGCAAAGCCGTCTGAACCGTCTTCCGGACGACGAGCTTAACAATGTTCTTGATTATTATAACGAGATCTTTCTTGACGCCGGAGAGGAAAATGAAGAAGAAACTGCTGAAAATCTCGGAAATATTGACGATATAGCACGTCAGATATATGCCGATAATAATATTGCGCCGGACGGAAAGCCTGAATTTATAATGGACGAAGCCGCCTATAGAAAATACGGAGAAAACAGCAGTAACGACAGCCGAACAGCTACTAACTCACAGGTCGGTTCAGGTATGTCGGTATCCGGAAAAATACTGCTGGTAATTTTACTGTTTCCGATATGGTTTCCGATCCTTGCGGCAGTAAGTGCAGTGCTTTTTTCCGTTGCAGTTACGTTTATTGCTCTTGGCTTTACTTTAGGTATTTCTGGAGCGGCTTTAACTGCGGCGGGAATCGTAACTGTTTTTACAGCTCCTCCTATAGGTCTTATTACCGCCGGAACAGGTCTGGTAATTCTTTCCTTAGGTCTGTTTATAGCCAAACCTCTGTTCAAAAGCGTATGGAGAGGTTTTGCTTCGTTCCTGAATTGGCTCGTTTCAAAGGCTCACGGAATTTTTGCTGACAGGAGGTCTGTATAAATGGATAACGCTAAGAAAAGAAAGCTCACTTTGCCGCTGATACTTCTTATATCCGGAGTTTTACTGCTTTTGCTGGGAATAATTATTATGAGCTTTACAGATTCCGATAAATACTTTCCGAGAGAAGATATTTCCGAAAACTTCCCTGCCGACAAAATTCAGTATCTGGATATTGATATAGGTATCGGACATTTTGATCTTGAAACCTACGACGGAGATAAAATAATCATTGAAGCTCAGAATCTACCTGAGGGGAGATACTTATTCAACTGCTCAGATGATAAATTCAGTATAAAATACAAAAACTACAAATGGTATGAATGGTATAAGAACACCAACTTTTATATTGGGCCTTTCAGCTGGGGTAACAGCGATGAACCCGAATTTAAGATCTTGATCCCAGACAAGGAATATACTTCAGCAAAGCTTAACGGAGGAGTAGGCGAATATACCGTAAGCGGTCTTAAATGCGTAAACGTCGATATAGACGCAGGAGTGGGCAATGGCAGATTTACCGGCTGCATAATAAGCGGTAAGGCTGACATAGATATGGGAGTAGGAGAATGCCGTTTTGAAAACTGTTCTGTTAACGAAGGAGATATCGACTGCGGTATAGGAGAATTCAGCTACAGCGGAAAAATCCTGGGCAGACTTGATTTAGACTGCGGTATCGGCGAATGCAGACTGGACATAGACGGATATTATTCAGACTATGACATAAAAAAAGACACGGGAATCGGAGAAATAAATATTGAACGAAATTCCGACAATCCGAACGGCAGCGCTCCGATAAAAATACCTATAGATATTGACGGCGGAATAGGAGAAGTAAATATAAAATTCAAATGATTGAAAGGGGTTATATCTTATGAATAAAAGACTGTATAGATTAAGGGACAACAGAATGATATGCGGCGTCTGCGGCGGTATCGGTGAATACTTTAATATTGATCCCAATCTGGTAAGGATCGGCTTTGTGCTTCTAGGCTGCGGAGGAGTAGGAATAATAGCCTATATAGTAGCAGCGGTAATTCTCCCTGAAAAATAAACTTTAAATACAGCTGCATCGTCTTTGCTTCCGGCAAGGACGATGTTTTTTCTCAAAGGCTCTGTACAATTCCCTCCGTAATATTTTCAAAAAAGCATAACGTTCCTTTTTTATGGCATAATATAAAAAAACGAAACGGAGATACAGAAATGAGATCAGTATGGAGCGCAGAATCTGCCTTTCCTCAGTTTCCGAGGCTTGAAAGAGATATTAAAACAGACATACTTATAATAGGCGGCGGAATTGCAGGAATTTTAACCGCATATCGTCTTCAGCAGCAGGGAGTAAACTATATTCTTGTCGAAAAGGAACGCATATGCGGCGGTACGACCTGTAATACAACGGCAAAAATAACCTACCAGCACGCATTTATATACAATAAGATTCTTAAAAGCAGCGGTCCAGAAAAAGCCAAAGCATACCTTTCGGCAAATATGGCGGCTTTTGATGAATATGCCGCACTATGCCGCAATATCGACTGCGATTATGAAATCAAGGACAACTACGTTTATACTTCCGACGAGTACAAACTGGAAAAAGAACTCAGCGCTTTAAGCAGGATAGGCTATAATGCCGAGCTGTGCCGAAAGCTTCCTATACCCGTTTCAGCTGTAGGAGCGATTAAATTTGCGGATCAGGCTCAGTTTAACCCGCTTAAATTTCTTTCAGCTATATCAAAGGATCTGAATATTTACGAAAATACATTTGTAAGAGAAATGATAGAAAATACCGCAGTTACAGACCTCGGAAAAATAAGCGCAGAAAAAGTGATAGTGACTACTCACTTCCCCTTTATCAACAAGCACGGCAGCTATTTTCTAAAGCTTTACCAGCACCGTTCATATGTTATCGCATTGGAAAACGCTCAGAATGTTCACGGAATGTACGTTGACGAGAGCAAAAAAGGGTACTCATTCAGAAACTATAATGATCTTCTGATTTTAGGCGGCGGCTCTCACAGAACCGGCAAAAAAGGCGGCAACTGGGATGAACTGCGAAACTTTGCAAAAGAACATTATCCCGAAGCTAAGGAGAAATATCACTGGGCGGCTCAAGACTGCATGAGTCTTGACAGCATTCCATATATAGGTCATTATTCAAAAAACACTCCGAATCTGTACACTGCAAGCGGCTTTAATAAATGGGGCATAACCGGAGCAATGACAGCGGCAATGGTACTGAGTGATATTGTAACAGAAAAAAACAATGAATATGCCGACGTATTCGATCCCTCACGAAGCATATTAAAGCCTCAGCTGTTTTTAAATGGCATTGAAGCAACAGCCAATCTTCTTAAATTTTCAAAGAAAAGATGTCCTCATCTTGGCTGCGCTCTTAAATGGAACAGCGCTGAGCATTCATGGGACTGCCCCTGTCACGGCTCACGTTTCTCAGAAAACGGAAAGGTACTTGAAAACCCAGCTAACGGAGATCTGAAAGAAAAAAATTGATTTTTAAAACTTTGAACAGCCGCCTAATTTGTATAAAAAAGAACCACGCAATTGCGTGGTTCTTATACTATATGGTGCCGGTGACCGGGGTCGAACCGGTACGGTATCACTACCACAGGATTTTGAGGATAATTCCAATAGAATATTTCAAAATCTTTTGCAATGATTAAAATCCAGATATATTGTGTAAATTTTATTTTCAAGAAAACAAAGAATCGACCAATGAAATGGAACGAGAAGCAGCTATGTTTATGATTAGAATATATACATATTTAGCTTTTTGTGAAAAAATGAGAGCCAAACGGTCACACCGCTAATCTCTCTCCAATAGCATAAAACAGCGATTGCAACGCTGATGAGGACGGCTATCCCCCAATCAACCCTGCCGTCCTCTTTTTTATGCTCAAAATTATATAAAATGGGTTGATAATAATTGAAAGAGGGTTGACTTTTATGACAAACTACATGGGCAAAAGCAGACTAATAAAAATACTGTATCAGTATTTAAAAGATACGTCGTCAGATAAGCTAATGAAGCTTGAAGAGGAACGAAAAGAATGGAGAAAACAGAATCATGATATAATTTATTACAGAAAATATCGTGGTTCGGAATGGCTTGAAGTAAGTATTTCATTTGATGATACATCATATAGTTTCATACTGTATAGTTGTGCAAATAATGAGGGACAGCGAAGACTTGAATTGACGGAAAAAAGAAACCGTTGGAACGAAAAAACTCAAGATGATGAAAACTCCCAGATCTTTTACGGTAACGCCTTTTATGACGCTCAATTCAATCCTTCAGGCGGCAATGCCGAATTAAAATGCTTTGAGATCAGAAAGGGGCAGATCATATGAAGATTTCAATAACACTTGATGTTGACGCAAAAGCTTCCGGCTACGTAAATGATGATGATCTTAAAGATAATATCATGAACTGTGCTGGTGATCCTGATCGCCGGCATACTTGATGATATATTATCATCAGCATAGACAAGGTCGCTCCTTGAGCAGCAGGTTGTGTTCTTCCCTGCTGCTTTTTCTATGCGTAGACGAAGAACGAAGTAAATTTGAAAGGACTTGAAACCATGATGAAGAACACAAAAGTAATCGCAGTTGCGAACCAGAAAGGCGGCGTTGCGAAAACAACGTCAGCATTTAACATTGCCGCTATTTTAAGAAAAGAAGGCTATGATGTATTAGCAATTGACTTTGATCCGCAGAGCAGTCTTTCAAACTCATGCTTAAAGTATGAGTATCATAACAATGATATTACTATTACAGATTTGATGAAAAGTATTATTGAAAGAAAAACAATTGATTTTAAGACTGCGGTACATCGTAATGAAATCAATAATTTTGATTATATACCTTCAACTATAACACTATCCGGAGTGGAAATTGATCTATGTAAAACCCATTGCCGAGAAATGGTACTAAAGCGTGTCATAAACAATTATACAGACTATGATTATATCATAATCGACTGTCCTCCCGCTTTGGGAAATCTGCTGTTTAATGCATTAGCTGCAGCGGACTATGTTCTGATCCCCGTGCTTGCTCAGGAAATGGCGGTAGGGGGCATTCCCTTGCTGCTGGACAGTATAGAAGAAATTCATGAATTTGCAAATCCTAAGCTTGAAATACTAGGCGTATTTGCAACATGGGTTGAAAAAAATAATAATATGTCATTTGACGTTACTGAAGCTGTCAGCTCTGTATTTAAAGATAAATTTTTAGGAGGTATAAGTAAATCTAAATCTGCACAGGAAAGCTGCCAATCCGGAATTGCTTTGTGTAATTATGACCGTAAAAAAGTTAACGAGTATAAAAATAAGCTTGCCGATGAATATAAGATGATAGTTGAAAAAATAAAGGAGTGTCACCGTGACACAAAAAAAGGAGGGTTTTAAATGCCTATTGATTTAAAACTATCTTCTGATAGACCGAAGGCGAATTTTTCAAGCAATTTTGAAGAAATGCTTATAGATAAGGAAACTGTAGTTAGTTTACCAATGTCCCAGATCTCTTTTTTCAATTATAAGGGTAAATTACAGCCATTTTCAATTGCCGAAAGCGAATTGCTGGCTTTAAAACAATCTATTGAAAAACAAGGCCTTATATCACCAATTATCGTTCGGATGATTGATAATAACAAGTATCAGATCCTCAGCGGTCATAAGCGATATACAGCGTGTCAGCAATTGTATTTCAAAACAATAGACGCAGTCGTTATAGATGTTGCAGATGATGACATTGCATTTGATATTCTATGTCAGGCGAATATTCAACGCAAGGAGCCGAAGCCAAGCGAATTGTCTGAAATGTTCAATACATATTTGAACATGAGAAAAGAACAGGCGTTTTCAAGAGAAAAAACCATAAAGGATATATGCGATATGTTTAACATATCTAAAAAGTCAATGTACCGGTACGCAAATATTGCTCGCTTACACCCCGGCTTTGCATCTTTGATTGATAACAAGGCGATAAATATCAGATTCATTGAAACATTATTAAAATTAAATGATGAACAGCAGAAAGCAATTATTGATTATTATAACAGGAACGACAAGCTATCTGCAAAAGTCTTAAACTTCGTTATCAGTTATATGCTTACCAACGGATCTACAGATGTATACAGAGCCGTTTTGTTTGCAGATCAGGAAAGAGAAAATCACACAAAAGAAAATAGCATATATGACATTCTCAGAAATAAAAATGCAAAGTATGCTGATTTCACGGATGAGCAGTTTAATGAAATAATTTTAGCTGTATTTGATAAAATTGAAAATGACAGGAACTCATTTAAAGCTGTATAAAGTGTCACGGTGACACAAAATTAGATGTGTATAAAAAGACGATTGAATTAATGCCGCATTATGTATAATTGATATGTGCGCACAATGTATTGACAACAGCTTGATATAATGATATAATAAAGATAAGAAAATAAAAGGAGCTGTTAGACATGGAAAAAACAACGATTAACGTTCGCATTGATAAACAGGATAAGGATAATGCTAAAATGATATTCGACAGTCTGGGGCTTGATATGTCAACGGCAATAAATATGTTTATCCGCCAGACGATAATTGAAAACGGACTTCCGTTCAGACCAACTCTCGACGCACCGAAAAGACTTCAGGCCGCCAGTTATAATGAACTGCTTGAAAAGCTTGCTGAGGGAGAGCGTTCTTTAAAAGAGGGAAATACAGTATCGGCAGATGAATTTTTCAAAAAAATGAGTGACAAATATGATTACAAATTATAAAGTAGTAATTTCAGAGGAGGCGCAGGAAGACATTGATTGCTTGTTTGAATATATCTGCAATGTTTTGACCGCAGAAAGATCCGCTGAGAGAATCATTCAGCAAATAAGCAAATCAATTTTAGGTTTGAGCAGCTTTCCTCTGAAAGGGGTTGAAACAAAAATCAAAGCCTGTGACGGCAGTATGTACCGGAAGCTGATCGTAGACAACTATATTGTTTTCTATTTAGTTTACGATACGGAAAAAACCGTTAAGATAGTAAGGATTATAGACGGAAGAACAAATTATCATATGTAGAGAAAAGACGATTGAATTATCAATCGTCTTTTTATTATGCGATATAAAAATAAGGAGTGAAAAGAATGGCGATTGAAACCGGAATTTACGGCGAAGTCACAATACGACACGAGCTAGCGCACGGAATATATCAGCTTGTGCTTGCAGCCGGAAAAGGATTGAGGGCTTTGATTATCGGTAAGGATTTTGCAAAACAGGTATTAACTCAGGCGGCGTTGGCAAAAGCTGATGACTACGATGAAAACTATCTGGGCTATCCTGAGCAGGACGGAAGAATGTCAATACCGCTCTATGAGCTTAATCAGAAGGGATTGCTTAATCTTCCCCTGCAGGAAGCGAAAGCGCATTTTAATAATCTTATACACCTTATCCCTGACTATCTGAGGAACAGAGGAATATTGAAAGAAAAACCTCTGCCTGATATTCGTACTAAGCTTGCCGACGAAACTCGTCAACTTGAAAAACAACTCTCCGGCAGATCCAAAAAGGAACTGATAGCCTCAGCAGAAGAAATAGTAAATTTCAATAAAATTAAAGATATTATTGGCAGTAGTGAATTCCCATTGAGAAATCAAGGACTAATGATAGCTGCACCAAATCTCGTAAAGTCTGTACAAAAAACTTTGCGGGAACTGAAACTTGAAATAAATACTGAAAATGTACAGAAGGTATGCGGAAGCTATGACGAAGCGGTAAAAATCGACAATAAGGTTATTGAGGACGCTCTGAGTGACATCACAAATGAGCTAAAGCACACACAGATGTCAAGAGTGAAAACTGTAGTGATGCAAATGACGGCTGACGGGAAAACACACGATTTTGCGCTTTCCGTTGAAGATTTTGAAAATATGCTACTTACCGATGAGATCAAAGCAGAGTTTGCAAAAACATATATGCCGGATTTCCCCGTTCCCGATTATTACGGTCAGGAATATAAATGGCTTTACGAATCGCTATTTATAAAAAGGTTCGGCGAAAATGTACAGGAAAACTGGGAGAGATTCGCTCTGCAAGGAGAAAAATTGCAGCTGCACCTAAAATCATTGTCAACGGAAATAATAGCAGCTGACAGCTATACTGATCTACGGAACATTGCTCAGATAAAAGGTTATTTGCAATCCGCATATAAAAATCCGGAGAAATATATAGAAAGGCTGGTGAGATCAGATGAGATTGAAGACCATAAGAAAACCATTAATGAAATACAGCAACTTATATATAAAGCTGAACAGCAGGCAGATCAGTCTACATCTGCTGAACAGCAAGTAGATCAGACTACATCTGCTGAACAGCAAGTAGATCAGACTACATCTGCTGAACAGCAGGCAGATCAGACTACATCTGCGGGTAACGATCAATCAGAGGTTAAAAAGCCGGAAGCCGCTGCACATTTGCAGTCCAATAAGCAGTCTGATATAGAATTTGTGAAAAAAGAAGTGAAAAGGCGTAAACCTACACCGGAAAGCCGCAAAATGCTTAACAAAGCTAAAATAATAACGGCACAGGAGGCTGAAAACCTATCAGATACGCTGGTAAGGGAGCGTATAGAGCGTCCCGACTCCAACCGTGTTATGTATGTACTTAACAAACAAAAGCCGAATGAGGTCATAAGGCTATATACAAATTATGACGAAAAGACCAAATCTGCGGATATTGTTATACAGTCGTATGATAACGATCAATTGCACAATATGCATGATATTACTCCCCTGTCTAAATCAGATTTTAAGGATTATCTGGCACATCTGACTAAGCCCATAGTTATGACCGAGGCGGCTTACAAAGCCTACAGCGATCAAAGGGTGCTGGAACAGGCGACGAAATTTGAAGAAGAAGTTAAACCATTTATTCCAAAGGAGCAGCTGTCTCAGGAAGCGGTCGGAGTTATAGTTTCTGACATTGCCATTGATTCGGTTGAAGAGATAATAAATGAATCAATTGAAAATAGGAACGAAGCTGAAATATCAGCTGAAGCAAATGTTTCTGATATTCAGCCGGAGGAGCAGATCGAAGAAATAATTGAAGAAGAAATAGAAATTGAAATAGGGTGATAATTATGAACAGTATCCAATATATAGATCCGGCAAAACTGAAAAGCTACAGGGATCATATTTTCCCGCTGTACAGCGGAGACCGGCTTGACCGGCTTGTTGAATCCATCAAAGCTCTGGGAGTATTAACTCCGATCATAGTTCGTGCGCTGGACTTCAAGGGCAACAACTACGAGATACTTGCCGGACACAATCGTGTACATGCTTGTCAGCTGGCCGGAGTAAAAGAAGTACCGTCAATTGTAGTCATTCCGAAATCGGAAGAAGAAGCAAAGCTTATAGCAATCGAAACAAATATGTGCCAGAGGTCGCTGGAGGAAATACCTTTATCAGTAAAAGCCAGGGCAATAGCACAGTGGTACAGCTGTATAAAAGCTCAGGGCATGAGAACGGATCTGCTTGACGAGATAGCACAGCTGGAACGCCTTGAACAGCTCGATTATTCCATTCCTGAAAATGCAAAAAATTTCACTGAAAAAAGTAACGCAAACAGCGATAAAACCGAAGAAAATTTGACTTCTGTTCAAATTGAACAGAAGTCTGAAGCACGAGAATATATTTCTGAAAAAACAGGTATGTCTGCGGCAGAAATCCAACGCCTGATCCGCATATCAAAGCTGTCCGATCAGCTGCTTGAAAAGGTTGATAACGGCACAATTCCATACACCGCCGCATATGAGCTGTCGTTTGTGCCGGCTGACACTCTTTTTGCTCTTAACATTATATACGACAGTCATAAAACTTTATCAATAACGATCAAAGCAGCTCAGAGGCTGCGTTATGCAACCAAAAACGGAAAGAATATAACTAACGGAAACGAGATTTTAAAAATCATTTCAGGCGATGAAAAATTGAAAAAAGAAAAGCAAATGTCCGTTACGCTGAAACCAAAGGTGCTAACCAAATATTTTGGTGACATAAAGAGTAAAAAATCTGTGACTGAAAAAGTGGAGAAATCACTTGAACTTACTGAGGTTGTAATACCTCAAATACTTCGAAAGCATAATGTTTCTGCTGTTGCTGATTATGATAGCATACTAACCGAAGCGCTGGATATGTATTTTAAGGCAAAGGAGTGAATATGGTGAACAAGAATGACAGAAATTTGATTGAGAAAGCTTTGATCAACTTTATAGTCAGGGTTGCAGACGGAAAGCAACCTGTGACGCAGAAATCGCAGTGCTGCCGCAGATCGTTGAAGCATTGATAAAAAACGAATGTTTTTCAAATGCCATTGAAGATTTCAACATATTTAGAGGTGAATAAAATGCTAAAGGACAATGAAATAATCGGCTGGTACAACGGAAAGGCTCTGACAGTCGATGAAAATAACGAGATCAGCTATTATGAAATGCCGGAAGAATACGCGGTCAAAGGAGAGATTCTGGATTGTGATGATCTGAAGCATATATCTGAGCTTCCGGCAGATGAAGTCATAGCGATAATGGATCATCTTGCACAGGAGGCATAGCATGAAGGTCTCAAATGAAAAAAGAATGCAGCATTCCAAGGATATACAGCTTCAGAAAGAAAAACTGCAAAAGGAAATTGAGAATATCGCTCTTAACTATACCGACAGTCCGGAAAAGCTTGCTGAGCTTGCCGAGTTCCGTTCCAGGTTCCATAATTACAGTGTCAGAAACACCATGCTTATTTATGCTCAGAATCCAGCCGCTTCTTTTATCGGAAGCTATGCGCGGTTCAAAGAGCTGGGAAAGGAAATAGCAGTTGAAAACGGCGAGTTTGACGATAAAGGCAATATTCCGTATTTCGGAGTAAAGGCCGGTCAGACGGGTATGAAGATTTTGGTGCCGGCTGAAATAACGTATATCTGTGTAGATAAAGTCAATAACGAATGGATCAGAATGTCCGAAGCGACAGCACAGCAAAAAAGCGCGGCCAAAATAGGGACGCTTGAAACAAAAACAGGGCTTACGTTCAGGCTGGGAACTGTCTTTGATATTTCTCAGACGGCGATACCGTCAAAGTATTATCCGCAGATCTATTCTATGGGCTACAGCTCAGAGCAGCACGCTGAAATATTTGAGGGACTAAAAGCATATATCGAAAATGAGCTTGACTGTCCGATAAAAATTGAAATAGATAATTCAATAACGCTTCGCGGCTTCTGCTATACCTCGGAAATAAAGGGTATAGGTTTAAATAACAGGCTGGAGGATACCCAGAGGCTTTCTACTTTATGCCATGAGCTTGGGCATTTTCTTATGCACAGAACAAAAGAAGCCGAAAATAAGCTTTCCGCTCAGCGCGAGGTTGAAGCGGACATATATAACATAATGCTTAATTCTCATTTTGATATAGAAACAAACGATATACGCAAGGCGCATCTTGCAGACAGCTATCGTCAATATACAGAGGCTATATCAGAAACGGGGTCGAAGGCAAACGGAGATAAGAACGCATTTGAAAATCTTGAAACAATTTTTTCAAATGCCGGCAGGGCTTTTAACGAATCAATTCAGGAGATCGACAGCTATGTTAATCTGTATGTGTCTGAAATGAAAGCTGAAACGGCGGAAGAATATTCAATTGAGGCTTGACAATGTATAATTTTTGATACATAATATATACATATAACGCCTCAGTTTTTTGGACGGAGCAAGGCTCCGAATAAATTCAAGGAGGAAATATTTATGAGTAAGTACATTGAGGCGGTCAAAAAGGTTCGAGGCGGGCTTCCACTTTCAGAAGATGAAAAGGAAGTGCTGGAGAACGGCGCAAATATACTCGAAAGCGTACCTGAAATATATAAGGCTCCGGCGCTGCTTGCAAAACAGCAGAAAGGCTATGAACTGAGCAAGGTTGAAAAAGAATATCTTAGTATGCAGCTTATGCTTTTGTCAGAGTCAGAAGATGATGAAACTGCTGATGAAGCGGCAGCAAATGATACGCTCGTTGAAGAACTGCTGAAAGACCGGACGCAGAATTAACTTGTCAGCGTCACTGTAAACTTAAAATTTATTTTTAAAGGAAGAACATTTTTGGTGTTCTTCCTTTTTTGTTTGGAGGAAAAACAATGGAAATAGGAGATGTATATTTAGTCAATTTTCACTATGAGGAAAATGAGAGGTTCGCCAAACTGCGTCCTGCGGTTTGTATTCTGATTAATTCAAACAATGATGAATTTGCGGCGCTGAAAGTAACGTCGAAAGAACGTGCTTACGATAAATGCAGTATTAGGCTTACCGAAAGCAAAGCAGCCGGATTAAAGGTTCAATCGTTTGTCCGCTGTAATAAGATTGAGTTCTTTAAAAGTTCTGATATAATCGCTAAGCGCGGAAATTTATCAGAACATGATTTAAGATCCGTTATAAGCGGCTTCAATGACTACTATTCAAGGCTTTCGCAAATTAGTCAGAGCATAAAACAATTCCAAGAAGAACCGGAGCAGCCTGATCTGGAAATGGAGTGATAAAAGAAATGGAGTGATAAAAATTGAAAAGAAACAATTATCCTTTTACTCAAGACGAAATGAAAGCGGCGTATGAAACATCGGTTATAGATCTGGCACAGCAGTACGGATATGAGCTTAAAGCAGAGCGTGATGTTTTTCACATCAAGGGATTTGGTGGATTATATATCTGGCAGAATGGTTTAGGGTGGTATCAACACAGTACTCAAGATCGGGGTAACAATGTTGATTTTTTGATGAAATTCTGCGGCGTCGATCGTAAGATTGATGCCATAAGAATGCTGCTGACAACAGCGAGGATTACTCCTGCCGCTGAACTGCGCATAAATAATGAGCCGCCGAAGCCAAAAGGAAAAATAAAGCTGCCGGAAACATTCAGCGGCACATACGGAAATCTATATTGGTATCTGATGACTAAACGATGCATTGATAAAGACGTGGTATATAAATGCCTGTACGACCGCAATATATATCAGGATATACACCGTAATGTGGTTTTCTGCGGCAAGGATAACAGCGGCAACATTAAATATGCAAGCGTGCGCGGAACGGTTGAAATTGAAGGTAAAGAGCCATTTAAAGGAGAGGTTTTCAACAGCGATAAAAAATACGGCTTCAGGATAGACGGTACAAGCGACCGTCTTTTTGTATTTGAGGCACCCATCGACGCAATGAGCCATGCAACCTTGTGTAAGCTGTCAGGTCTTGATTGGCAAATGGACACACGGCTTGCGCTCGGCGGCACATCCGATCTGGCTCTTAAGCAGTATCTTGCCGACAATCCGCAGATTAAGCAAATAGTTTTCTGTTTGGATAACGATTTCTACAAATGGGATAAAAATTTGCGATGTTGGAACAACGTAGGACAGAATGTGATATTAAAATACGTTGAAAAATATAAGGAGAAATACATCATCGGCCGTTCCAGACCTCCGATTCCGTTCAAGGATTTCAACGAATATTTGACCGGATCGCTACACCCGGAATTTGCGCAGCAATGCAAAGTAAAAGCTTGTCAATGCTTTATACAGCATGATTCGCCTGAAAAGATCGAGGAGTATTTCCCTGAAGAGCAGGCGGAAATCCAATCAGAGCCGATCCCTGCCCCGGAAGCCTGAGCTTTTTTCTTTTCAAATTTTTCAGCTGCGGAGCAGCGTACCGAAAGGGCAAAAATCGAAGTGAAACGAGATTTTAACCCAGAAGGGCAGGAATAGCTGTCATACGACAGCTTAGCACATCTCGCAGGCAAAGCCTGCGAAGCGTATTACAGCACACAAAAATGTATTACAAACATAATACACAAGTGTCAAAGCATAAGCCTTGACGAAAAGGAGGGAAAACAAATTGAAAAGTACGCCTTTAGTTATTCGTGTGCCGGACGAATTGAAAGAACAGCTTGAGGTAAAAGCCTCCGCCGAACACATTACCGTGTCAGACCTTGTAAGACGGTATATAGACAAGGGTCTGAACCTTGAGGGGTACAAGTCAGAGATTGATTTTCTTTCAGAAATCATGCAGACGGTTTTATCCGGCGTGCTTGATCCTCAGATTGAAAGAATTATCAAGCTTATCATTAAGCTCGGTAAGATTAATGGTGCAGGATATTTTCTTCAGCTTGCCAATCTTTTAAGTGAGGATAACAAATCGGACATCGGGGATATATCTGAAATCGTAAACCGCTGTAATCGTTTGGCTGTAAAATATATGTCACAGAAGGACAGCGATGTTGAAAGATTTTTGCTTAATAACACAGAGCTGCTAAAAGAAGCTCTAAGGCTTAAGAATGATCCTTACGGGTTTGATTTTAATGCAATAGGAGGAAGCGATGAGTAGCGCCGTATTAATATATAAGGCGAGAGGATATAACAAACGGACGGACGGAAACCGAACAGTAAAAAATAAGGCTCATGTAGAATACATAGCTACCCGACCCGGGGCATGGAAAGAGCCGGAACAAGACAGCGCACTGTTCGGCAGCTTTAACCGGCAATATCTAGACGTTATATCGGTTGATGAAGGTATGCAAAAGATAGCTGAGGTTACGGATAGGTATAAGACGACATACCGTGATGTGATTTCCTTTACCTCAGAGCAGGCTGCTCATCTTGGACTTAATACTCTTGCAGACTGGAAAAAATACGTTAAGGAGCAGGTTCTGGTTATAGCTAAGGAGAGAGGGATCAAATATGAAAACCTTGAATGGGAGGCGGCAGTTCACGATAAAAAAGGACAGCCTCATACTCACATAATAATGTGGGATAACTCAAACGCAGTTCAGCCGAACAAGCTTCCCCCTGAGCTTTACAAGAAAACTCGTGAAAAGCTGATACAGAATACCTACAAGGAAGAGTTTCAGGAATTTTTCAAGGCACAGAACGAGGCGAAAAACGCCCTCCGAGCCGACAGCCGTGAAATTCTCAAGGGCTTTGAAGAATACTTAACTCTACAGAGGATAAATACCTATGATGTGAATGATTATCTTGACGGAGTAATTCAATTTGATGTTTCCGGCTTAAGCAGCTTTGATATTCTCGACACGCCTAATATCGAAGATATTCTGAAGGAATATCTTCGAGTGAGAATGGAAGTGCTGAATCACAAAGGTAGACTGGCGTATGAGGATCTTGCGCCGGAGCGCAAACTCATGGTTGATAATTTTGTAAAAATGCTACTTAACAGCAATGATAAGCTTAAAGCGTTGGTTGATAATTTTGTATTATCGCATATAGAGGTTTTTAAGTTTTACTCGGCGAAGGAAAATGAGTTGAAATATCAATCTGGAAAATATTCCAATATCGCAGTCAAAATGATTGCAAACGCTCTTCTGCAAACCATGAAAGACTATCAATTTGAAGATTCCCTTCAGACCGGAGTAGACGGACAGCGACAGGCGGAATATATAACCGGAGGAATCCTGGCGGCGTTTGCGAATCTGGCTCGGCTTACAAGGCAGAATAATATAAAGTGTGCGGAATATAACGCTATGGCTAAGAGCGGAGACTTATCCAAGGAAGCTATAAGAGAACTGATAAAGCAAAGAAAGGACAGGGGGCTGGAAATTTGAAAAACAAAAGCAAAATACCACTGCTGGTCATATTGTTTGGTATCGCCTGCGCCGTAGGCTTCTTCACAGCGCCAGGCATTTTTTTACTTATATCAAAGCAAGCCGACAGGTTCGGATATTACCCTCCGGGGTATTGCATTGAAATACTAAAAGCTGAAAAGGACGCTCAGACCACATTCATTTGCACGGTTTTCATTGTAGTGGCTATGGGTTACTTATTATTCTTTTCCGACACAAAGGACGATTATCGGGCAGAGCTTTACAGCGTTACTCCTGACATTCAGATACCTCAGCCATTAGGTCAGTATCAGCATGGATCCGCATGGTTCCTTTCAGACAAAAAATTTTGTGGGGATTATCCGGTCGTAAGGATCAACTTAAAAGCTCCTGTTTTCCGCTATCTTTTACAGCAGGGAAAACAGGATATAAATGAAGTAAAGAAATACCGCATATCTAACGGAGAACTCAGGCAAAGAAAGCTTTTTCAGAATCTGCCGCACAGGATGATATATATCAAATATAATCACTCGAAGCTATATCTTAAAAGGCAGGCAAACATGCGGAAAAGACTTGATACCGAACCGCTGAAAAAAACAGGCGGAGGCTTGGTTGTTAGCTATAAGAAAAGAGGACACAAAGAATATATCAATGTTCTTACCGACGATATTCATTCAATGGTTTTAGGTTCAACCGGCTCGGGGAAATCACGTTATCTGGTTATACAGTCGATAATCTGTCAGCTGCTTGCCGGAGAATCGGTTTTTGTATCTGACCCAAAGGGAGAGCTATATCAATATTTGTGCAGGCTGCTTAAGCGTCTTGGAGTAAATACAATAGTGCTTGATTACCGTGATATGAGCAAATCAATGGGATATAACTTTTTACAACCTATTATTGACAAGCTTAAAGCAGGAGATCTTAACAAGGCAATGCAGCTGTGCCGCGATTACGCTACAATGATCGCCGGCAAGAAAAACGAACAGACTGAGCCTTTGTGGCACGACGGCAAGGTTGCTGTACTGGCAGCCGGTATTATGGCCTGTACATATGACAATATGGATAAGCCTCAGAACCAGAATCTATGTTATGTCTACGAATGGCTTACAAGGATGTGCGCTGAACGTCCGGGAGGAAAGGGGTTGCTGCTTAATGAATATCTGAAGGTTGCAGGTGAAGATCATCCGGCAAACCTTATCTTTGCTCAGGCAAACGTTGCGCCGAGCAAAACCCGAGGAAGCTTTTACACATCTGCGTGTACGGCTCTTACGGTATTTACCGACCGCCAGCTCTATCACATTTGCAGTAATTCGGATTTCAAGCTTACCGACCTTGCGACAAAAAGGACAGCTATGTTTGTAATCCTGCCGGAGAGCAAAACAACGTTTTATCCGCTCGTATCTCTACTCGTTGCGCAAATATATGAAGCGCTGGACGATTACAGCAACAACGTTTTAGGATCCGGTCGACTGCCTCGCAGAGTTCACTTTGATCTGGACGAGTTCGGTAATTTTTCGGCATTTCCTGATTTTAATATGATGTTAACGGTAGGACGATCCAAGGGCATTATATACAATCTGTTCCTACAGAGCTATGCTCAGCTGAAAGAGAAGTACAACGATAACATCTGCGAAATAATCAAGGGCAACTGTACAAATCAGATATACCTAAAATCCACAGACGATTCCGGAACCAACAAGCCAATATCGGACAGCTTAGGCAAATACACGACATCAAGCTATTCACTGTCCTCCAACAGCGGCAAGTACAGCGGCGGCTCATCGTCAATGAACCTATCGGAACGCAATCTGCTTTTCCCGGACGAACTAAAACGGCTGAAAAGACCGTATATGCTTGTTATCGGAGAAAATGGCTGCAAGATCACAAACTCGCCTGATCTAAGTAAATGGGCTTTTAACACAATGCTCGGCTTGGGAAATAAGAAGCATAACGAAAAAGTCAGGGCTTTGCGGCAGTCGCAGAGACCTAAGCTTAAAGATGTAGACAAACCGCCGGAGTATGACGGTATGTGGGTAACCGCAAACTTCAATAAATTTAAAATACAAAGCTTGAAAAAACAAAAAAGATTATAAAGGAGTAACTATTATGAAGAAAAACAAATTGAAAAGAACGCTTTTATCATTTGTCCTGACCGCTTTTTCAGCGGTGATTTTCGCTCAGTCTGCATTCGCTTCGTTCCAGGATTCCAAAATCGCAACAGGTACTGAAAAGCTTATAGATGACGTGCTTAAATGGATACAGATACTGGCTATACCTATTGGTACGGTTTTTATAATATACTTTCAGATCCGTAAAAGCGGAGCTGATCAGCAGGACAAAAAAGAATGGTCGGAAAGAACAAAAACGACAATAATCAGTGTCGTTATTGCAGAGGTCGCAAGTACGCTGATAAATCTGGTGCTTGCCTACTATAAGTAAGGAGCTTTATATGAAAATAAAGGTATCTATAGACCGCTGTTTTAATAAACCGGATATGAACCTGAAGGCTCTTGCCAGAATTACGATAGACAATGTTTTTACAATCGAGGGCTTCAAGATAATGCCGGACAAAAATGGTGAACTTAAGGCTATTATGCCGCAGCAGTCTTATGTGGACAAAGATGGAAAAACCCAGTATAGGGATATTGCACATCCGATAACTCCGGAGGCAAGGAGCATAATATGCAGCACTATACTTAAAGCGTATTATGCTCATGTACAGCGGGCTGAGGCAGAGAAAATGTCGGCGGTTAAAACTCAGAGCAGCGCTAATGATCAGGGTAACAGCGCTGAATTAAAACCGCAGCTTGATCAGAATTACAATTATCAGAGTTGGGACAGCTTGCTTCAGCAAGAGCCTGATATGGAAATGGGGTGAACGCTTTGGCTGGATTAGTTTCTATAGCTATATGTTTTATACTCGGACTTATAGCTCCGGTACTGCTTGAAAATTTACAGAACTGCCTTGAAGATCTTGCATATAATTCATTTAGAGTTGACGCATTTATTTCCGAAACTACAAATTCTTCAGTAACGGAATCTCTAATGAATGTATTTGCTTCAATAGGGATCTCCCTGCTAATGCTTCTCTTTTTAGTAAAGGGATTCCAAACATATGTATTATACACAGACGGTGACGCAGAAAGCGATCCTATCAATTTTCTGGCACTTTTTATAAAAGGCTTGGTAATAGCTGTCTGCGGTAACACTGTTTTGAATTGGTTTGCAGAAATTATATCAGATCTCTCCGGTAAGGCTCTGACAGCAGTTCAAAGCTCTTTAGGAACAGATTATGATTGGGATGGATTTGTAGATTACTTTTCGACATGGACAGAAGAATCGCTGGCAGAAGAACTGACGAGCTTTGCTATAGTAGTAATTTTCACTATTTTCTTCTGGATAATATATATTAAATGTCTGGGCTATGGATTTGAACTATGGATCTTAAAAATTGCAATGCCTATATGCTCAATAGGACTTATTAACTCAGATAAAGGCATTTTCAAATCATATGTTATGAGTATCTCAAAGGTCATGGTAACTATACTTGTACAGATAACGCTTACACAACTTGGTTTTTCAATATTAATATCAGGATTTCACAACAATAACCTTTTAAGTGCGGCATTTCTTGGGACTATCTGCCTTTGGACGAGTTTAAGAAGTCCAAAAATGCTGGGTGACTTTATGATCCCGTCACAGGGAGGAGGTAATCTTATGATGAAGGCATATTATGGCGGTAATATGATCCGCAGTATTAAAAGCGTATTTAGACACTTTAAAAAGTAGTAAGGCGATGTGCATATGACTATATCAAATATAATAAACGGAATACTGATACTTATTCCTATAGGGTCAGCGCTAAGAATTGCGATACTTGCAATTTCTATGATCTCTAACAAAGATGATGAAAGAGCTATTAAGGGTAAGATCGTTAATACGATCAAGTTCGCAGTCTTAGCGTCCTGCGTGGGTATAATTAAGGATCTTGTCCTGCGTTACTATAACTAATTAATGGTGCGGCATTATGCCGCACCCGGAGGTGAAAAAATTGAATGAAAATAAATGCTATTTTCCGGTTGACGTATCCGTTGAAAAAGAATACACTCCCGGCTTAGGTAAAAAAGAAATGCGCCGAACAATTAAAGGAAGTTTTGTTGTACTGGTTTTATCGATCGTACTGTATATTTACTTCAATAACCTGTTGGCTTCAATGGTCGTTTTTATAGTAGGTTCAGCAGCCTGCGGGATATTTTGTATACGCAGTCCAGGTACTAATATATCATTTGTAGACGAGATTAAGAATCTTGCGTCTTACATAAAAGCTCAGAAAGTTTTTCTTTTTCAATATTCAGATGAATGGAGATAACCGAATGAAAACGATAATTGACGGGTTTAAATACGATACGGAAACCGCAGTAATGGTTATGTCTTATATGCTTAACGAATACGAAAAAGGAGAGCTTTACCGCAACCGCAAGTATAAATTCTTTTGCCTGCATATGCTGCAGCGGGAGAAAAAGCTTGAATATGAATACAAGATAATACCGCTAACAAAACAGCAGGCAATGAATCTGCTTATAGATTATGAGCAAATTGATGAGTATGAAAAGCTGTTCGGCGAAATACCCGAAGCTGAGGGAGAGGACTTTATACCGGAACCTGAAGAAGATGTAACAACAGCTGAGAAGGTATATATAACGGCTGAGATCCCGGAACCAGCCGAGCCTGGCGAACCCGAGGCGGTCATTTCAAGTAATGTTCCCGATGACGGCAAAAGTAGTGAAATTAAAAAGAAAACAAAGCCGCTGCGCAGGGTTCAGAAAAAGCTTCTTGCAGCCTGCCTAAATAATGATATTAAGACTGTACAGGCTTGTATTACCTGCGGAGCTGTACCAGGTGCGGCACATATACGGCGGGCGATTCTTTATGACGGCAGAGATATACTTAGATTGCTTTTTGCCGATTTCCCAGGCTTGAAAATCGGCAAAAAAGAAATACGTCTTGCAATCTTAAAACGCGATATTGAGATGTTTAAGTTAATCTTACTAAAGTGTCCGAAGTTGGAAGAGTATGCTTTGAAAGTAAGTAAAAAATATCTTATTGCTGAAATTGTGGAATATTTAAAAAATGATTTCAATGAGGATAAGATTAAACAATCGGTACATAAGGCAGAAGAATAAGTGTGTCACTGTGACACTTTTCAGACAACGATAAAAAAATCGTACATATCTTGAATGGACTTAAAGCCTTAGAAATAATTGATGATTGTGACTATAACGGTGATGTAAGTCCTATGAAAGAACTCAAAATTCTTAAAAATGAACCGCCCTTTTGACAAATTTTTAAGCAACAAACGAGGACGAAATAAGAGCTTTATTTTGTAAATTTTCGGTAAATAGATTAAAAGCCCCGTTTGACTTTCAGATAAAATATCAAAATCATGTCAAATTATACAATTAACGCATTCCTCTTTTATCCATAAGCAACAAATTAATAATGCCGTTTTAATAATTTGTTTCGGCTGAAAATTATCTACTTTTTGACAAGTTTGCTTCTGTATTATACAATATATGTATATTGCAGATACGGAGGCT